>NZ_JBGOOV010000004.1:111175-223863 GCF_041439795.1 Shewanella sp. 5S214
AAAAAAGCCCTATCATTTCTGATAAGGCTTTTTCATTGAATGTGGCGGAGGGATAGCTTGCTTGTAATAAAAAGGAACCCGTGGGCTCAAAGTCCTATCTTTCGCCCAATAAAAAGGCCCGCTATAAATAGCGGGCCTTTTTATTTGAATGTGGCGGAGGGATAGCGATCTTTTATAATAGGAACCCTGGATTCAAATGTTACAGACACAAAAAAGCCCTATCATTTCTGATAAGGCTTTTTCATTGAATGTGGCGGAGGGATAGGGATTTGAACCCTAGAACGGGATAAACCGTTGCCGGTTTTCAAGACCGGTGCATTCGACCACTCTGCCATCCCTCCGAACGCGGTGAATAATAAGGGTATTGGCGAAAATGTAAAGCCTTGATGTGTTCGATGGCACAACAAATGTGCAAAATGACACAAAAAGGCTCGCGTTTGCACAATATTTACCCTTTTTAGTCTTTAAAGCGCTTTCGCTACTGACCTCTCTTACTGGCGAATTGCCAATAAGAGAGGCTGCTGTAACGACAATAATACCTAGTTAACTAAACCACGACGTTTTAATAAAGCATCCGTTGATGGTTTCTTACCAGTAAAGTCGATGTAGTCTTGCATCAGATCTTGGCTGTTACCTTTTGACAAAATAGTGTCACGGTATTTTTGGCCATTTTCTAAGGTTAATCCACCGTTATCCATCATGTAAGAGAACGCGTCAGCGGCAAAAACTTCAGTCCACAAGTACGCGTAGTAACCTGCTGAGTAACCGCCACCGAAGCTGTGGCTAAAGTAGGTGGTTTTATAGCGAGGAGGCACTGGTGTGTAATCCAAACCGTGTTTTGCGAGTGCTTGTTTTTCAAAGGTTGCCACGTCAGTGATTTCAGTATCTGAAGTAATTGAGTGCCATTCCATATCCAGTAAGGCTGCTGCTAAGTATTCAACTGTGCCGAAACCTTGGTTAAAGGTATGTGACTTTAATACTTTAGCCAGTAGCTCTGCTGGAATAGGTTCGCCTGTTTTATAATGCTTAGCGTAGTTGGCTAGCACTTGTGGGTCGATACTCCAGTCTTCGTTTGCTTGTGATGGAAACTCAACAAAGTCACGAGCTGTTAACGTGCCAGCAAGGCTTGGATAGTTAACTTGTGAGAATAACCCGTGAATAGCATGCCCAAATTCATGGAACATGGTGCTCACTTCGTCGAATGTCATTAGCGTTGGTTGACCGTCGGCTGGCTTTGGAATGTTCAGTGCGTTGTAGACAACAGGCTTAGTGCCTTTTAAGAATGACTGGCTGACTAACTCATCCATCCATGCACCGCCACGCTTGCCTTGGCGCGCGTATGGGTCTAAATAGAATAAACCAATAGAGCTACCGTCTTTATTAAAGATTTCATATGCGGTGACGTCTTCTTGCCACACAGGTAAGTCTGTACGAGGTTTTACCGTGATGCCGTAAAGTTTATTCATTGCAAAGAATAAACCGTCGTTTAATACGGTATTCATTTCAAAGTATGGCTTAACTTGGCCGTCATCTAGGTCATATTTGGCTTTACGAACTTTTTCAGCATAGTAAGCCCAGTCCCATGGCTCAAGTTTGAAGTCTTTACCGTCTTTAACGATTTCAGCTTGAATATCCGCGGCTTCCACTTTTGCTTTAACCAGTGCTTTAGGGGCTAAATCGTCGAGAATTTCGTAAACGGCTTCTGGGGTTTTGGCCATTTGGTCGCCAAGAGAATAAGCAGCCCATGTTGGGTAGCCGAGTAGTTCAGCTTTTTGTGCGCGCAGTTGAGCAATTTTGATGTTTAATGGCGCGTTAGTGTCCATGGCGCGATAAGCTGAAGTTTCCCATAGCTGTTTACGTAAATCGCGGTTTTTCAGGCTAGACAATAGCGGCTGAGTGGTGGTGTTGACTAAGGTGATCATGTAGCCAGTTTTGCCAGCATCTTTTGCGGCAGCGGCCAATGAAGCGATGTCACTGTCTGATAAACCATCTAGCATGGCTTTGTCTGTCACGACGATGACGTCATCTTTAAATGATTTCAATACGTTTTGCGAGAAACTGGTTTCAAATTTAGCCAATTCACCGTTTAATTCACGCATTTTAGTTTTGTCTGCATTAGACAGTTTAGCGCCGGCACGGACAAAACGGTCGTAATACACTTCAACTAAACGTAAGTCTTCACCAGTTAATGTTGCTTTGTTTTTATAAACCGCTTGAATGCGAGCAAATAACTTATCATCAAGATAGATATTGTCTTGATGTGCCGTTAGTTTCGGTACGATTTGTTCTTCAATACTGGTGAAGTTGTCATCTGAAATGAGCCCTGACAGATTGAAAAATACCCGTTGAGTGCGATCTAAAATCGCACCGGTTTTTTCAAGTGCAACAATAGTATTGTCGAATGTGGCCGCTTCACTGTTATTAGTAATTGCTGCGAGTTCAGCATTATGTTCTTTTATGCCTTGCTCAAATGCTGGTAAGTATTCGCTGGTGGTTATCTTGTCGAACTGAGGAGCCATGTATTGTAAAGGGCTTGGTGTTAACAGAACGTTTTCAGCAGTTGCTGGTGCTTGGGTCATGGTTGATGCTTCTACTGTTTCGGCTGCCGCTGAGGTGTTTGCTGATTGCTCTGAACACGCGCTGAGCATCAATGCAGCACTAACTGCAGTGGTAATAAGTGTTTTACGCATTGTAATATCCTTGGGTCTTGGCCCTTTTAGGTGTTTGTATGCCTATTCAAAATGTGTTGCGTGGCTGAATAGTGACAATAAAAACGTAATGAAATCGTACCAAACTCAAAAATAAGCGGTTGCTCATCAGTTGGTATAACTTAATACAATACCAAGCCTGTGCCTTGCCGCAAAGGTTAAAGGGATTAACTAAGATTAATTATTGTAACTAAAGTTGCCAATAGTGATATTTGTTAGATTTTGCTGCAAATCGAGCGCAATTGTAGTGCTAATTTAGCTATATTCGCGTAGCTTAATAGCAATAAGTAGCACGATGAGGGTGATAGATGAAAGCAGGTAAACACGATACAAAACTGCTCAAGCTCGCGATGGAGATTGGCATGGGATATGCGCAAAAGCGTGGTTTTGATGATTTTGGCAAAGGCATTTCACCAAAAGATAAAATCGAGTGTATTTATCGATTATTAGTGCAAGACAATTTAATTCAGCCCTTGGCCGAAGATAAAGATGATGGCCCGAATCGCAAACATAAATTGATATTGTGGATTAGTAAGCAGCTGCCTAAAGAGCATGAGTTATTAAACTAACGTTATTAACAGGCATCATAAAATTAAGCCCAAATGAAATGCTATTTCATTTGGGCTTTTTTATTGATGTTAAGGGTATATTGCTGGTACTGGCTTTAATCCAGACTGTTATATTTCGTAGATACTTTAGTGTTTAGCTATTGACCTAGCGTGATTCAATTTCAACAATTTTTAAGCTTATCAACTGCTTTTGCCATTGCTGCTTATTAATACCTTCTACCCAAATTGCATCACTTTGACGATGCTGGCCTTTGCGCAGGTACGTTTCTGGCATACGGAATATCGCTTCCCAGGCTTCAAGCTTTTCTGTTTTAAGCAACTCACCCATGTCATTGTAAAAACTCACTTCAACTTCAACAACCGTGACATGTTCGTTGCTGGTGCTGTCAAAATCGAACACTAAGCCGAGTTTATCGCCTTTCCATTTTGTGTCTGCAAGGGTGATTTTAATGCCATCTTTAGCCGTACTCGCTAATAATTCTGGCTGTGCTAACGCCATTGCTGTTAAACGGGTAGTTGATATCTGAGTATTAACTACTGGCGCAGTGGGCATGGTTACCGTTGGCACTGCAACAGGGGCTGCTGGTGCAATTGTAGCGGGGGTTGCTATGCTTGTTTGCTCTGTGATGCCTGCTTTAGCGGCGAGCTCTGCTTGGGTTACGGTTTCAGTAATGATGTATTCCCAAGTGAAATCGTCTTTTAGGCGAACATTGGCGCCATTTTCTAAGGTGATCACCGCGACATCGGCGGCCATTGCTGCTGGAGCAAGGAATAAAAATAGGGCTGATGCGATCGCATTAAGTTTGGTTTTCATCTATTCGTCCTGATTGAAAGTCGGTACTACTTTGGTTCATTCTACGTACTTTTATCGTCGAATTGGAAATAAAGTAAGATTGTAGATCCATATTATATCCGCGCATGTTAAGTATGGTTTTCTCGCTGTGGCTAGGTTATGCGTAAGTCCACTGTAGATGGTGAGTTTAAGGTTAAAAAATATACTGTTTTAAACGCAGTTTGTTGATGTTGATCAAATTTAGGTACCTCTTTGTGCGCAACACTGGTTGGGTTTCGAATACATAGAGGACGTGTGATGAAAACTTATTATTCAGTATTAATGTTATCTACGGTTTTATTACTAAGCGCTTGTGGTGGCAGCGATAGCACAACCGATGAGGTTATCCCTTTAGGGCAGTTTTCTTTAGGGGTGTCTGATGCGCCTATGGCTGGAGTGTCTCGGTTAGGATTAGTGATGAATGAACTTGTTATGACAGACGCAGCGGGTGAAATTCACCGTTATAGTTTGCAACATAGGGAGTTTAATTTACTCGATTATCAAGGCATGAACCGGCATCTTGCCATTGATAATATCGATCTACCTGTTGGCCAATATCATAATGTTCACGTGACAATTGATCAGGGTGATGGCAATCAAGGTTGTTATGTTGAAGATGGTCAAGGTCGTCATAGTTTGCAAGTTGAAAATGGTTATTTACCAATAGATGATGTTGAGATTATTGCTAACCAACAACGTGTAATGACGTTGGAAATTAACTTATATCGGGGTTTATTAAGGGAGCAGGAACAATACCAATTAAGTCATAGTGCAATGTGGTCAGTGGATAATAGTCAAATGGGACATTTAATTGGCGAGGTTGATCCGCAATGGATTGCCAATTGTGAAACTGACTATGCTGCTATCACTCCTGTTGGTGGGGAGTTTTATCATTTAGCCTATTTATATCCTGAAAGTGTCACCTCTGTTGCTCAAATGGCCGATATGGGCACAACACATCCAGCAGGGCTAACGGCTCCGTTATCGGTGAGCCGATTGTTACAAACTGCGGATGGAGATTGGTATTTTGCAATGGGCTATTTGCCTGTAGGCAATTACCGCGTTGGTTATAGTTGTTTAGGTCATTTAGATGATCCAATCATTGATGACATTAGCGCAGGGCCTTTTGCTATGTATGAAGATGCAGGCGCTATCACCATTGAATCTGGCCCTCTCGGCGGACAACAAACGATACATGAGTGCGGCAACGGCAATGGTGGCCATCATCAAGGGCATGGTGGCTAGTGCTGAGGCTAGTTGAACTTTCTATCATTTTATTAATGCGTTATATTTTTTTTAACAAGACTTTTTACCCATTTGATTTGGTCAATCAACTAACAATCAGTAAGACATCATTGCTTGTATGTCTTACTGACTCTAGCTAGGTTATTTTCCGATATTTATGCTCATTATGTTGCGAACGATAATAATGTTTGCGCGTCATAACCCCAGTTATCCCCATCGAAATGACCCAATAACCAACCGCTAATATTAGCGATTGCTGAAGGTGATGTAGCTCATAAAAGCTGACATTAGTGCCAAAAACGGCTGTTGATTTACAGGGTAAAGCGTAAACTCATCTTTAACATGTAAAATTTATACATGAATAATATTTAAGGAGTAGAGTTATGTTTTGTGTGCAATGTGAGCAAACCATTAGAACACCGGAAGGCAATGGCTGTAGTTACTCGCAAGGTATGTGCGGCAAGTTAGCGTCGACGTCTGATATTCAAGATTTATTAATTTATATGCTGCAAGGCGTGTCGGCTTACGCAGTTAAAGCCCGTGAGTTTGGCATTGTAGACAGCGACATTGATGTGTTTGTCCCTAAAGCCTTTTTTGCCACACTGACTAACGTCAACTTTGATGATGACCGTTTAATTGATTATGCCTATCAGGCTCAAACCTATCGTGACCAATTAAAAGCGGCTTATATGGCTGCCTGTAAAGGCAAGGGCGTAGAGCCAGAAATGGTCAGCGCCCAAGGCGAGTTATTGCTCGGCGCTTCAAAGCCTGAAATGTTAGCCCAAGCACCCATGGCACTGCCTAATCGTGGTGACGTGCATGAAGATATTCTTGGCTTACGTTTATTATGTTTATACGGTTTAAAAGGTGCGGCTGCTTATATGGAGCATGCTCGCGTATTAGATCAAACTGACGTTGATGTGGCTGCTGAGTTCCATAACATCATGGCATTCTTAGGCGAAGACTCTATTGATGCTGACAAATTATTTGCTACAGCAATGCAAATTGGCCAATTAAACTATCGCATTATGGCGATGTTAGATTTAGGTGAAACTACCTCATTTGGCCACCCAGAGCCAACGCAAGTAAATACAAAATCTGTTAAAGGCAAGGCGATTTTAGTGTCTGGCCACGACATGAAAGATTTAGAGCTTATTCTGCAACAAACCGAAGGCAAGGGCATTAATGTCTTTACTCACGGTGAGATGTTACCCGCTTTGGCTTACCCAGCCTTTAAAAAATACGCGCATTTAGTCGGTAACTACGGCGGTGCTTGGCAGAATCAGCAAAAAGAATTCGCCACTTTCCCTGGCGCAGTGGTGATGACCTCAAACTGCATTATCGACCCTACAGTGGGTGAATACTCTGACCGCATTTATACCCGCAGTATTGTCGGTTGGCCTGGTGTGACCCATGTTGAAGGTGATGACTTTAGCGAAGTGATTAACAAAGCACTCGCGCTTGAAGGCTTTATCTATGATGAAATCCCTCACATTATCACTATCGGTTTTGCTCGCAATGCATTAATGGCTGCAGCACCAACAGTGGTTGAAAACGTTAAGAATGGTTCTATTAAGCACTTCTTCTTAATTGGTGGTTGTGATGGTGACAAATTAGAGCGCAATTACTTTACTGACTTAGCTAAGTCTGTGCCTGATGATTCAATTATTTTGACCTTAGGTTGTGGTAAGTACAAATTCAATAAATTGGAATTTGGCGACATTAATGGTGTGCCACGCTTGTTAGATATTGGCCAGTGTAATGATGCTTATTCGGCGATTCAGTTAGCGTTAGCGTTAAAGGACATTTTTGAATGTGACCTTAATGACTTACCGTTAAGCATTGTGTTGTCGTGGTTTGAGCAAAAAGCGATTGTAGTGTTGTTAACCTTGCTATCTCTAGGGGTGAAAAACATTCGTACAGGCCCAAGTGCACCAGGGTTCTTAACTGAAAACTTGGCAAATATCCTTGAGCAACAATTTGGTTTACGTACCACTACCGATGTTGAATCAGACTTAAAAGCGATGATCAAGGTAGCGTAATCCTGTCATAACAATCGTGCATCTAAGCCAGGCTTGTTTGCACGATTACGACTAAAACGATATGAGATTTTCATATTGCTATCTGTGTTTTTTACTGCGTTAAAGGTATCAAAATGAGTAGTACTCCCTCAGTTGGTTTTTCATTTTCACAAGCGCTTTGTGCCCAAGCAGCTAAACCCGTTACACCTGTTAACGAGGCCCCCGTTATCAAGACCACGCTAACGCTTGAATCTACAGCACAGGTTAGTCCGAAAGCACTTTTGGCTGCCGATAACTGGCAACGAGGCGAGGTACAGCTTTGCTGTGTTGAAAAATGGCATGAAACCCACGATGTGGTCAGCTTTCGCTTTCAGGGCCTTACACCGGTTAAATTTAATTTTAAACCGGGGCAGTTTATTACCTTTAAGTTAGATATTAATGGCGACAAGGTTTATCGCAGTTACACTATTTCATCGTCACCTTCACGACCATTTTCATTAGTGGTGACGATTAAAAAAATCGCTGGTGGCGTGGTGTCTAATTACTTAACTGAGTCGCTCAACGTAGGTGATGAAGTGACAGTGACTGGCCCAGATGGGATATTTAACTTGGTCGACATTGAGGCCGATAAATACTTATTTTTAAGCGCCGGTTGCGGTGTGACGCCAATGCATTCTATGTCGCGCTGGCTTTGCGATACCACCACCGATAGCGATATTGCCTTTGTACACAGTGCCAAGACGGTCGATGACATTATGTTTGCCAATTCAATGGCGACGATGGCATCTCGTAGCCAACATTTTAATCTTAATTATGTACTTGAGTCTGATGATAATCAGCAAAATTTGACTGATAAATATGCCTCTACAAGTTGTGAAAGTGGTCGTTTAAGTTTAGCAACCTTAGTTAAGTTAGTGCCAGATTATCAACAGCGTACCGTATTTGTGTGCGGACCTGAACCCTACATGGCGGCAGTAAAATTAATGCTTGAAGCTGCCGAATTTGATATGAGTCAATTCAATCAAGAAAGCTTTGGTGCCAGTAGTGCCATGGGGTTGAAAGCTGCATTAGAAAGTAATCCATCAACCGAGCAGTTTATGTTGAGTATAGGTGACAAACAGGTGCCGTTAAGCGGCGATCAAAGCCTACTTGATGGTATCGAGTCAGCAAAGATACCGATAATTGCCGCATGTCGTTCTGGCGTATGCGGTGCGTGTAAATGCCAGGTTGTTTCAGGCACCACAGTATCGTCTAGTCAAATGGCGTTAACGCCAGACGAAATTTCCGCGGGGTTTGTGTTGGCCTGTTCAACTAAAATAACCTCGAATGTGCGCTTACAAATGTGATTAGGGTAAATATCTCCCTATTTATAGCTTCAACACTTAGCCAGTAAACATTTAATGCTACGAGTCTACTCTTGGTTACGACTAATCTTGTGAGGTGATCGAGGTGATTAAGTATTGTTGGGCAAAATCATCAGCATCTACTGGTTTACCCAAATAATAACCCTGCCATATGTTGGCGCCTTGTGTCGCCACAAAGTCGGCTTGAAATTGATTTTCAACACCTTCTGCAACCAATGACAACTGTAAGTTATTTGCCATGGCAATAATGGTGCTGACTAACTGTCGGCTCTGTTCTGAGGTATCAAGATTGCGAATAAAACTGCGATCAATTTTAACCGAATTAAACGGATAATGTTGTAAGTAACTGAGTGACGAATAGCCAGTACCAAAATCATCTAACGATAAACGGATCCCGTGCTGATTTAACTTACTCAATACATCTTGGGCACATACTGTATCGTGGATTAACGCATTCTCGGTCAGCTCAATTTCAAGTAAATGGCCAGGTATTTTGTATAACTCAAGCAAGTTAACAATCTTGTCGACCAGGTAGCTGTCTTTTAGCTGTATGGGTGACATATTGATCGCCAGATAAAAATCTTGATTATAGAGTTCTCGCCAATAAGCTAATTGTTTCAGCGCACTTCTTAATACAAAATAACCCAGTTCAATGATCTGTCCTGAATGTTCTGCAATTTCAATAAATTCAGTTGGTGAAACTTGGCCTAACGTTGGGTTATGCCATCTTATCAGCACTTCAGCACCGACAACATTTTTGCTTTGTGTGCATACAAACGGTTGGTAATGTAACGACAACTCATCGCGTTTAAGTGCGCCTCTTAGTAATGATTCCATTTGTATGCGACTAGACAGTTCAGATTCCATTTTTTGGTTAAAGAACTTATAGCTATTACTATTACCTGTTTCACAATGAGACAGAGCCGCACTGGATTTTCTCGATAGGTCCATAAATCGGCTACCATCGTTAGGATAAAATGCGACTCCCATTGCGGTGGTAACGGATAATGACAAGTCTTCGACATAAATTTCTTGGCCAAAGTGCTGACATAATCGACAGCAAAAATTCGCTATTTTATCCGCGAACAGCCGTTTTTTTGTGGTGATAACGATACAGAAGGTCGTCTCACTGACAATGGCAATATAGGTGTTATTCGTCATAAAGCGTTGTAGCTTTTGCGCCACTATACTTCGCACTTTTTCACTGATGTCATAACCTAAACCGTCTTGAACGACTTTTAAGTTGGTGATGCTGAAATGGATTACTGAAATACAGGTAAATTCATTTTTTGTCGTCAGTTGGTTAAACATGGTTTCGAGCTGATTGAATTTAGGCAAGCCAGTAACGATATCAAAACGTTGTTGAATATCTAATAGTTTTTCCGCTGCAACTCGTGAGTCGATTTCCTGCATTAATTCATTGTTAAGCTTCTCTAATTCAAAAGTCCGCTGCGCAATACGAGTTTCTAATAGTAAGTTGGCTTGTACCAGTTTTTCCTTTTGATCAAGTATTTCTAGATTACTTTCAACATTTTTACGAAAGCACTCCAATAGCATGATTATGTCGGCGGAGTAGCCTTTTGCTTTTTTGTCTGATACGCAAATGGTGCCAAAGGTCTCGCCGTTGGGCCAATTGAGTGGTAAGCCGTAATAAGAAATCATCCCATGGGCAAGATCTGGATTTTGGCTCCAAAGGGGGTCGTTTAATGCATTCTCAACGTGTAATTCAGTTTGCTGTTTAATCACTGATTCACAATATAAGCCATGGCCTAGCTTGCCCTTCATCCCGGGTGTATATGGGTTGTCAGTGTTATTGTTGGCGACACAGACTTCCACTTCATTAGCATGAAGTTTCATGATTAATGATGCTGGCACTTTAGCGACCTTGGCGATGAGGTCGACAGCCGTTTGCCAAGACGTTAGCATTTCTGGCGGTATTGAAATGGTGTTATTTTTCAACAACATTATGACCTCTTATTTTATTGTTACTCAAAAAACATACTGTTTGTACGTAACGAGATACGTCAACAGGTCGCCACTCTGTAACATTGGCGAATTCGAGATTATTAACATTTAAAATAGTGAATCGTTACAAATTGTTTTAAAATCAAATGCTTAAAAGTTTTGTGTAAAGTGCAACGAGATAGTGTGAGGTCTTGAATGAAGGGAAATACTGGTTGGGTAATTTCTAAAGAGTCCATTGTGATGCTACATAACGGGCTAACTGCCGTAGCTACTCTTTCATCCATGAATCTCGCATCGATCCCTTACAACGTACAATAACAAGCTAACATAAAATACTATCACTATGTTGGTTATTAATGTTTTTGTCGCGAGTTCGAGCGCAGCTGGTCTGGTTATATGGATTGGCTTGGCATTGATAGTGTTTAATTTAGTGTATAAAAAAATCATTCAAAAATGACTTTTATCTCTTTGCTTACAAGTGGTTATTTTATAATCGAATTTGCTTTTTTTATAAGCTGGACTTGATAGTGAAACATGAGCTTGGCTAATAGTCAGCTTGGATCATAAAGCCTGCTTTATTGGCAAAGCAGGCAAGCAATGTGCGGTTAGAGCTTTTGTTAAATTTAGTATTTAACCTTAACTTGGGATCAGAGGTCGTTATTTGTTGTTAAATGACATCACATAACGATTGAAGGTCAACTCGCCATCTTGGTATTGGGAGTGGTAGGTCATTCCTAGTTTAGTCGCAACATTAATTGAACTGCTGTTGGCATCGGCTACATCGGCATAAACAATGTCTAAATTCATATGTTTGTTTGCGTATTCAATACAAGCCTTATTAGCTTCAGTGGCTAAACCTATCCCCCAATAATCTGGATGTAAGCGGTAGCCAATATCAATGGCATTGATGCGGATTTCATTTTTAAAACCGCAAAACCCAATAACAGTATTGCTATCTTTAAGGACCACAGCCCAACGACCAAAACCGTACTTTTGATATTCAACTAACCAAATATCACGAATGATGTTTTCTGCATCTTGCAACCTTGTGCACACTCCCGCATCGCCAGTGTAACGATTAACCTGCTCAGGGGTATTAAAGTGCAATACTGCAGGAGCGTCTTCAAGAGTAAATTCGCGAATAATTAACCTTGGCGTTTCAGTAATGACTTTCATTATTTTTCCTTTTGATTGGTTTCCCTGCTTATCCTCTGTATGACCACAATGAGTTAATCTTTTAAGCGAGTGCCAGGAAATTAAAACCCATTACAAAGTGGCCTAAGCTTGTGGTAGGTTAACATATTCAATTTCCGACAATTAAGAATAATATGGCCTGCCTTCGTGTTGTTTACCCGTTATTAGCGTTAGCGATTTCAGCTGCGTCACTGTCATTGACAGCAGCTGCAAGTGAACTTGATCAATCTGTCACTAAAGCTTTGCCTAAACTTGAGCAGCTTTATTTACATTTGCATCAACACCCTGAATTGTCATATCAAGAAAAAGCCACTAGTCAACGTATGGCGCAAGAGCTCAAACAACTCGGTTTTGAAGTGACGTCAAATTTTGGTGGTTATGGTGTGGTTGGCATTGTTAAAAATGGTAATGGGCCAGTGGTGATGATCCGCGCTGACATCGATGGCTTACCTATTATTGAACAAACGGGCAAAGAATATGCCTCGACCGTGACCACAGTAGATGCCAGTAATAATACCGTGGGGATTATGCATGGTTGTGGCCATGACATTCACATGACCAGTTTAATTGGCACAGCACAACAATTGATGCTTCACAAAGCCGATTGGCAAGGTACGTTAATGATGGTGGCTCAACCAGCAGAGGAGGTCGGTGGTGGTGCAAAAGCCATGCTTAAACAGGGGTTATTTGATCAATTCCCAACACCAGATAGTATTATTGGTTTACATGTTAGTGCAGCAATTCCAGCAGGAAAAGTCGGCACCGTAAGCGGTTATGCCTTGGCGAATGTTGATTCGGTTGATATTACCATTAAGGGGAAAGGCGGCCATGGCGCTTATCCGCACGCAACCATAGATCCGGTTGTTATTGCTGCGCGCACCGTACTTGCACTGCAAACCATTGTTAGCCGCGAAGTGTCACCATTAGAGCCTAATGTGGTAACTGTTGGCTCGATCCATGGTGGATCAAAGCACAATATTATTTCCGATGAGGTCAAGCTGCAACTGACATTACGCTCTTACAATCCTAAGGTTCGTGAGCAGCAAATAGCGGCGATTAAACGGATTACTTCGGGTATCGCAATAAGTGCAGGTTTGCCTGATGACCTTATGCCTGTGGTGTATGTGCATGATGATGAAACTATCCCTTCAACGTATAACGATCCCTCATTAGCCGCTAAGGTTAAAGCCAGTATTGAAGCCGAGTTAGGTCGTGATAATGTGCTGGTAGCACCGCCAGTAATGGCTGGCGAAGATTTTGGTTTATATGGACTCACGCCAGAGAAACGTCCTATTACCTTATTTTGGCTTGGCGGGGTCGACCCTAGCCTGTATCAAGCGAGCCTTGAGTCTGGCGATACCTTACCGTCTTTGCATTCGAGTCAGTTTGCACCCGATTATCCGTTAACGATTCGCACTGGTGTAAGAGCGATGACGCGCACCGCGATGGATTTATTTAATCAGCCAGCGCAATAAATGCCAAGTGTTCAGCGATAGGATTTCCTTTAGCGATAAGTGGAATAGCAGCTATAATGGCGGCTATTCTCATTTTTAACCCCGTGGGCAGTATATGATTGTTTTTACAACTAATCTTGGCGATTTTACCGTAGAACTGGAAATGGAACGCGCGCCAGTTTCATCAAAGAACTTTTTAAAATATTGCCAAGACGGCTTTTATGAAGGAACGATATTTCATCGAGTGATTAAAGGCTTTATGGTGCAAGGTGGTGGCTTAACTGCCAAAATGAAAGAAAAACCCACTCGTGACCCGATTGCCAATGAAGCCAATAAAGGCTTGAAAAACGTGATCGGCACATTAGCGATGGCGCGAACAGATGCACCACATTCTGCTACTGGGCAGTTCTTCATTAATGTTGCCGACAATGATTTTCTCGACCATGCAGCCATGACTAATGCTGGCTGGGGTTATGCTGTATTTGCTAAAGTCACAGCGGGGATGGATGTTATTCAGCAAATGGAGCGGGTGAAAACTACCACCATGGCTGGCCATGAAGATGTGCCGCGTGAACCTATTATTGTTGAGAAAGTGACTATTATTGACGAAAAAACCGTGGCTTGAGATTGTTGATTTAAGAGTTTTGATTCAGTGACTTAAATCAATTAACTTACTTAACGTTTCAGTTTTGGTCTGTGCTTAAAGGCATAAATATAAAAAAGGTTCGACAGTGATGTCGAACCTTTTTTTGATCGGCAATTAACACCAAATTACATTAAAGTGTGAAACGGATACCAATGGCAACGCCGTCATCTTCAGACACTTCCATTCTTGCTTGTTGTGCTTTGTCTGCGCTGGTGAAATCGCTGTAATCACGACGCGCTTCAATATACACAACAGTATCTGGATCAAATACATAATGTAAACCTACTACGAAAAACTGACGTTTGAACATGTCATTTGGGTCAGCATTATAGTTAGGTTGGATGACATAGTTAGTGCCAGCATCCAATATGTTATACGACAAGAACGTACGAATATTGTTATCAAACTTGTATGAGAATAATGATTCAAGACCTACAGCATCGTTAATTAAACGGCCGATATTGTCTGTGTCATGATTTTCATTTTTGTTGACGTTGGCAGCAGCATAAAAACCATTCTGGTCAAAGTTGCCCCAAGTAATGCCCATGCCGTAAATAAGATCAACAGCAGTAGATGAAGTGCCATTACCAAAGGTCACATCAAACTCACCGCGGTTAACACCAGCAGTTAACACTAATTTGTCTGTTGCTTGATAAGTTACTGCACCACCATAGGTGTAGTTATACTCAACTTGTTGCGCAGAAGGTGAACTTGCTGCCCATAATTCTTCACAGGCATCTTGAGTAATATTTTCAATATCGCAAGTATAGAAAGCGCTGTTTTTAAGTTGCGCCTGTACTGCAAAACTGACATCGCCAAAACTGTTACGATATTGAACAGTTTTGTCGCCACGACCAACACCGTTTACCGCGCCGTCATCTTTGTTATAAGTATAAACACCGGCAGTGTTACCGTCCCACACAAAACCATAGTTGGTACTGTATACCACGTCATACCAAGCACCCCACTGCTTGCCAATTGTGATGCTACCGTATTTGTCGTGTGATAAACCTGCATAGCCAAGACGGTTATAGAAAAACTCTTCTTGGATTGATTCAAAGCGGTTGTTATACACAATATCTGTGCTGCCTACAGGGTTTACACCCCATTCAAGCAAAGCGTATGCTTTCCAATCATTTTGTAATTGACGACTAAAACCAAAATTAATTCGAGAAGCACCGTTAACAACTTCTGTTTCGCCTTGGGTATTGATGACGCGCGCATCGATAAATCCGCCAATTTTAACAGCATTGACATCATCTTTATAAATTTCGATTGCTGAGGCCGAAGGGATAACCAGAATGGTTGAAATCAATGCTGCAACTAAAGTTCTATTCATTTTAATCTCTTGTCTTGTTATTTGAGTAAGCACAGCTTAGTCCGTTAATATATCTTTCCATTGAGACGACGGAGAGTAGCAAACCATCAGTCGACTAACAAAGTGAAATATGCTCAAAAAAGGCGATATACATCATAAAATGCATTGTTCAATGACTTAGCTAAAGCTCGTGTTAATAGCGAGTTAGGTGTCAGTTAATAATTGTAAGCAAATGTTAATTGGTGGTTGCTTATGCATGTTGGGTGGTTTTTTACCCAGTCATAGTGGTGTGTATTTTATCTGTAATTAATTTGATGTAGATCGCTACTTTATTCTTCAAATGTCATACGCTTAATTAGGCACTGTTATCGATTTTTTCGGGAGCAACACTATGCACATGACTTTGCAGTTTTTCGGCGCAACGGAAGAGGTCACTGGATCTTGCCATTTACTCACAGTCAATGGACAGCAAGTGCTGCTTGATTGTGGCTTAATTCAAGGGAGTAAAGCTGACGCGTTACGTAATCACGATCCTTTTCCATTCGATGCGACACAAATCCATGCAGTAGTATTAAGCCATGCACACATTGATCATTCCGGCCGTTTGCCTTATTTGATTAATCAGGGGTTTACTGGCCCCATTTATACTCAAAAAGCCACTGCGCAGTTATGTGATGTCATGTTGCGCGATGCGGCCATGCTGCAAGAAAGAGATACCGACAGGCAAAATAAAAAACGAGCTAAACATGATTTAGCGCTGCTTGAGCCGTTATTTACTGAGAAAGATGTCGATCAAGTGATGGCACAATTTGAGGTGGTAGATTACGGTCAACGAGTGCAGGTTGCCGATGCGGTAGAAGTTTGTTTGTCTGATGCCGGGCATATTCTAGGTTCTGCTGTGGTTGAGTTGTGGTTAGGCAATAAACCTGAGCAAAAAAAACTGGTGTTTAGTGGTGACTTAGGCCGAGCAGGCATGCCTATATTGGATGACCCAACCTTTATTGAACAAGCCGATTTGGTGTTGATGGAAAGCACCTATGGCGATAGAACTCACCGCAGTTGGCAAGATACCTTGGTCGAGTTGAAATCCATCTTTAAAGATACGATTCATCAGAGTCGTGGCAATATTTTAATTCCCGCGTTTTCGGTTGGGCGTGCCCAAGAGTTGTTATATTTGTTTCATTTATATGCCAAAGAGTGGGATTTATCTGGTTGGCGTATTTGCTTAGACAGCCCTATGGCGATAAAGGCTACTGAGATATATGTTAATAATTACCCATTAATGGACGATGATTTTAAGCGCTTTACCCGCTTATCTCCCGGGAAGCATCCCTTGTTGTCTTGCGCTGAGTTTATTAATAGTACCGAAGAGTCGATAGAGCTTAATGATATTCATAAAGGGCTGATTATTATTGCGGGCAGCGGTATGTGTAATGGCGGCCGTATTCGCAATCATTTTGTGCATAATTTGTGGCGTACCGAAGCCGATATTATTATTTGTGGTTTTCAGGCACTAGGTACACCCGGGCGACTATTAGTGGATGGGGCAACAGAACTCACTATTCATGGCCAGAGCGTTAAGGTGGCTGCCCGTCTTCATACTGTGGGGGGCTTATCTGCTCATGCCGATCAAACCGAATTATTGAGTTGGTATCAGCATTTTCATCAAGCACCCCCGGTGATTTTGGTGCATGGTGAGTCAAAAGCGCAACAAGTATTAATTGAAGCATTGAATCAAGATGCCACTCATAAACCGAAAAATAGTGCCATTGCCCAGCGCGGAGATTGCTTAGATTTAAACGCTTTGCCTGAGTTGGTATGGCTGAATAAGGCAAGTGAATCTAATGAGATACCAGAAACGTGACTCGAGTTAATGTGTTATTAGGTGATCGATTGCTTAGCCTGCGGGTTAAGCATCAATTTCGTGTTGCAGTTTTTCAATATCATCTAAAATACGCATAAACTTTTGCCCAAACTCGGTTACCTCGTATTCTACTCTAGGTGGAATTTCAGGATAGTTGGTTTTATTTAAAATGCCGAATTCGATGTTTTTCTTTAGGCATTGATTCAACACTTTAGTGCTCAGGCCTTCAACCGATTTGACCATTTCACCAGGGCGATTGATGTTATTAGCCAATAACTGATACACAGTTAACGACCATTTGCAGCCGTAAATGGTTTCAACCATACGAGCACTTTTTTCTGGCGCCGATTTTCGGGTAAATAATTTTTCGTTTGTATTCATTAATATGTACCTAAAAGTACCCATGTAACCGATTTGTACTTACTATTCAAAAGGATAGTTTACCAATAAGCTTACCACAATTACTATTACATTAGGTGCGAACACATGACGAATTTAACTTCAAAAACAGCGCTAATTATTGGCGGTACGAGTGGTATTGGTTTTGAAACGGCTAAGCAATTAGTCACTCAAGGTATCGATACCATTATTGTGGGTAACAAGGCTGATAAGCTTAATACGGCTGTGGCGCAGCTATCATCATTAGGACATGTTAGCGGATTTCAAGCTAATTTATACGACGCAGAAGACTTAGCACGTTTGCTCAAGATGATCGACGCAACTGATCATCATATTGCACACTTAGTGAATGCCGCTGGATACTTTAATCCTAAGCCATTTTTAGAGCATCAAGTGAGTGATTACGATATTTATATGGAACTTAACAAAGCGATTTTTGTTATTTCCCAAGCGGTTGCTAAAAACATGGTTAAACATGGCGGTGGCAGCATAGTGAATATTGGGTCTATGTGGGCTAAACAAGCCATCAAAGCCACACCATCAAGTGCCTATTCTATGGCTAAAGCAGGTTTACATGCGTTAACTCAACACATGGCAATGGAACTGGCAGACAGTCATATTCGAGTGAATGCAGTATCGCCAGCCGTTGTTAGCACGCCAATTTATGAAGCATTTATTGAACCGCAAGATATGACCGGTGTGCTTGAAAGCTTTAATGCATTTCATCCTATCGGCAGAGTGGGCAGTCCGACCGATGTTGCTAATAGCATAGTGTTTTTGTTATCAGAGCAAGCATCTTGGGTGACCGGAGCCGTGTGGGATATTGATGGCGGCGTAATGGCTGGCCGTAACTAATTATACTGCTAAACAGCCAATACAGTAGCCATGGTCGTTACTGTTTGGCTATTGCCCTAATATCTAACCGAGTGTTGAGTATCCGACGATTAAGTTGTCGCGATGCGCTAATGCGCAGGTTGAGGCATTAATGTCCGATGTTAGTTGGCAAGGGGCGATCTGGTTCGCCTTTTGTTAGCAGAGGTCATATTTTGAGGCTGATTAGATTAAATCACATTTAATAAGCGTTAATATTTCATTCTATAAATCACTCTGACACGTTAAGCTATGCACAAATAAGTGATGTGAGCAGCGTGATGAAGTTAGTTAACATAGATAAAAGCCGATACCGTTCAGTTAACAATCAAGTGCAAATCGGCTTAGTGGCAACACTGGCTATTTTATCTTTGGTGTTTGGGCAACTGATGATTTATTTCTTTGGCGTTAAACAGCTCGCGGGTGTTGAGTCGACGGGCAATTTCCATCTGAACTTTACCGGTTTTATTTTAGCGATAATGGCGTGTATTTTATTAGTTCGCAATTTACGTCATAAGCCCAGATTTTATGAAGTGTATTACGTGTGGCAGTTAAAGCAGCTACAAAACAAAATTTTCCGTAAACTGAAATCAGTACAACAAGCCGCTAAAGATAATAATCGCGATGCGTTAGTGATACTTAGTTTCTATTATCAAAGTTTATCTTTAGTTTATAACTTAGATAACAACACCTTAACTATATCAAATGTCAATAATGAATTGGAAAAACTCCAACAGTGTATTGATGCTGCTGGGTATTCAATTGATGTAGAAGAGTTTACTCCCGAGATGTTGCAAGCTTTTTAGTACCCTCTATTTTACCTACAATAAGGAGCCATGATGTCAATATTGGCAGATATTCCTTTTTCATTACTCGAACTTGCGCCGATGCGCGAAGATTCCACCATATCAGACACTTTACAAGGTAGTTTGCGTTATGCCCAACACGCCGAAAGCCTTGGTTTTAATCGTTTTTGGTTGGCAGAGCACCACAATATGCCGGGCATTATTTGTTCGGCTACTTCGATTTTAATAGGTTACATTGCCGGCGGTACCAAGCACATTCGTGTTGGTGCTGGTGGTATTATGTTGCCTAATCATCCTCCACTAGTGGTAGCAGAGCAGTTTGGCACTTTGGCTAGCTTGTATCCGGGACGAATTGATTTAGGCCTGGGCCGCGCACCAGGCAGTGATCCTGTGACTAGTTTAGCGCTTAATCGTGATAATCAAAGGGCAGAGCATTTTCCTGATGAAGTGAGCGAGTTGCAGTCGTTACTCGGCCCAAGTCAACAGCGTGAAAACCGTCACGATAAAGCAGTACGGGCGATCCCTGGAGAGGATACCAATGTGCCGATTTGGTTATTAGGCTCTAGCTTATTCAGTGCTAAATTAGCCGCTCAGCGTGGTTTACCTTATGTGTTTGCAGGCCACTTTGCGCCACGTTTTCTGTCTGATGCCATAGCGCTTTATCGACGAGAATTTACCCCTTCTGCCATGTTAGATAAACCTTATGTGATGGTGGGTTTGCCTTTAGTGGCCGCGCCTACCGATGCTGAGGCTCAGCATCTTAGTACGACCTCTAAACAACGTATTTTAGCGTTAATTCGTGGTCAAGAGATGTGGCTGAAGCCGCCGATCGACAGCATGGATGGTTTATGGAGCGAACAAGAAAAAAACTATGTTGATAGCTTTTTAAGTTTGTCTATTTGCGGTGGACCCGCAACCATTAAACATCGTCTAGAAGTGTTTGTTGAACAGCTTGGTATTGATGAGTTGATGTTTACTAATGATTTGTATGACAGCGAGCATCGTTTACGTGCCCTGGATATTTTAATGAGCGTGAAACAATAAAATAGTTTGAATCACATCCCGTAAAGATGGATTAAAGCGCTCACAGCTTGTGAGCGCTTTTTTTATGTCATAACAAATCAGTGTTCATTAATAAAGTGGGCGCGAATGATTTCTAATATGGCTATTTGGGTTGCCTTGCCATGTTGATTGAATTGATTCATATTAAGTTAATCAATGACTACACGGAATGTTGCCAATGTTGATCGTTAAGCATTTATGCCACCCGAAGCTTGCCTTATTATTCTGTACTGTTTTACTTAGCGCTTGCTCTGTCCATTCAAAAAATAGCCAACACGCTTCTGATTTACCACAGTTTAATCAAGCACTGATCTATTCCACTTCTACTGAAAATGTCCCTGAGATTGCTAGTCTGACGTATTTGTCTGAAGCACAGCGACAAGAATTAGCTGCATTTATCGCCAAAGATAATATTAAAGCACTGCCCAATCGCTTAAAAGTGTCTGAGTTCATTAAGCATAAAATGACTAATTTTAATTATGAAGGCAAAAATTATACCAGTACTGAGTCATGGAAGAATCAATCTGGTAATTGTATGGCATTGGCATTATTGACCTATTCAGTTGCAAAAGAATTGAATGTGTATCCGATATTTCAGGTGGTTCATGCTGCGCCAATATTGACCAATATTACTTCAGACTTTCTTGTCACCTCAGACCATGTGCGCACATTTTTGTATGATGAGAAACCAAGTGGGCATTTTTTTAGTGGCGGCACTGCTACTGTGATTGATTATTTTCCGGATCGTTTTGATCGCACTGGTGCCATCGTCTCAGAATCTGAATTTTTAGCGATGTTTTATCGTAATTTAGCGGCCGATGCCATGCTAGCAAAACAGTATGAATTTGCTTTTATATTACTTGAGCGAGGGTTAATGCTAGCGCCAGATTATGATGCTTTGATCAATATGATGGCCATTACTCATCGGCGCTTAGGCGACGAACAGACAGCTGAAAAACTCTACCTGCATGCCCTTGATATTAAGCCGAATTCCTTGGCAGTATTAAGTAATTATCGCCTATTACTGGAATTACAAAACAGAGTTGTAGCAGCAAAAAAGATCGACCAATACTTGTTGTCGCTTGAGTCGAGTAACCCATATAGCTACTACAGTTTGGGTATTGAGGCATTGGAGTTCAAAGATTATCAAACCACAGTCACCTTCCTCGAGAAGTTTATCGATAACGCGCCTTATTTCCATCCGGCTTATTTTGCGCTAGCCAGAGCTCAATTGGGCCTAGGCAATACAGAAAAGGCTCAGAAAATATTAAAAAAAGCGATAGAACTGACTGATATGCCAGACAGTAAAAAGCATTATTTAGCAAAATTAGATATGTTAAACAATGTGTCTGATTAGCTTTTTGACGCTTCATACCACAGTTGCTTACAAGCATGACAACCTTTGACATAAACATAAAAAAACCAAGATAGATGTCTTGGTTTTTTGGTGTTTAAATCAGTGAAACTAATTTATAACAGCTTAAATAGCTTGGCCATTTACGGTTAACTTTACATCAATATTGCCACGTACTGCGTTTGAGTATGGGCAAACTTGGTGCGCTGTTTTAACTAACTGTTCAGCTTCTGCTTGGTCTAAATCAAGTTCAACGGCTAGTGCCACTGTCAATGCAAAGCCACCATTATCATTGGCGCCAATACCGACCGTCGCTGTGGTTGGAGCTGCCTTGATAGCCACTTTAGTTTGGCCAGCGACATGCAAAATTGCGTTAGAAAAACACGCTGCATAACCTGAAGCAAATAACTGTTCTGGGTTAGTAAACTCACCACTACCACCCATTTCTTTTGGGTAGCTTAATTGTAAATCGACTTTTTTGTCGTCGGTAGAAACTTGGCCATTACGACCTGCAAGAGCTGTAGCTGAAGTTGTGTATAACGCTTTCATAATAGACCTCATAAAGTAGTTAAAGATATTGTTGTATCAATTCTGTTGATTGCCCTGGCTGATATCTAAATTGTGTAGATAGCTCATCATTAACTGGTTAACGACATTAGGTTGTGTGCAATCTAATTGTGTTCACTATAGGCCTAGTTTTTTACTTTTGCAACTACATTGTGTGCAATTTAATTTTCTATTATGTCTGCCTATCACGATTTGATTGGCGTAAAGAGTATTTTCATTGCGGTATCAATTTGATTAGCTTGTCATTCTTCTGTCACCTTTATGTCATCATTTGCTTTCACAATAGCATCTCATTAGACCTCTTAGGCGATGCTAAGCATCGCCATATAACAGCTAACGATAAAAAGGATAGGCTATGAAACGGTTTGTAAATCGTCGAGATTTTCTGGCAATGTCAGCCAAAGGCGTAGGCGCGGTAGTCGTGTCGTATGGATTAATGGGCTGCGGTAGTGATGATGACGATGCAGTATCGGCTCAGTTTTTACAAGGTGTTGCCAGTGGCGATCCCGCCACCGATGCGGTGATTTTATGGACCCGTGTTACGCCTGATGTTGACGCTGAGGTTACCGTTTCATGGGAGGTTGCCACCGACAGTAAGTTTACTCAGTTAGTCACTAACGGCCAAATGACAACGACTAAAGACCGTGATTATACCGTTAAAGTTGACGCGGTCGGACTTGAAGCGGGACAGCAGTATTTTTATCGTTTTAAAGCTGGCGATACAGTGTCAGAAATTGGCCAAACGCGCACCTTACCAGAGGGCAGTGTTGCATCGGTAAAGCTAGCGGTAATGTCATGTGCTAACTTCCCCGCGGGTTACTTTAATGTATACGAAATGGCGGCGCAGCAAGATGATTTAGACGCTGTGGTGCATTTAGGTGATTATTTATATGAATACGCTCGTGGTGAATATGCCAGTGAGCATGCCGTTGAGCTAGGTCGTGAAGTTCTGCCGGCCGGTGAGTTATTTCTACTAGAAGATTATCGCACCCGTTACAGCCAATATCGTAGTGACGCCAGTTTACAAAAACTGCATGCTAAAGTGCCATTTATCACAGTGTGGGACGACCATGAAGTCGCTAACGATACTTGGAAAGACGGCGCCGAAAATCATAACGATGGCGAAGGTGATTTTGATCTGCGCAAACAAGCCGCACTGCAAGCGTACTTTGAATGGCTGCCTATTCGACCATGGAGTGAAGGTAACCATGAGGAAATTTACAGAAGTTTCAATTTCGGTAATTTGGTTGATTTGCACATGCTCGATACTCGGGTATTGGCTCGTGATAAGCAATTAGAATATAGCCAATACATTGATGCCACGACAGGGGCATTTAACAGTGCCACATTTTTAACTGATGTGACGGATACTAACCGTACTTTGCTAGGCCAAACACAGCTTTTGTGGTTACAGCAAACCTTATTGCAGTCTACTGCTAAGTGGCAAGTACTGGGTCAGCAAGTGTTAATGGCTAAGATGTTAATGCCAGCCGCTATTGCAACCCAACAAATGAGTATTCCGCAGTTTGCTGAGTTAGCTGGAATCGCGCAATTAGCCGGTCGCGCTCAAGCAAGTGACCCAACATTAACCGCAGAAGAATTAGCGTATTTGCAAGCTAACCAAGCTAGGTTAACTCCAGAGGTTATGGCCCTGCTTCAATTACCTGCTATTCCATATAATTTAGATGCTTGGGATGGTTATGCTTACGAGCGTGAAGTGATTTTAGCAACCGCGAAATCGTTAAATCACAACTTGGTGGTTATTGCTGGTGATACCCACAATGCATGGGCGAGTGAATTAACTGACAGTGGCGGGGATGTCGTAGGAATAGAATTTGCCACCAGTTCGGTATCTTCTCCTGGGCTTGAGTATTATTTGGGATTGTCAGATGCTGAAATGCCGTCAACAGAAGCCGCCATTGTGAGTTTGATTGCCGATCTTAAATATGCCAATTTAAAAGACCGCGGTTATTTATTGCTGAGCTTTACGCAAGATGAAGTGCGCAGTGATTGGCAGTATGTAGATACTATTTTAGATAAAACCTTTGCTCGTTTAGAAGCGCGTGGCTTCAGCGCCACCAGCACAGCAGGTAATCCTAAAGTGACTGCGGTGTAATAATGCTTGGATAATGGTCGCAATTTAGGCCGTGGCCATTTACGCCGATTTACTCACCGATAAGCGCTCATTTATATGAGAGATAACATTCAGCCACCTTTAGGTGGCTGAATGCATTATCCATAAAGCAGATAACGAAAATTAATTTATCGTCAAGGCGACGATTTTTAATGGATGATTGTCATCAAAGGCGGGGAAGTCAGGGTGACAGTGAAGCCACTGGCTGCTAGTGACTGTGCGGCCTTGTTTTTCAACACAACGCACTAAGCTGTCGTACCATGCTTGGCGATCCACTTTAGCGACATTATTACAGCAAACTATAGTGCCACCGGCTTTAGTTGTCAGCACTGCTGGCTTAAATAGGCCTTGGTAATCATTGACCAGATCGACTATACCAAAAGCACTCTTGGCAAAACGCGGGGGATCTAAAAACACTAAATCAAATTGAGTCGCGCGCAGTTTTGGGTATTTTGGCAGTTTTTGATTACGACGTCCGCCGATAGGTAAACCGGCTAATTGACGCAGTGCCGGAAACGCATCACTTTGGACAAACTCACACACATCAGTGACATTATTTAACTCGGCATTTTTTTGCCCAGCAGCCAATGCAAACGATGAGAAGTCGACATTCATGACGCGTCGCGCGCCGCCCATTGCCGCAGCAATACCAATGCCACACGTATATGAAAACAGATTTAATACGGTTTTATCTTGGCTATTGTTGCGAACAAATTCGCGGCCAATGCGCATGTCTAAAAACAGTAGTGGGTCTTGACCTTCATGACGTAATTTAGAGGTAAAGGCTATACCATTTTCATGGATAACTTGGGGTGATTGTGAGTAATCTTGGGCTTCATTTTCGCTATGGTTAGCAATGCGAGAATGGCTGCCTGAGCGATCGTTATATACGATATGGAAATCAGCATGGGCGCTAAGGATGCTTGATATGTCTTCAAGTTGTTGCGCCGTTAGCGTTTGGTGAAAGGTTTGGATTAACCATGCATCGCCGTAGCGGTCGATGTTTAAGCCATTTTCACCTTCAACAGTGCCATGAAAAACGCGATAACAATCGGTCTTATCGTGGGACGCTTGCTCAAAAAAAGCACTTCGTTTGGCTAGCGCATCGGCTAAAACAGCTTGAATAGACATGGGGGCTCGTTAAATGGTGTGGCAATTGGCGCGGATTATAGCAAACATTCCCATTTAGTGAACTTACGGCAGAGACTATTCCTCAGGCAGGTATACCTTAAAGGTTTTGTCGGCAATGATTTTGCCATTGAGGGTTAATGTCATGCGCCAGTTACCAAGTTTGTTGTTAACCGGCGCCCAGATGCAATCACCCAGATAAAAGCGCCAATCATTTTCCTTGATAAACACTTCACCCTCAAACGGTGGGCGAATGTTACCGTCATCGTCAGGAATGTCAGGATGATAAATACAGTAAGTTAGTATCTGGTTTTTGGCTTTTTTGATGCGAGTGATAAAGCCAAATTCAGTATCGATAAGGCCGGGCACATGGACCGTTGCCTGTAATAAGCGCGGTAGCTCGTCACTACTATTGTCCCACTGGCTAAAAATCCCACTGTAAATAATACTGACATCCGCTTTTAATTTACTCAAGCGCTACCCTTGTTAACTCTAGTGTTGATCATTTAAGTGTTTAATTGCCGCTTGTAACGCGAATTCATAACCTTGTGCGCCTAAGCCACAAATAACGCCCTGGGCTTTGTCAGAAAAGTACGAATGGTGTCTAAATGGCTCACGGGCATGTACGTTGGATAAATGCACTTCAATAAATGGAATAGCTACGCCAAGTATCGCATCGCGCAGAGCAACACTGGTGTGAGTAAAAGCAGCAGGATTGATAATAATAAATTGTGCATCAGTTGCATGAATCGCATCAATAAGCTGGTACTCAGCATTGGACTGAATATGTTCAAGTTGAACGCCAGCTAGGGCCGCATTTTTGCTTAACTCGTCAACAATAGTTGTCAGGGTCTGGTGACCGTAATGCCCTGGTTCGCGACGGCCAAGTAGATTTAAATTAGGACCGTTGATCAATAAAATTTTTAGGGTTTGGCTCATAATGGTTCCTGTAAACATCGCAAAGTAAGTCGATTTAATCTGCAGCACAAAAGCGGTTAACAAGCATTCTTACCGAAGACGGTTATTAGGTAAACCAAAAAATGCTCAACTCGCGCATAAGGTTAAACGATTGAGCGATGGAAGAGACACTTTTTATTAATAGTCAGATTTATTTTGGCGCATTGCCTTAGTGGCACCGCGTTGTTTCTTTGTTTCAATACGTCGTTTTTGACTGCCTTTTGTTGCCCTGGTAGGGATACGAGCTTTTTGCACAATACCCACGCTTTTTACCAGCTCAATAAACTGTTCTAATGCCGTTTGACGGTTAAAATCTTGGCTGCGTGATTGCTGGCACTTTATAATGATCTTACCGCTTTTAGTTATGCGATGGTCGGCTTTTTCGAGCAGTTTTTGTTGATAAAACTCAGGTAAAGACGATGAGGCAATATCAAAGGTGAGTTGAGCGGCGGTAGAGACTTTATTAATGTGCTGGCCACCCGCACCGCTTGAGCGGACAAATTGCCATTCAATTTCGTTGTCTTGCAATATGACTCGTTGAGTAATTTGTATCATTCGGGTGTGGTCGTCCCCTTAAATTGATTATCGATAAACCTATTCTTATACTTAATATTTCAAAAGTACGAGGGTTTATTTTATGTGGTATTGGCCTATTCTACCGTAATTGGACAAATTTTTCAGTGTTGTCATTTGACCACCTCTAGTCTGATCAGTTGGCTCGGAGCAACTAAAATTCTGATTGGCCTCTGAGTTATTACATATTTAATGAAATGAATAGAATAGTTTTGCTATTATTAGCGCCATTGTGGCTTTACACGATTACATCACCGTATAAAGTCTGTTCTATGGCCTGATTACAAGGCTGGAGTTGCCGTTATGTTGTGTCAAATTCCCGATATTTCCAAGGGTGTGATTAGTTTATTTGTCAGTGGCCGTTTATCGGCACAAGATTATCGTACCCGTTTACAACCTGCCATTAAGAGTTACCGTAAAGATTGGAATCAAGTGTGTCTGTATATTGAAGCAGATGTATTACTCGAAGGCTGGGAATTTGGTTCATTAACCGGCAGTGGTGAAGTGCAGTTACCTGAGTTTGATGCGCTAGTGTTTGTCGGTGGCCCTGATTGGGTGGGTAATTCGGTTAGGTTGATGGGGCCATTTATGCAAGGCGAAGTAGCATGGTTCCCATTAGAGCGTAAGCAAGATGCTGTCTCTTGGATTGCCAAACGTTCTGCGTGCTAGAAGCCGTGTGGTAGCAGCTTTTATATTGCTAACGATTATTTATGGCGAAAATGACTCATCATAAGCGTTAGCTAGTAGCAAATTATCAGCAACTGTTGCAAAATTCATCTTTAAAGGTCAGTAGGCCTTAGTATTAATCGATTACTCTAGAACAGGATTACTTATGTCATTATCAAAGCTTTTTGCCGTATCAAGTGCGTTATTGTTAACGCTTAGTTTAACGGCATGCGCCCCTGAAGTGGGTAGTGAAGCATGGTGTAAGCAAATGAAAGAAAAACAAAGTGGTGATTGGACTGCTAATGAAGCTGCCAATTATGCCAAGCACTGCGTATTTAAATAATATTGTTTAGGAGTGGGTGGTTGAGTTATCGCGTTTTGCCTTTTATGGCTAGTATAGCCAAATTACTGATTGCCATTGTGCTACTTCAATTTGTGGGCGCCAACATGGGCGCGCATCAGTTGCATGCGGGCAACAGTAACGAAGAGCAAAATAACCACCCACATCTGCAATTTACCACCGAAGTGATTACCCTTGCTGAATGTGTCGACTGTGCCTGTGCGCTCGACGGCTTAGGTATTCATTCTGTTAATGATGATCATCAGCATGCTGCCAGTAGTACCGATATTGAGCGCGTTGATGTGTGCTTAGATTGCCAGTGTCATGGCGGTCATGTGGCACTTGCTATGCTTAGCGATAATATCACCCATGAGCATTTTCATGATGCTTATGCCAATGTTAGCCTGCACTACTTAGCTCCAGAATCTTTTCCGACTTATCGTCCTCCGATAGCTTAATCCTGTTAAACAGCTTTTTATTGTTTAGATCTGCACCTTGATCTGCTCACATTGCGTAAATGAGTGCTACTTTTTTGCATTTTATTTTAACGTTATCTGACGCTTATTAAGGCTGGTGGCTAAACCGATTATCGTTGATTCCCTCTGGGGTTGTCGACGGTCTAGATTGTTTTTAGGATTGACCATGAAAACCAAATTAGTAGCACTTTTATCTTTATTGGCAGGATTAAATGCCGAATTTACCGTACCTCATTTCAAGAGTCGTGTCGTTATCATTGCTCAGTCAACAGCATGGATAAATAGCCAGAGGGGGCTATTGCTCTGTTCTGGGTTATTGACATCATTATTGTTATTGTCGAGCTTGCCTGTTCAGGCAAGCAATGAATCTACAGCAACTGACCACCAAGAGTTATTGTTAAGCTTAAATACTGAGCAAAGACAGTTAGCCGGAATTGAAGTGTCTGAATTGAGCCTACAAGCGTTTAATTTACAGGCGGTCGCGACCGCGCAATTAATCGTCGATAAAGACAAAACCATTACCATAGCCCCGCAACTAGACATGCAGATCCTCAAGCGTCATGTAGTGCCCGGAGAGCAGGTCACCCAGGGGCAGCCGTTGTTAACCATAGGTGGTGCTGACATTGCTGCTGCCCAAGCCGATTACATTAATGCCGCCACTGAATGGGATCGGATCAAGCGCATGACCCCAGGCACCATCAGTGCCAGTCAGCGGATGCAAATCGAAGTGAATGCCGAGTTAAAGCGAGCTATTTTACAAGCCATCATGATGACACCCGCGCAAATTAAAGCCTTAGCTAAATCACCGAGTTCGATTGGCCAGTTCCAGTTATTAGCACCTATCAATGGGCGAGTTCAACAAGATGTCGCGACGTTAGGCCAGGTACTCGATGCGGGTACGCCTTTAATGCAACTCACCGATGAGTCGTATTTATGGGTGCAGGCCGAGCTTACGCCTCTACAAGCGGATCAAGTGGATATGGGCCGCAATGTGTTAGTGCGTGTCGGTGATCGTACTCGTGACGGCATTATTATTGGTCGTTCCCATGAAATTAGTGCGCAAACCCGTACCGAGCAAGTGTTGGTGAGAATGGCAAATCCAGGCCATGAATTACATGCAGGAGAGTTTGCCGAATTGTACCTAGCGGAAGATAAGCAGGTTAAATCGGTTGGCTTTATTGTGCCTGATGCTGCGTTAACTCGCAGTGGTGATGGCGACTGGCAAGTGTTTATTGAGCAGGAGGGGAAGTTCAGTGCAGTCGAGGTGACTGTGGTTGAGCGTCAACGCGGGTTGAGTTTTATTCGCGGTTTAACACCGAAAACTCGGGTGGTGATTTCTGGGGCTTTTTTCTTAGCATCTGAGCAAGCCAAAGCTGGTTTTGACATCCACAATCACTAAGCGCTAGGACATCATCATGTTATATAAATTAATTGAGATTGCCGTTGAAAAGCGGTTATTGGTTTTACTTAGCTTGCTCGCAGCGGTTGTGGCTTCAATATTCATGCTGCCAAAACTAAATTTAGATGCGTTTCCAGATGTGACTAATGTGCAAGTGACCATTAACACAGAAGCTGAAGGTTTGGCTGCCGAAGAAGTTGAAAAACTGATTAGTTATCCGGTCGAGTCGGCTATGTATGCCTTACCCGCGGTGACTGAAGTGCGTTCATTATCGCGCACTGGTTTGTCGTTGGTGACAGTGGTATTTGCCGAGGGAACCGATATTTACTTTGCCCGTCAGCAAGTGTTTGAACAACTACAAGCTGCCAAAGAGTCGATTCCTGCGGGTGTTGGCACTCCTGAAATAGGCCCAAACACCTCAGGTTTAGGGCAAATTTATCAATACATTTTACGGGCTGAACCTGAAACCCATATCAGCGCATCTGAGCTGCGTAGCTTAAATGATTACTTAGTTAAGCTGATATTAATGCCAGTAAGCGGTGTGACCGAAGTATTGTCATTTGGCGGCGAGGTGCTGCAATACCAAGTGCAAGTTGACCCTAACAAACTGCGCAGTTATGGCTTGTCGCTGACCCAAGTTAGCCAAGCATTGGAAAGTAATAATCGTAACGCAGGCGGTTGGTTTATGGACCAAGGCCAAGAGCAATTAGTGGTCCGTGGTTATGGTTTATTGCCGGCAGGCGATGCTGGCTTACAAGCCATTGCCGACATTCCGTTAACCGAAATCAATGGCACGCCTATTCGAGTGGCCGACATTGCTAACGTGGCATTTGGTAGTGAAATAAGAGTCGGCGCAGTGACCATGTCGCGCAGGCAAGCTGATAATAACTCGTCATCCGATGTACAAGCCTTAGGTGAAGTTGTTGCTGGCGTCGTGCTTAAACGCATGGGCGCCAATACCAAAGCCACCATTGATGACATCAATTCACGTATTAGTTTGATTGAGCAATCCTTACCAAAAGGAGTGTCATTTGAGGTGTTTTATGACCAAGCCGATTTGGTCGAGCAAGCGGTGACCACAGTCGTTGAAGCGTTATTGATGGCCTTTGGGTTTATCGTGATTATTCTGGCGTTGTTTTTGGTCAACATCCGCGCCACCTTGTTGGTATTGCTGTCGATCCCAGTGTCGATCGGGATCGCGTTATTGATCATGTCTTATTATGGTATGTCGGCTAACTTAATGTCCTTGGGTGGTCTGGCGGTCGCAATAGGTATGCTCGTTGATGGCTCTGTGGTGATGGTTGAGAACATCTTTAAGCATGTTAGCGCTGAAACTGGCGCCAACCCAAATGCTGCTGCGCATCTTGATGGTGATCATCATGCTACTCGTAAAAGTGGCTCTGATGCTCAAACCCAAAGTATGGCGATTAGGGTCATGCTGGCGGCCAAAGAAGTGTGCAGCCCTATCTTCTTTGCGACAGCGATTATCATCGTGGTGTTTATGCCGTTATTTGCCCTTGAAGGTGTAGAAGGTAAGTTATTTCAGCCGATGGCGATTAGCATTATTTTAGCCATGATGGCGGCATTGGTGGTGGCATTATTTGCAGTACCCGCATTAGCGGTATTCTTGTTCAAACGCGGTGTTGTGGTGCGTCAAAGTAAAGTGCTGGCACCCATTGATGCGGTTTATCGCCGTATTCTGACACTGGTATTATCAAGCCCTAAATCGGTGATGTTAGCCGCTGTAGTGTTGTTTATATCAAGCATGTTGTTATTGCCAAAGTTAGGCACTGAATTTGTGCCAGAACTCGAAGAAGGCACCATTAACTTACGCGTCACACTGGCACCGACAGCAAGCTTGGCCACTTCTATTAACGTCGCGCCTAAAATTGAAGCCATGCTGCTGGAGTTTCCTGAGGTGGAATATGCCTTAAGTCGCATTGGCGCACCAGAGCTTGGCGGCGACCCCGAACCTGTGAGTAATATTGAAATCTATATTGGTCTTAAGCCGATAGAACAATGGACATCGGCAAGTAACCGCTTTGAGCTTCAGCGCTTAATGGAGCAAAGATTAGCGATATTTCCGGGGTTATTGCTGACCTTCTCACAACCGATTGCGACTCGAGTGGATGAGCTATTATCAGGGGTTAAAGCGCAGTTAGCGATTAAGATATTTGGCCCAGATTTGAGCATATTATCGGAAAAAGGTCAGGTACTAACAGACTTAGTCGCAGCCATTCCTGGGGCGGTTGATGTATCGTTAGAACAAGTCAGCGGTGAAGCTCAGTTAGTGGTTCGGCCTAAACGTGAAGTACTTGCACGTTATGGTATCAGTGTCGATGAGGTGATGAGTTTAGTCACTCAAGGTATTGGTGGTGCCAGCGCTGGTCAGGTGATTGACGGTAACGCTCGTTATGACATTAACCTGCGATTAGCCGCGCAATATCGTAATGCGCCTGATGCAATTGAAGATTTGCTCCTCAGTGGCGCCAATGGTGCGATTGTTCGTTTGGGCGATCTCGCTGATGTGGTGATTGAAATGGCGCCACCGAATATTCGTCGTGACGATGTACAGCGCCGCGTGGTGGTGCAAGCCAACGTGTCGGGGCGTGATATGGGCTCGGTGGTCAATGATATTTATGCCATAGTGCCGCAAGCTGCATTACCTGCTGGCTATACTGTGGTGGTGGGCGGCCAATATGAAAACCAGCAACGAGCGCAACAAAAGCTAATGTTAGTGGTGCCCATTTCTATCGCACTGATTGGCCTATTGCTGTATTTCTCGTTTGGTTCAGTCAAACAAGTGGCCTTGATTATGGCTAATGTGCCATTGGCATTAATCGGCGGCGTAGTGGCTTTATATGCTACTGGCACCTATTTATCTGTGCCCAGCTCCATCGGCTTTATCACCTTGTTTGGTGTTGCTGTGTTAAATGGTGTGGTGCTGGTGGACTCAATTAACCAGCGCAGACAATCATCAACTGAAAGCCTATACGACAGTGTTTATCAAGGTACAGTAGGGCGTTTACGTCCAGTGTTAATGACGGCACTGACGTCTGCATTAGGGCTGATCCCTATTTTGTTATCGTCTGGCGTGGGCAGTGAAATTCAACAGCCGTTAGCTGTCGTGATCATCGGCGGTTTGTTTAGCTCAACCGCTTTGACGTTATTGGTGTTGCCTACGGTTTATCAGTGGTTGTATCGCGATAAACTATCATTGTCATAAAGTCTATTCGCTAAATAATACTTCAATCTTAAGCCTAATCATCTGATTAGGCTTTTTCATTTTTATGAGTAAATCATGTAAAAAACTGCTTGCTTATTTAAGATTACAGCTGTAATTTAAACAAATAGATTACGTCTGTAATCCTTTTTTTGTCTTCACAAGTTTTAACAACAAATGAGCGGTATAGCATGAAAGAGATCAGCAATAGTGAATTAGTGGTGTTGCAGCAGCTTTGGCAACAGTCGCCATTAACCTCGAGCGAAGTGGTTGATGCCTTAGCACAAAGCCATGACATGCATGAGAAAACGGTGAAAACCTTGCTTAATCGTTTAGTTAAAAAACAAGCCGTCAGTTTTGAAAAACAGGGGCGGGTTTACCATTATTCACCGTTAATCGCTCAGCAGGACTATACCGTTAAAGAGTCGCTTTCTTTTGTGGATCGCATGTTTGCCGGCAAGTTAACCCCATTGGTTGCCGGATTTGCGCAGAAAAACAAACTGTCGGCAGAAGATGTCGCCGACCTGCAAACTTTACTCGATGATTGGCAAAAGGAACAAAAGTGATGATCAATTGGTTTATGGAACAAACCCTTTCACTGAGTATGGTGTGTTTGGCAATACTGCTATTACATCGGTTTTTATTGTCTAAGCTTGGCGCGCACTATACCTATTTTATGTGGATATCAGTGCCGCTATTTGTTTTTGCCGATTTACTGCAAATGATATTACCACAGCACTTTAGCTGGTTTGGCAGCAGTAATGGCGTCTCAGTCATCGAGCAATATTATGTGTTGGCGAATGATACTGTTGCCTTGTCGGCAGGTTTACTTGATCAACTCTATTTGCCTTATCTCTACGCCGCAGTGGTTGCCTTATTAGTGATTAATATCGTAATGGAATACGCCAATCTGCAACGGTTAATTAATGATGCAAAACCGCTAGAGGTAAGCTCTAGCAAGCTTAAGGTGCTGGTTCATTCTCAGATTGAATCACCTATGTTAGCGGGATTTTTCACCCCCAGTATTTTAGTCCCTCATAGCTTTATGCAACTCGATGACAGCCAGCAGCAAGCCATTATTCAGCACGAGATGTATCACTATCAACGTGGTGATTTGTGGATAAATATATTGGCTTATGGCTTAACCGTGTTGTTTTGGTTCAATCCCTTGATGTGGCTCAGCTACCGCCGATTTAGACAAGATCAAGAATTGTCATGTGATGCGCAAGTGACCGCCGACATGAAAACCCAAGCTAAAATTGCCTATAGCAAAACACTATTGGCCTATTCACAGCATGCACCTTTGAGCATGCTACACACCCCTTATGGGGACAAAACTATCTTAAAAGAGAGGATCTTACAGATGAAAAAGCAACATGGAAAAAGCACCCTAGCTTTGCTTGGAATGACCTTGGTTATTGGTATGAGTGCCTTTATGTTTAATCAGCAGGCATTGGCAGGTGACAATCTTAAGGCTAAAACCAACACTGATGCTATGGCAATGCCAGTAATCAGAATTGAGCCTACCTATCCAATAGATGCCGCTAAAGAAGGGCTCAACGGCTATGTGCAAATGATATTTGATATTAGCCCAGCAGGAAAAGTGAGTAATGTTAGGGTAATGAAGTCAGCGCCAAAACAAATGTTCGACGCATCGGCAGTTGAGGCGCTTGAACAGTGGCAGTATCAAACTTCAGCAGATGGTTTTAAAGACGTACAAGTACAGTTAGATTATGTGATCCATCAGCCTGAAAAATCAGTGGAGAGAATCACAGTAAATTAGGGTTTCGTCATATCGACAATACTGAAAATGATTCAATGCCTCATTGTTATGGGGCATTGAATCATTTTTAAATCTGAGGCGGTTTGGGCTTTAGTTTGAGTCCCAGTTTATTGGCAAGTGGTTCGATGGCGGCGCCTTGAACAATGACCGATATCAGCACAATAAAAAACACCATGTGGATCATTTCTCGCGAACCTTCAACACCTGCCGCAGCGGGGATCAGTGCAAATACAATTGGCGTAGCGCCTTTTAGGCCTATCATAGAGACAAACAAACGCTTGCGCCAAGTTGCTTGCCTAAAGGGCAGATAACACAATTGCACCGCTAATGGCCGTGCCACCAGAATAAGCAAGATAGCAGGCAGTAAAGACACCATAAACACAGGTAATAACTGCTGCGGGAATATTTGTAAGCCCAAAATAATAAACATTAATGATTGCGCTAACCAAGAAATCCCATTAAAAAAATGCTTACTGACTTCAGCACCTTTCTTTAAATAGTTACCAATAATTACTCCGGTAATGTAAACCGCAATCAGTTCGTTACCGCCTAATATTTCGGTACCAGATACTGTGATGGCAAAAGTCGCCAAAATAAATACAGGAATAAGTCCAAATTCAGGTAGTTTGATACGATTCAATGTCCAAACGGTTATTTTACCCATAAATAGGCCAATAATTGCCCCAACACCAATTTGTTGTCCTAGGTTTAATAGTATCGATATTGTTGTCGGAGCGCCGTTAGTACTATTGATAATGTAGTCGGTTAGCATGATAACCATCAGCAAGGCGACCGGGTCATTAGTGGCCGATTCGAATTCTAAAATAGTGCCGGTGCCGTGTTTTAATTTAAGTTTTTTGGATTCTAAAATAGAAAATACGGCTGCAGCATCAGTCGATGACACTACCGCCGCAAATAACATGCAAGTAATGAGGTTAAAGTCGAGTAAGGCATTCAGGATAAAGCCAAAAATGATCGTCGTGAAGATGACGCCGGCAGTGGACAGCATGCCGCCTTCTTTCCAAGAAAATTGAATATTTTTCATTGGTGTATTCAGCCCGCCCACAAATACTATGGTGTTTAATGCGAGAGTGCCAATCAACGAGGTCAGTTGCAGATCATCGTATACAAAACCAAATTCCCCATTACCAAAGGCAAGTCCTACACCCATGAAAATTAAGAGTGAGGGTAGGCCTAATGTCTTAGAAGGGTGATGGAGCAAAATGCCAATAGCAATAAGAATAGAGATCCCTAAAATAATGATATCAGATGGCATATAGGCACTCCTTGGCTAATTTAAACGTTACTAAATGGCTATTTTAACATTAAATTAGCCCAAACTTGCTTTATGAGTATTTATTAATAGTTATTAATATTAATTTATAACTCATCAGTGATTTGCACCAACTAGCATGCGTTCAGGTATCAGAGTTTATAAATAGCGGCTATGAGCCACTCTACTTTAGCTTTCATCATAATTGATAGATCTTTTTTCCTGCTCAACAATATTGGTTTGCCACATTTTCATTACATTATTTGGTGCTAATATCTGCATATAGAAGTGCATTGTGGAGACATCATGGCGATATTAATTAGTGTTTGGGGCGTTATTATCAGTTGTGTTGGGCTGTTTATGTTACTTAAGCCACAAGGTTTTGCTGATGCTATTGTTCTATTTAGTCGCCAAAGATATTTTCATGCTGTCGAGATCATTTCTCGGTTAATGATTGGCGCAGCATTGTTACTCGATGCGAGTAATACTTCATTCCCGCTAGTGTTTGAGGTTATAGCTAACTTACTGTTTATCATTGCGGTTTTTTTAGTTTTTATGACTGAGAAATATCATAAGATGTTTGCTTTATGGGCCGGTACACATTGTATTAGTTGGTTCAGACCTGCTGGTGTTAGTGCGCTGATATTTGGCTTATGGGCAGTATATGTCAGCATCAATTAACCAGTATTATTTGTTATGCAAACAGTTGTTAAGTTATTTCTTTGTCTTTTTTGTTAATTTTTTTCGCAAGTAAAATCCCTTCTAAGCCGCAGTACCATTGAACTTGAATATTTCTGAAATGTTAATGAAATGTAAGCGTAATATTTAAGCAGTCTCTTTGTCATTTTTGCAGGTTAGTTTGTCATCCAGCCAACTTACTCACATGCTTACATCCGTCTCCGGAGATGATAATGGAACTGAAAAATCTTTTTAAACTGACTGCACTTTCTACTGCTCTTGCTGCAACATTAGGGCTCGCTGGTTGTGGTGGCGATATTAATATCAATACAGGTAGTGATGTTGTTACCCCTACCACACCAACAACGCCAACTACTCCAACTCAGACAGCTCAAGAAAAATCATACAGTGGCTTTGCAACTAAAAGCACCACAATGACTGCTGTTGATGGAAAAGAAGTTTGGGTATTAAAAGGAACATTAGCGCCTTCAACCGCCGCATCAACCGTGACTACTGGTGGCCAAGATGGCGACAAAATTGTACTAGGTAATGATGTTGTTTGGCAGCTAGATGGTGCTGTCATCGCCGGTGGCGATAACGCCAATTCGGTTGAGTTATCTATTTTGCCCGGCACTAAAATACTCGGTGGTAGCGATTCTTATTTAGTGATCAGCCGTGGTTCAAAAATCATTGCCGACGGTACAGCAACTGCGCCAATCGTATTTACTTCAGTTGAAACCGCTTTAGGGCAAGAGGGTAAAGCGGGTCAGTGGGGTGGCTTAGTGTTGCTTGGTAATGCACCGGTAAACACATGTCCTGATTTAACCAATTGTTCAGCGTCATTTGAAGTGGGTAACCATAGCTACGGCGGTAACGATACTGAAGATAATTCTGGCTCAATCAAGTATGTACGCGTTGAGTTTGGTGGTTTCAAAATTAACGACACACAAGAAATGAACGGCATCAGTTTTGCTGCTGTAGGTGCGGGTACTGAAGTTGATCACGTACAAGTGCACATGAATAACGATGATGGTTTTGAATTTTGGGGCGGCAATGTTTCCGTTACCAATATCGTACTAACAGAAAACTTTGATGACTCGTTAGATTGGACTAACGGTTGGCAAGGTAGCGCACAACACGTTTATATTCGTCAAGCTGATAACGGTTCTAACCGTGGTATTGAAGCCGACAGTAACAGCGACGCAAGCGCATTACCTATGTCGAAACCAACACTCGCCAACTTCACTATCCAAGTCGCTAACGGCACTAACAGTGGCGGTGACGATGCAGAAGGCATTTTGTTCCGTAAAGGCACAGGTGTTAATGCTTATAACATGCTCGTTAAAGGTGATGTTGATTCGGGCGAATGTTTAGAAGTTAACGATGACGACACAGTAAACAATGCCAATACTGCAGAATTAATCATGCAGAACAGTTTAATTGACTGTGTTGAGCCGTTTAAAAATGCTAAGGCAGATGCAGCAGAAGGCCGTACATTGGCATTAGATGTTGAAGCATGGTTTAACGACCAAGACGGTAACTTAGTTGCTGCAGCAGATTTAACTGACTATATGCCTAATTCATCATCGGTAGCCTTAACCGGTGGTAAAGCTGACTTAAGCAACCTTGATTCTCGCTTAGTGAATGCCCAGTATATTGGTGCATTTGACGGTACAAATGATTGGACGACTGGTTGGACTACAGCAATCCATGATGATGCGACGCCAACACCAACTGAGCTGCCGGTGTTAACTTCTTGTCCTGTTGGCACCACAGCTTCAGCTGCGACAGCGGGTTTATATAAAGATGCATCAGTGACGCTTATTTGTACCCTAGAAGGGAATGTTCTGAGTAACACAACCTTACTTGCTGGTCAGAACGTGATGTACAAAATTGATGGCGGCGCTGTTCTTGTCGGGGCAGATAAAACCACATCGGCAACATTAGCAATTCAAGCGGGTGTTAAATTATTCGCGACATCTAACAGCTATATTGCCATTAGCCGTGGTTCTAAAATTATGGCTCAAGGTAGTGCTACTCACCCAATCGAAATGACGTCAGAAGAAGATGTTATTGCCGGTGCCACTGGTGAGCGCGGACAATGGGGTGGATTAGTTATCTTAGGTAACGGTTTAACAAATACCTGCCCAGATAAAACGGCTTGTGATGCATCTTTTGAAGTCGGTGACTTCCCATATGGTGGTAACGACAACGCAGATAACAGCGGACAAATCAGTTACGTAGTAGTTAAGTATGCTGGCTTTAAAGTCAATGATACTCAAGAAATGAACGGTATCTCATTTGCGGCAGTAGGCAGCGGAACTCAAGTAGACCATATTCAAATTCACGCTAACGGCGACGATGGCGTTGAGTTTTGGGGCGGTGCTGTAAACTTGAAATATGTCTACTTAACAGCCAACTTCGATGACAGCTTAGACTGGACCAATGGTTGGACGGGTAAAGCACAGTTTGTCTACATCACTCATGAAGACGGCAATGCAAACCGCGGTATTGAAGCTGATAGCAGCAGTGCTGGCGCAGCAGCGACCCCTGTTTCTGCCCCTAAGTTAGCTAACTTCACTATTCTACCCGGTACAGATACTGCAAACGCTAGCGGTGACAACGGCGAAGGTATATTACTTCGAGTGGGTACTGCTGGTGAGTTATACAACGTACTGGTGCAAGGCCGCAAAGGTAGTACTGCTGACACTGAGTCTGGTGAGTGTTTAGAGCTAGATGGTTCAGTATCAAGCTTGGTTGATAACGTGAATAACAACACCTTAGTGATGTCTCATTCAATTATCGATTGTAATGAGCCATTCAAGACTTCAGGTACTACCGCGATTAATACTGAAACCTGGTTCTTGGGTCAACAAGGTAACTCTGCAACGGCAGTGACTATCACTGACGGCATGCCAGCAGCAACCGATACAACACTACTTGGTAAAGGTAAAGATTTAAGTACAGATGATAGCTTCTTCGAATCAACCAACTTTATTGGTGCATTCGATGGCCAGAATGACTGGCGTCAAGGTTGGGCTTACTTTCCACAGTAATCACCTTTGATGAACTAAATCTGTGACCTATTAATAGCCGCTCGCAAGGGCGGCTATCTCTGAACCGCATACAGGATAGTATAAGTATGAAAACCAAGCCGAGTTTTACCGTTAATAAGTTAAGCCTTGCCATTATCTCTGTGATTTCTGCGGCAACGTTATTAACCACAACCCCCGTATACTCGCAAGAACCCGCGCCTGTTCGTGATCCTGGTGAAGTGATTCCGATTGAACCCATTGAAGTTATTTCAGTGACAGGGCGTTTACGCAGCTCAGCATCAGAAGCAACCGAAGAGCGTCGTGAACAAATTGCTGTAGCCGATATTATGGGCTCAGAACAAATTTCAAGAACCGGTGACGGTGATGCAGCAGCAGCGCTTCGTCGTGTGACAGGTTTGACCTTAAAAGATGGTAAATTTATCTATGTTCGTGGTCTGGGTGAACGTTATTCAAGTACTTCGCTTAACGGCGCGACTGTACCCTCACCGGATCCAACCCGTAACGTAGTGCCACTGGATATGTTCCCAGCATCGATCATTGAATCGTTATCGGTGCAAAAGTCAGCGTCAGCCAATGCGCCAGCAGCATTTGGTGGCGGACATGTGGATATTCGTACTAAATCTATCCCTGCAGATTTCTTTTTTAAAGCTTCAGTAGGCGGTCGTTATAACACTAATGACTCGAATGACAGCTACACCTATAACGGTGGTGGCGATGATTGGACTGGCCAAGACGATGGCACCCGCGGCATGCCAAGCAACATTAATAATACTATTGATCAATACGGTGGTATCAGCCCGATTGATATCGTCAGTGGCTCAAATGGAGCGATTAACTACCCTGCGGCGCAACAAATTAACCGTGAGTTAGCGTTAGATATGTATCGCGACATGACGCTACAAAGTCAAAGTACTGATCCTGCCGTGCGCGGTGATATTGCCATTGGTGATCGTTGGGACATTAGCGACGACATCATTTTTGGTGCTTTGTCTGCGGTGTCGTACAAGAAACAAGCTGAAAATTACACTAAACGTGAAGTTGAACTTGATGGTGACAGCAGCCAAGTGCAAGTTGAAAACCAAAAAGATATTGTTGGCACCGATTCGATAGTGCAAGTGTCTGGCATGTTGAACTTAGGTTTAGAAATTGGCTACAACCATAAAATCGAAACCTTCACCACTTATCTTCAAGATACCTCAGATGACGTATCAACGGGTATTGAAGAAACTATCGATACCTTAGGCGAGCCTAATGCACTGCAAGTTTATGCTATTGATTACGAAGAACGTTCGTTAATCAGCAATCAAATAAAAGGTCATCATTTCATTGAATATTTGAATGATGCTGAATTTAATTGGAAGTTTTCTGATGCACGTTCTGAGCGTTATGCACCAAATGAAGTGTCGTATACCTATAACGTGATTTTAGATACAAACAACCAGTTACTCTCTCGCAATCTTAACACTCAAGATGCACCTAAGTATGTCTACAGTCGCTTAGAAGATAACACTCAAAACTACGCCTGGGACTTTACTTACCCAATCAATTTAGATGCCACAGTGATTAAACTGACAACGGGTTATGAATATTTTGAACGCACCCGAGAAAGCTATGCTACCCGCTTAGGTTTTGATGTTGATTTAAGCCCAACAGATGTTAACGGTGGTATTTTATCCGGCGACTTTAATGATATTTTCTCTGATAAAAATATCAACGACAACACTCTAGGGCTAGAGTTGAAAGACGCGTCAACCGATACTGAAGACTACATTGCCGCCGAGAAAAACGATGCTGCGTTTGTGAGCATGGACATCGACTTTGACGATGTATGGCGAGTCTATGCTGGTCTTCGCTACGAAGACTTCCGCCGTGTCACTTTGCCTATTGACCCAAATGGACAGATTTCAGATGAAGGTGGCCGTTACGATTTGGCTGATTATGCCATCGCTGAAGATGGTTGGTTCCCGTCGTTATCATTAACCTGGAAACAAACCGACACCACTCAGTGGCGTTTAGGCGCAAGTAAAACCATAGTGCGTCCAGATCTACGTGAAGTGTCGCCAGTTCGCTTCCAAGATCCGGTTACCGACTTTGATTTCTTCGGTAATCCAGAACTTAAGAGCTCCGACATTCTAAACTTCGACTTACGTTGGGAATATTACTCAGATTCGGGTAACAATTTCAGTATGGGCGCGTTCTACAAGGATGTAGATGCACCGATTGAACCTATTCAACGTATTTCAGAAGCCGGCCGTCAGCTGAAGTTTTATAACGCCGAGTCGGGTTATGTGTATGGTCTTGAAACCGAGTTTTTACAAGAATTGGCGTTTTTGGGCAGCGAAGGCAGTATTTGGGAAGACTTCTTTGTGGCGGGGAACTTAACCCTTGGCGACTCAGAAATCAATATCGCTGCTAATGGCGAAATTGACCCAACCAATCAAACGCGTCGTATGACTGGGCATTCACAATGGGTGGCTAACTTACAATTAAGTTACGACTCATCAGACAGTTATCACAGTGCTACATTGGTATATAACGTGTTTGGCGAACGCATTGCCTACGGCGGACGTGGTGGTTTAGATGATGTATTAGAAAAGCCATTTCACAGCCTAGATTTTACCTATAGTTTCTTCCCGACAACCAGCACTACTGTGAAGTTAAAAGCGAAGAATATCTTAGGTGAAACCACGGAATACCAACAGCAAGATATTGAAGTTTATGCCAAAAATCCTGGCACTGAATTTACCTTGCAGTTTAGTTATCAATACTAATACGCGTTAGTTTTAAGACTTAGAAGAGTACTGGTTTTTAGTGATTTTTACTCATCATTTCAATCGCTAAAAATGTGCACGGCCACTTTCTTCGGAACAAAGAAAGTGGCCTTTTTAGGTTAAGCTTATTATTTAGGTGTCAATTTAAACAGCATCATATTATAAGTGTTCGTGGCACTGTTTTTACTTCGTTTGCTGATTGGTTAACTAATGGCAATGTCGCCACTACACTAGGGCCTAAAAAGATTTAAGAACAAAACATATTACGAAATTTATGTCTGCAATACGCTTACATACATCCTAAAGAGTCACTAATTGATAAAAACCATTCTATTGGATAATAGTAGTTTGCAATCGAATGGGTAAAATAAATAGTAGTATTTTTAGGTAAAATTAAAATTATTTAGCAGGGATAGCTAATGAGCAAACGTTTACAGTGGCCCGGTCGTTTCATATTACTGGTTTTTTTAGCACTTGCTTACCCTATTCTAAGTCATGGAGTTGATATGTTTGATTGGTTTAAAAAAAGTGAAGTCTTTTTAAGCTCAGAAGTTAATGGCGTTATTACCAAAAATGGTAACACAGTGGCTAATTTAGAGGTGACGCGTTCATTAATGTATATTGATGAAAAAGATCATCTTGATGTGGCTATTACCGATAGTAAGGGTCATTTCCATTTTCCTCAAAAAAGCATTCGTTCATCTATTCCTAATAGACTTTTCTCTGAAGATAGAGTGTCACAACAGATTACTGTAGTTTACGATAATGAGCTGCTAGCAATATGGTCTGCTAACCATATTGGTATTGAGGAAGTGCCAGAGTTTTCTAAAAAGCTATCTTTTATGAATTGTGAATTGACCGATAAGCGTGTGAGTTTTCAATTTAACAATACCAATAACGAACATCTTGATCATATGGCTTCAAGCATCTGCCGCTGGGGTGAGGATTATACTCCTGTATTAGTTTATGATGGTGACAAGGAATATATTGTTGAAGATGGTGATTTTAATAAACTAACGGATCGTTTTACAGGCAAGGAAGTCGAATTATGAGTAACACAATTTCACCTAGCACTGCAGCTAGTATAGCCTCAAGAGTATATGATACTAGGAAAAATAAAAGTTTTAAGAGTGACTTTCATCTTGATTTTATTAAAAATTTTAAAATAACTAATAGTCAGATCCAAGGCGTTAGTGGTGGCTTAGTCCCGAATTCAACTCCGAAGTGCGACACTCGCCAAATTAAGCTGCTAAGTGTTGAAACACAACAGCTGGCTGCTTAAACTTCAAACATTTCTTAGGCCGGTAATTAATCCTGTTCTGCGTAAACAAGATCATGTCATCACTTACCTTTCTTAAATCACTGCTTTTTTTACATATTGCCTTAACAGACCATTGGTATTCTCATTAGCTCCACGTTCCCAAGAGCTATACGGATGAGCAAAATAAAACGCTGCGTCTAACACCTTAGCAATGACTTCATGATGAGCGAATTCACGGCCATTATCGGCAGTGATAGTGAATGAACAATCGTTTACAGTGGCCCTGTCGTGTCATATTACTGGTTTTTTTAGCGCTTGCTTACCCTATTCTAAGTCATGGAGTTGATATGTTTGGTTGGTTTAAAAAAAAGGAAGTCTTTTTAAGCTCAGAAGTTAATGGTGTTATTACCAAAAATGGCAATCCAGTGGCTAATTTAGAGGTGACGCGCTCATTAATGTATATTGATGGCAAAGACCATATTGATGTGGCTATTACCGATAGCAAGGGTCATTTCCATTTTCCTCAAAAAAGCATTCGCTCATCCATACCTAATAGACTTTTTCTCTGAAGACAGAGTGTCGCAACAGATTACCGTAGTTCACGATAATGAGCTCTGTCTAATATGGTCCGCCAACCATATTGGTATTGAGGAAGTGCCAGAGTTTTCTAAAAAGCTAACTTTTATGAATTGTGAATTAACCGATAAGCGTGTGAGTTTTCAATTTAAAAATATGAATAACGAACATCTTGATCATATAGCTTCAAGTATCTGCCGCTGGCAGGCCGATTATAAGCCTATTTGGCTTTATGATGGAGAGAGTAAATATCGTGTAAATAATTATGATTTGAATGATTTAACAAAACGGAAATAAAGGAATATTCCCACTATGAGTAAAGCACTTTCACCTAATATTGCAGCAAGTGTTGCTTCACGTGTATATGACATTAGGAACTCTAAAAATTTCAAGGATTCATTTCACCTTGAATTTAGCGACAACTTTGATATCACTAACAATCAAATACAAGGTGTTAGTGGAGGCTTAATTAATCAATTATTGAATCGTAGTACTGGCTTTGCATTAACGGCACAAGGGACATCTCGAAAATTTAAACAGCATCATATTATTGGTGTTCGTGGCACTGTTTTTACTTCATTTGCTGATTGGTTAACTAATGGCAATATTGCTATAACAGCAGGGTCTAAAAGGGCAAAGCATACTGCGAATTTATGTCGGTAATACGCTTATATTCACCCCAAAGAGTCACTAATTGATAAAACCCATTCTATTGGATAATAGTAATTTGCAATCGAATGGGTAAAATAAACAGTGAGTATTTTTAGGTAAAATCGAAATTACTATTTAGCAGGGATAGCGAATGAACAATCGTTTACAGTGGCCCCGTCGTGTCATATTACTGGTTTTTTTAGCGCTTGCTTACCCTATTCTAAGTCATGGAGCTGATATGTTTGGTTGGTTTAAAAAAAAGGAAGTCTTTTTAAGCTCAGAAGTTAATGGTGTTATCACTGAAAATGGTACCCCAGTGGCTAATTTAGAGGTGACGCGATCATTAATGTATATTGATGGCAAAGACCATATTGATGTGGCAACGACTGATAGTGAAGGTCGTTTTTACTTCCCGAGAAAAACAATCAAGTCATCCATACCGAATAGGCTTTTCGCAGAAAATCATGTGTCACAGCATATTACAATTGAACCCAATGGTGAGTTACTTCCATTATGGATAGCAAATCATGTCGGTATTACTGAGGTTCCTGAGTTTTCAGAAAAATTATCTAAAATTACTTGTGATGTAGTAGATGCTCAGGTGGATTTTGGATTTAAGAATAATAATAATCCGCATCTTGATCATATGGCGACAAGCATATGCCGTTGGGAAGCAGATTATAAGCCAATCTGGTTGTACGATGGTGAGAATGAATACCGTGTAAACAATTATGATTTGAATGATTTAACAAAACGGAAATAAAGGAATATTCCCATTATGAGTAGAGCTCTTTCACCGAATGTTGCGGCAAGTGTTGCAGCGCGAGTGTATGACATTAGAAGCACTAAAGGTTTTAAATCTCTGTTTCACGAGGAGTTTCGAGATAACTTTGATATCACTAACAGCCAAATACAAGGCATTAGTGGAGGCTTAATTAATCAACTATTGAATCGCAGTACTGGCTTTGCATTAACGGCACAAGGGACATCTCGAAAATTTAAACAGCATCATATTATCAGTGTTCGTGGCACTGTTTTTACGTCATTTGCTGACTGGTTAACTAATGGCAATGTCGCCATAACAGTTGGCCCTAAAAGTCTTGAAGTACACTCCGGCTTTGAAAAAGCTTTTAGCAGTATGCAGTCTGAATTTAATGATTATGTAGCACTACATAAACCTCATTGTTTACATGTTGTTGGTCATAGTTTGGGTGGGGCTATTGCGCAATTAACAGCGCTTTGGGCAAGCGAGAGAGGTATTGATACCAAGTTATATACCTTTGGTGCGCCAAGGGTTGTTACTGAGAGATGTGTTCACCAAGCCTCTACCAATATCGAGCATTATCGTGTTACGCATGGTGCGGACCCTGTACCAGCAGTTCCTGTATGGCCCTTTAGTCATACTGTCGGTGAGTACCAAACATCAATGAACAGTGGATCTTTTTTCTCGATTGGTGCGCATTCAATGGTTGAAGCCACACCTGGTTATGTCAATACCGTTGCATCATATAAGAGCTATAGTGCGATGAATAGAGCACTTAAAACGCTTAACCATAAGCATACGGTACTAAAATATGATCAACGTCATAATGCATCATTCTCTCAACGCTGGCAGCAAATCATTACCGATGCTTTAATCACTCTTTTGAAAAAAACAGGTCAGTATGCATTAATCCTCGCTCAAGCTTCTGTAAGTCATGGTTTGCAGTTTTATGACATATTGGCGCGTTGTTTACACGGCGTTGTTGTTAAGTCATCCGGTGAAATAGCTGAGGAGTTAAGGGGTTTATTAGGTCACATGCTAGTGTTTGCTGGAAATAGAATACAAACGGTTAAAGAAATGAGTGTGAAGTTTATTCGCTGGGTTTTAGGCTTGATGATAAAAACACTATATACCACCGCAAAACAAGCTATTGAGCTGGTATCTTAAACCTAGATTGACGATGAAATCCTCAGTGAATAGATTAGTGCCCGAGTGCTCAACGGCCAACGTGAGTCGTGGTGTTGAGGCTACACCAGATCAAAGGGGCAAAGTGTTTGTATCCCTTTTAAAATCCTCTGCACCCCATCGAAAAAATGCTGAAAAGCGCATATTTTCGATGGGGAGCTATCCCGCTTTAAAGCGTATCTGTAGTCAGCTCCGGCCATTGTCGTCTAATACAACAGTACCTAACGGTTTCGATGGGCTGCCCTTGGCCCAATGAAAGCTAGCGCAGCATACATGTCAAACTCATGGAATTTTCTCAATGCCCTCAATTCATATGGGTCATGTAAAAAACTAAAACTACTCAGCTATGGATTTATTTCAATATTTTTGCTTTTACAATTAGCTATAAATGAAGCTAAATCGAAGAGACAAAATCTCAGGTGCAGATAAGTCAGCGAGTATCAAAAAGATGAGTATCGTGGGGAATTAGGTAATAACCGTCGTGACATTATTATCGCTATAAAAAATCAAGATACTTATGAGCTTGCGTTAGGCAATAGAGAATGTATTTCATTCGATAATGAAGATAGCGGTGTTTAATCAAACTGAAACTATTGCTGGTATGCAAATGTTAAGATCTGAAATTTCATCAAAGGAGAGAGTTTTTTGGAAATCAGTTCATTATGGTTGCAAAGCAAAATGAAAATATTATCGATTTTATTTTTTATTCTAACTATTTTTCCTTCAGTTGTTTTAGCTGATGAGTTCTTAGATTTCGGTATTGATTTACTGGGTGATAAGTTTACAGCCTTTGAAGTCAAACATAATAATTGTTTAAGCATGTCAAAAAAGAATCAATTATCTGATAGCAGCATTGCCACTCTAAAACAGTTACCAGTTTCAGTTGGTGAGGCTTTAGGCTATTTACATCTTAAAGCTATAAGGATGTGCGTGGGTGATGAATATACTGAGTTACTCCAAGTGCTTCTAGATTTAGAAAATGAAAATAAGACAGAACAGAATACTTTTGTCACGCAAGAAATAGATAAAATCAAATTGTTAATTTTTTCTACTTCGGAGTTAAGAGCTCAGAAGCAATATGATTCTTTACCTGTTGAGTACAAAAATAAACTACAGCTAGTGGAAGGTATTCATCAGCCATTTGATATGATCAATGCATTTGAACGAGCGTGGTTATAATTAATTAGTAATCTTTATAAAGTCGATTAACATAAGTTAATCGATTTTTTTATTTTTTTAATAATAGTCACTGATATTGTTGCTAGAATACGGCTACTTTTTGCAAGCTGCAGTTCGAGTCAATAATCTTATGTTTAACCGTCGTTCTCTGTTTTTATACTTAATTTTGACGTTATCAGCCAGTGCTTGTGCTATGCCTCTAGGGCTCACTCAAGCCGGTACGATTGTGTCATCTGATATTGATGAGGCCAGTGGTTTAGCCATATCGCGACTTAATGACAAGGTATTATGGGTACATAATGATAGCGGCGATTCGGCGCGATTGTTTGCGATTGACTCAAGTGGTAAGCAGCTGGCAACGGTTAACGTTGAAGGGGTAAAAAGTATCGATTGGGAAGATATAGCCTCGTTTACTTATCACAATCAGTCTTATTTACTCATCGCCGATATCGGTGATAACCAGGCGCAACGATCGCAGTATCAATTACATCTGATCAAAGAGCCTGATTTGAGTCAATTACACGGTAATAAACTACTCTCGGTCAAACCCAGTTGGAGTATGACATTTACCTATGGAGATGGTGCTCACGATAGTGAATCTGTAGCGGTTGATGTTGCCAAGCAAAAAATACTGCTACTGACTAAACGCGATAAATTGCCTATTTTGTATGAGTTGCCATTGATCGATCCTGCTTTAGGACAAACTGAATCAAACCATTCAGCTAACAATCTAGCCGCTAATTCAACTAAACAGTTCAACAGGCAAGCAAAAAAGTTGGGCGAGATAGCGCCGTTACCATCGGCGATGCTCGATTACACCAGTATCTATACTTGGATAGGTTTTGCCGGAAAGCCTACGGCAATGGACATTTCTGCTGATGGCTTATCGGCGGTGGTATTAACCTACACTCACGCGTTCTATTTTACTCAAACAGAGCCCAGCGATTGGTTAACGCTGTTTTCTTCACCGCCACAACAGATCAATTTACCCAATATCAGACAAGCCGAAGCGGTGGGTTTTAGCCAAGATGGCAGCAGTATTTACATCACGTCTGAAAATCTACCTGCGCCATTGTATAAAGTTGATTTAAAGGCTTATCGAACTCAATTTTAGGTGATTTGCGCCCGCGCTGCGATGAAATCCCCTAGATTGAATAAATGTTAACCCTCAAGGTTCAACAATCACTTGGCCGAGAGCTCTTTTCTAACAATTTCAGCCCCTGCACTCAATGCATGTAACTTACCTCTTGCAACATGATGAGGTAAGGGCGCCATGCCACAGTTGGTGCATGGATATAGTTTATCGGCATCGACATACTGAAGTGCTTTTCGCAGGGTATTGGCGACTTCCTCTGGTGTTTCAATCGTATTGCTTGCTACATCTATGGCACCAACCATCACTTTTTTACCTCGAATGAGTTCTAGCAGCTCAATGGGCACATGAGAGTTGTGGCATTCTAGTGAGATAATATCGATATTAGACTGCTGTAGTTTCGGGAAAGCTTTTTCATACTGTCGCCACTCTGAACCCAGTGTTTTTTTCCAATCTGTGTTGGCTTTGATGCCATAGCCATAACAAATATGCACAGCTGTTTCGCACTTTAGTCCTTCAATGGCTCTTTCTAAACAAGCAATCCCCCAATCATTTACCTCATCAAAAAAGACATTAAATGCTGGCTCATCAAATTGAATAATATCAACACCTGCCGCTTCTAATTCTTTGGCTTCCTGATTAAGAATTTTAGCAAATTCCCACGCTAGCTTTTCGCGACTTTTATAATGGTCATCAAAAAGCGTATCTATCATTGTCATGGGACCTGGCAGAGCCCATTTAATGGGCTGTGTGGTTTGCTGACGTAAAAACTTGGCATCTTCAACAAAAACTGATTTTTGGCGACTAACCGGGCCGACAACCGTTGGTACACTGGCATCATAGCGATCACGAATTTTAACGGTTTTACGTTTATTAAAATCAACGCCGTTAAGATGTTCAATAAACGTAGTTACAAAATGTTGGCGTGTTTGCTCACCATCACCAACAATATCAATGCCTGCGTGTTGTTGATCTTGTAATGACAAACGTAACGCGTCTTGTTTGCCCTTAATTAATTCTTCACCTTGTAGTTTCCAAGGTGACCAAAGTGTTTCGGGTTCAGCGAGCCAAGAAGGCTTAGGTAAACTGCCTGCAGTTGAAGTGGGTAGTATTCTTTTGTTAATAAGTTTTTTCATAATAAATCATGCCGTATATTGGGTGTAATTATTAAACGCAGCGATTAAACGTAATTGGCAGACCATTGCTCAAGCACCGTTTGATATGGTTTGATGAAGTGTTTTTCAGCAAACTTTCCCTGCTCATTAGCCAACTGGCTACGTTCTTCTCGATCATAAACAATTTGCGTTAATGAATGATCCTGGTTCTTTAAATTGGGTTGATAGGACTTTCCAGCAGCGGCATTCGCATTATAAATCTCTGGTCGGTAGATTTTTTGAAAGGTTCCCATGGTGCTGATGGTGCTTATAAGCTCAAGATTAGTGTAATCATTAAGTAGATCACCAAAGAAATGGAAAGCCAACGGCGCAACACTATTTGGCGGCATAAAATAACGTACCTGTAGGCCCATTTTTTTGAAATATTGCTCAGTCAAAGACGACTCGTTTGGCTGGTATTCAACACCCAATACAGGATGCTGATTTTCAGTTCTATGATAGGTTTTGTTATCTGAAACACTAAGGCAGATAACAGGCGTTTTGTTAAAATTTTGTTTGTAAGCATCTGAATTAACAAAATACTGAAACAGCTTGCCATGCAGTTCGCCAAAGTTATCTGGAATACTGAAGTTGGGCTGGTCTTTATTATGAGCCTGCAGTAATACGCTAAAATCATAATCCCGCACATAAGAGGAAAAATTATTTCCTACAATACCTTCAATGCGTTGATTAGTTTGATGATCTACAATATTCGTTTTCAATATTTCAATCGATGGGAAGGTTTTACCACTGCCTTCAATATCCATATCAACAGAAATGATTTCAAGTTCGATGGAGTAACGATCGCCTTTAGGATTATCCCAATTCGCTAAGGCATTAAAACTATTGTCAATCATCTTCAACGCGTTGCGCAAGTTTGCTTGGCGATAGCTTCCTCTGGCCAAATTAGCAAAGTTGGTGGTGATACGTGTATTGTTTGATGGATGATAATTTTCATCGAGACAAATGCTCTTAATCGTAAATGTGAAATCTTTATTCATGATGATCTGGTATCCAATTTTGTGATTTAAAAGCCGGAATGTATGTTTTGCTCTTTATCGATATGTTCTATTCGTACTGATTTTCTGAGCAAGTCGCTGTTACCGCTTTGTTTGCTTGGTGCCTGATGGCTTACTTAGGGAGCAGCTGTAATATTGTTTGGCGCTAAAAGCATGAGTTATTTATACGTGGGTCGGAACATGAAGAAAAACGGTTTTATTTCACCTGCTACATGAGCAGGATTCATGATTATAATTAAGCGTGATTACCTAGACATAGTTTGCGGTGTCGGATGACCATTTTGGATAATATGAGCCTGTTGAATAACAGGCTATCTGACCTTGTTAGCCAGTGCTTATTGAAGAGACTGGAGATATTTTTGTACTAAAACCTGCAACATTTTCACTATCTAACCAAACAACAGCAGCGAAAAAATGGTGACGAAATGGATCCCGCTTTTAACTTCATTTGTAGTCAGCTTCGGTCCATCTGATTTGTAAAGAGTGAAAATTCTAACGTTTTCCATGGGGAACTGATGTGAATGGAATCACGAATGTCGTGGGGGCATGGTCAATAATGTTCTCGACATCAACTGACATTCCCCATATCCATATGGGTCAGGTGCCAAAGAGCGACCCTGCCACCGAAAACTAGCCTGACGTCTTGTCATTCTCAAGTATTCTTCTCTTTTATAAATAGTCTTCAATCCATTGTATTCTCATAGGTTTGAAGCTAAGAATTCTCAAAGAGATAATCGAAAAGTTTGTCGGTTTCAGCTAATGTGCTCGCAATATTTACATTACTGTTGTTTGGCTTGATATTGCTGTTTAACGTTTTCAATCAGTTTTTGCCACTGAGGATATTCAGCAAAGCTTTGTTGTAAGTCGCCCCAAGGCGTTAGCGCATCGGCCATTGAAGGTGCTTTAGATTGTGTGGTTTGGTATAAATAATAAAATGCTGACGCACGATAATTTGCTGCGCAATGGACTAGCACTGGAGCGTCGCCATTTTGCTTCATCAGGCTAAAGAACTGCTCAACATCTTCTTTTGTAGGATGCTGCCAGTCCACGCTAATATTGTGATAATTCATCCCTAGCTGAGTCACTATTTGCTGCTCATTTTTTAATGCATTTGGGTTGTCATTAGGAATGAGATTTATCACCGTTTTGATACCTGCTTGAGCGAGTTGTGCAAATTGCTGCTCTGTGGGCAAACCCGCGGTAATCACTTGTTGGTTATTAAATTTAACCGCTTTTATGTCGCCAAGTTTACTGGTGTCAATATGAGTCATGCTACCTTCTTTGTTCATATCCGCACTGAACACTTGCGCACTAAAAAAGAAACAACAGATCAATAAGCTAGCTGACAGTACGCAATAGCGTTGCAGTATATTCATGTGAGTCCCTCAGATTGATTGAATATGAAATAACACATTTCGAATTTCCGCTAAGCTGGTTAATCATTGATGATAGTTAAGCGTGTCGGATATGCGTAATTATCTACAACTAATACCAGTGATAGCAATCCTTAAATTGGCAGCTAACGGGCACAGGCGATTTTTGTTGTCACTGCTGCTGAATCTCATTATTGAGCAATTGTTGTGTGAATAGTTGTATAAATTGCTCGGTATTTCAAGTTGTCCTTTCGCTTGAGTAACAATCCGCTCAGGGGTGGTTTTCTAATCAGTATCAAGGCTTGTTTAATGTCTTTTTCATCGTTAAACAAAGTGAAATAGATATCGATTGGCAAATATCATTGTCGAGTTAAAACTTGTCTATATCGACTCCAAATTGCTTAGTGTCACTATCCAGTCTACTTTTAAAGTAAGACAAGACAAAAAACTCATCAAAGGACGTGTTATGCAGACATTTACAAAGTCATTTATCTTAGTTTCTGTTCTTAGCAGTAGTGCAGTATTGGCGGATACCATTAGCATCCGAGCCGACAATTGGTTTCCCATGAATGGCCAACCCAATGCTAAGCAACCAGGTTACATGATTGAGTTAGCAACCAATATTTTTACTGCGGCAGGTCATACGGTGGATTACAAATTAATGCCTTGGGAACGTGCTGTTGACTCAGTACGTAAGGGCGAATTTGACTGTGTGGTGGGTGCCTACAAAGATGACGCGCCAGATTTTATATATCCTCAGGTACCCTGGGGAATGGACAGTACGGTATTTTTTGTTAAAGCAGGAGGTAGCTGGACTTACACTGGACTGTCATCACTACAAGGAAATAAGATTGCGATAATTAAAGGTTATGCCTACGGTGATGAATTTGATAAATATGTGACAGAGAACCCCAGTGTGTTTGATGCCATAGGTGCCAATAATGGCCTTGAAAACAACATTAAGAAACTCCAGGCAGGAAGGGTAAATGCTGTTGCCGAATCTCCCAGTGTCATGGGAGCAAAACTTAAAGATATGGGCGTTAGTGGCATAGTTGCGGCGGGTTCTTTGGGCGAGGCGACAGAAATGTATATTGCCTGCAGTCCGGCAAAGGCAACGTCTGCTGGCTACATCAAGTTGATTGATGAGGGAACGGCAAAACTGAGGGCATCGGGCGAATTCAATAAAATATTATCATCTTATGGGATCAGTGATTGGCAGTAATTGTGTGCCACTATAGTTAGTCATTCTACATCCAATCAGCCTTGTGCGAGCAAGATACTCAAGACAATATATCGTCACTCAAACATAGACGCTTTCGGTGAATTAAGACCATCGTCTCTCACCGAAGGCTCTTGATCTAAGACTATTGCCTAAGCTATCTATTTAACTGCTCTCCCTTGTTGTTACGTTTGATGCGACTCATCCCGCTATAAGCGATTGTACTGCGCTGATGTTCATCAAAGAGGCAGGCTATGCATGCATTCTTTTGAATGGGGTACCCCAATGAAATCCGTACCACTGTGCCTGTCAATTGTCACCCCCATGCGGATTAGAATTAACCTTATCCTTAGCCCATTCGGGCTAGTACGGATTGGACTGTGCTATATATTCATCGTAAACAGCAACCTTAGTGAGTTTGCAAAATTATACCGAGTTACCCTAGCTTGGTTTCTATTTGCGAAAATGAGCATTGTCGTTTATTGTTCAACGACTCTCCTCACCTTCGATTTTCTATATATGCGAAAGCTCGCACTTCTAATTCTTGTTTGCTCTACTTTGGAAGCTTGGGCTACGCCAGGGGTAAGAGTTGAGTATCGTGATAAGCCTCCTTACACTTATAGCGAAAGTGGTCAACCTCGCGGCTTTATTATCGATATGACCCAGGAGATCTTCCGCCGTGCCGGTGTTGCAGCAACTTATTCAGAAGTCCCGGTTAAGCGTATTTTTGCTAATATTCAGAACGACAGTGAAGCTATCTGCTCCCCCAGCTGGTATAAGCTGGCCGACCGGGAGTTATATGCAAATTTTTCTCTGGTGATCCATAAAGATAGGCCGCATATGGTGCTAGTGGCCCCCAGGGTTATCGAGCTTGTAAAACAACACCAGAGCTTAAGTTCATTGTTCGAAGATCCACGACTCAAGCTCGGCGTGGTTGCCCACGTGTCCTATGGCCCTGAGCTTGATCTGGTGATAGAGAGTAAAAGTCATTCTGTAACAGATTCGGCGCGATCCGTGGAGAGTTTGGCTAAGATGGTGTCACTCAATCATGGGGCCGACTATATGCTTATAGACAGGGAAGATTATGATTATATCAACCGAATGGGTGAAATCAGTGCCATGGGTTTGTTGCCACTGTATTATTCTGACATGCCGCCAGGACTGAATCGTTACCTTATGTGTTCCAAAAGCGTAGATGCAGAGACTATGGCTCGTCTGAATCAGGCAATACGTGAGTTGTTACCCGAACTCAACGACTGATGCATCGAGCTACCCACGGTTAAGTTTATTCACTTGGCTCTTTCGTTCTGACGAAAACTCAAATTTTAACAAAAATTTATGTAATATTTAGGTTCGTATCACATGAAGCAAGTTTCAACTATATTGCTAATTAAAAGTGGTAAAAGTGGGGTCAGAGTAAACTTCTCAGCCCCACTTATATGAGCATAGTTCCTGCTTAGTTAATCTAGCTGCATCCAATCGACTTGAACGCCAGCTTGCTCAAACATATCTTGGCTGACTTTAATCTTATCTCCCCAGCGTGACAGGTAATCTTCGTTGGGTTGTGGACTATGTACGGCGCGCAATCCAGTTTGGATAATCTTGGCGGCGCAGTTTGGACAAGGGAAGTGAGTCACCCAAATCTCACAGCTACTGAGATCTCGTTTTGCATGGAGAATGGCATTTTCTTCTGCATGAAGCGTCTTTAGCAGTTTCATTTCACGGTTATCGGTTTCAGCACTATCAGATATTCCGTGAGGATAACCATTAAAGCCTAAAGAGACGATGCGATTGTTTTCGGTGATTACTGCGCCAACTCGGGTGGAGGGATCTTTACTCCAAGATGCTACGAGCTCGGCCATTTGTAAAAAGCGTATCGCCCATTTTGTCATCATCTTATTGCTATTCCTATGCTTTATGTATCACTTTAATTGGCAGCTATTCTCTATGCAGAACAGTGATAAATCAACCTTCAACCTTCAATATTCTAATCTTGGACCCACTTATCCTTTGCTATATAAGTAGGGTCATAGTGCGCCTGTAAAGCTGAATTTGACTGCCAATTCTTTAGGTTGCGTTGACTTATTTCAATGAGAGAGCCCGAACTTACTCTTCATGGCTCAAAATAAAATTATTCACAGCTTTTGATATCAGGTCTTTTTTCATCGTAGTGCGTGCGAGAGGCTGGTTAAACCAAAAGCTCATCGGCTGATCAAAACCGATACCGTGCATATAGTTGTAAAGCGCTTTACGTAGCCCTTCGCCAAGCATGTCATGATCGGTACCTGTTGGGTCGGTGAAGTCGACATCGTTTTCAGCGAATAAGATTTCAGGACGTTCAGCAAGGGTGATGCCAAATTGCTCTGGGTTGATGCCGATAGGGCTGTGGATCGTGGCGACAAAACGGTGCCAGTAGGCGGACTGGAAACAACCTTGCTGCATCAACTGACGCACCATTTCCAATGAATCTATGGTTTCTTGTTCGGTTTGTGTGGGAAAACCATACATTAAATAGGCATGCACCAGAATACCCGCGTCACTGAAGGCTTTAGTCACGTGGGCGACTCGTTCAACACTCACGCCTTTTTTCATTAGTTTCAGTAGTCTGTCTGACGCCACTTCAAGGCCGCCGCTGACCGCGATACAACCAGAATCTGCCAGTAACTGGCAGCGGTCTGGGCTAAAGGTGCGCTCAAAACGGATATTGCCCCACCAACTGATCACGACCCCACGTTCTATAAGGCGTTTTGCAAACGCAAATAAGGTTTTTGGCGGTAAAGCTTCATCGACAAAATGAAAACCTGTTTGTCCGGTTTCTTCGATAAGCTCTACAATTCGGTCAACCAACACATCGGCGCCTGCGGTATCGTAGCGGTCGATGTAGTCCAAGCTAACGTCGCAGAAGCTGCATTTGCGCCAGTAACAGCCATGGGCTATGGTGAGTTTATTCCAGCGGCCATCACTCCAAATACGGTGCATCGGGTTGAGCATTTCACACAAAGACAGATATTCGCCAAGTGGCAGGCCGTCGTAAATCGGTGCGCCGACTTCGCTTTGCGAAATATCGTGCAACTGATCATTTTGATTTAAGTGGACATAAGGTTGGCCATTTTCATCTTCGGCGAGAAAGTAAGTTCGCACTAACTCGTCTATCTCACGCTTACCTTCAAAGTACTCCAGCAGGGTGATTAAGGGACGTTCGCCGTCGTCTAGACAGATATAGTCAACAAACTCAAATACCCGAGGGTCTTTGAGTGCGCGCAGCTCGGTATTAACAAACCCGCCGCCCATGACGATAGGGATATCAGGGTTAATGGCCTTACAGGTTTGCGCAATCCGTAACGCGCCGAGCATATTACCGGGAAACGGCACGGTTAGTGCGACTACGCTTGGTTGTGTGTCTTCCAGATACATCTCGACTAACTGCTCCAAAATTTCAGAGCTGAAACTCGGTTCGCCCATTAGGGTGTCGTAAAGGTTGTCAAAGCTTGGGTTGGCCGCTGCTAATTTCTCGCCATAACGGCTGACTTCAAAATACGGGTCAACACCTTGGGTGATGACGTTCGACAGATCATTGATAAACAGGGTAGCGAGATATTTAGCTTTATCTTGTACGCCTAAATTACCAAAGGCCGCTTGCAACACATCGCCAGATACGGCTTCCATTTGAGCAATTGCATCAAACGCTGGGCCTTCAGGTAAGAAACGGCGCGAGTTAATCCGCATCGCTAGGCTGGGGTCTTTACCCTGTAAAAAACGAATCGCGGGCTCTACGGTCAGATGATAACGCTCAAACTCAGCCAGAAAATTGAAGATAACATCAGGCAGTTCATCGTCTTCAAAATGCTCGAAGTTTTCTTCCACGTGCTGACGAATAATCTCTAGCGCAGGCGCCGTCATCATCTCAAGAAACAGCTCAATCGCAGGATCTCGCTGCACCGCCTCATAGCCTCGTGAGCGTAAAAAACCGGTCAAATACGCTGTTGCTGGATACGGTGTATTCAGCTGAGTCATAGGTGGAGTCATTAGAAGAACGGTCATAACCTGCCTTTAAATAGTAAAACCTGAATGCTTATTGCGAAGCAGAATAATGGCAGCAAACACTGCGGCCACAACATAATAATGAATTCTAACAAATGGCCTGTAAAAAAGCCCCGTAAATTAGATAATGGTTGATTGAGCATCAGCCCTTTAATTCATCAGGATTGACTATATGCAGCGTCACTCAAGGATGAATAGTCGTCAGTGTCGACCTTATTGTTTGCGAATCATGCGATTAGGATACTGAGGCTTGCCGATAAAGCGCTTGAGTCAGATGGACTCAATCTTCATCTGACCCTTTTTAAGGTGTTAGCGTTAATTAAGAATAGGGCGTAAATAGCCTGCGCCAAGTTGTTTCATTTGTCGTTCAACCCAGACGACTCTCTGGCGAAGGTAAGGGGTTAAATTATTGGGATCGCGTTTGCGAGGGCTTGGTAGTAGCACTGCCAGCCGCGCAGCTTCATTACTGCTGAGATTGCGTGCCGATTTATGAAAGTAATGCTGGCTGGCTGCTTCTACGCCGTAAATTCCTTTGCCAAACTCAGCCACGTTTACATACACTTCTAAGATACGTTTTTTACCCCAAATCACCTCAAGGCTCAAGGCTAAACCCGCTTCCAGACCTTTACGAATAAAGCTTCGCCCCGGCCATAGCAAAAGGTTTTTGGCCGTTTGTTGGGTTATAGTGCTAGCCCCGCGAAGACCTTCGCCATCGTCTGACTGGTTAAGGGCTTTACTGATAGCAGTGAAATCGACACCGAAGTGCTCTGGAAAACGCTGATCTTCTGAGGCAACCATTGCCAGCGCTATTTGCGACGGCAACTTATCAATGCTGACCCAGTTCTGGGTAACTGGATAAGGGCTTTGCAGCATAAATGACGTAGTCGGTGGTGGCACAAATCGTAGCAGCAATAATAATAGCGTCAGTAATAGCAACAACCGCCACATGACAAACCATGTCCAACCGAAAAAACCTCGTTTACGATCTGCCATTCACTGCCTCTTGTTATCATTAGCCTTTGGGGCTGTGTCGTTTTCGACGTGCAAGAGTATAGGATATTAACCATCAATACCAAATGCTAATCAATGTCGTGCAGATTATATATCTAAAAGGCAGATTATCTGGTCTCAGTGTACAGATTGGATTAAGCCACAACAGTAAGCCATGGCATAAAAATGTGTTCTTATGACAACCTCATCAAGCTGGAGGATTTGATAAAATAGTACGGATGTCGGCTAAACTCGTTTGCCATTGCTGGTAATCAAGCCTAATAGGATAGGCGTCGTTAGCAACCATCAATACTAACGAGGGGAATCCTTGAATAGGCAGTTGGCGGGCAAGGTTAATTTCTGTGATTAATTGCTCTTCTGTTTCACTGGCGTTTAGTTGCTGGTTAAAAAGATCTGCCGGGATGCCTAATTGAGTGGCGATAGATGTTAAGGTGCCAATATCAGATGGATTGCGCGCGTGCAGGTAATAAGCCTGTTGGATTGAGTTGATCATTTGCTGCTCAAGTCCATATTGGCGTGCAACAATAGTGGTTCTGCAGGCTAGATAAGTTGATCGTCTAGGTTGGCAGTGCTGCCAAAAATCGTGATTAAATTGAGTCCCCAATTGTTGAGCTATCTTGTGCCAAGTTTGTTGGAGCATTTGCTGCATGGCTTGCGGCATAGGCAGTTCAGAATCGGGTGCTAAACCGCCAACTAAGTATTTTATTGTCAGTTGTTGGTTAAATTGCTGCAGCAGTTGGGCTTGGAGGGTGTCCCATGTGGGGCGATATCCCCAACACCAGCTGCACATAGGGTCGTGTACATAATAGAGTGTTGTATCTGACATTATGGTTCTCTTTATTAATTGCTTTGCAGCCTAGCAACTCAATCTATCTTAAATACAGTAGATACTAATATTGTCATATTAGTTCGCTATTTTAGTCATATTCATTGCGTAAGATAATTTTAACAAACAATGCATTACAGCATTACTACACGGAGGTACTAAAATGACAGGGCAAAAAAGTATAACACTGGGCATTATTTCTATTTTAACCAGTATGTTATGGGTCTCAGGCTGTAACAGTAACTACAATAATGACACGGCTTCAGCAGTGGTAGATAAAAGTGTTGTCGCGCAAGTCGGCCCTAGGCCGTTATTTTTAGTCGATCAAATGCAAGACAGTGAATTAAAAACTCAATTAGCCCAATGCGAGACTGGACCATTTTACCGCACTGACTTTGCCATTGGCCATCGTGGTGCCTCGATGCAATTTCCTGAGCACACCAAAGAATCTTATCAAGCGGCTATTGATTCCGGTGCCGGTATTGTTGAGTGTGACGTCACTTTTACAGCCGACAAAGCGCTGGTATGTCGCCATTCACAGTGCGACTTAGCAACGACGACGAATATTCTCGCAATCCCTGAACTTGCCAATAAATGTTCGGTGCCGTTTTCACCTGCCGATGCCGCTAACGGCGTTAGTGCTTCAGCAACCTGTTGTACAAGTGATATTACGCTGGCTGAATTTAAAACCTTAAAAGGTAAAATGGATGGCTTTAATCCTAAGGCCACCACGGTTGCAGAGTTTATTGATGGTACACCAAACTGGCGCACCGATTTATATGCGGGTAATGGCACCTTAATGACCCATGCTGAGAGTATAGCCTTGTTTAAAGCCGCAGGTGTAAAGATGACCCCTGAGCTTAAATCGGCCAGTGTGAGCATGCCTTATGATGGATTTACTCAGCAAGATTACGCCCAAAAAATGCTAGATGAATATGCCGCCGCAGGTGTCGATGCATCACAGGTATTCCCGCAGTCATTTAATTTAGACGATGTAAAATATTGGATAGCCAATGCGCCAGAGTTTGCCGAGCAGGCGGTTTACCTTGATGGCCGCGATGAGCAGGCTGGATTTGATCCGCAAAACAGCGCGAGTTGGTCACCGAGTATGGATGCCTTAGCCGCTGATGGCGTGAAAATTATTGCGCCACCTTTATGGATGTTAGTCACCTTAGATAATAACAAGGCCATCATACCTTCTGAATATGCCAACGCGGCTAATGCAGCAGGCTTAAAAATTATCGCATGGTCTCTTGAGCGTTCTGGCCCACTGAGTCAAGGTGGGGGCGGTTGGTATTATCAAAGCATTGCTGATGCGATAGATAACGAAGGCGACACTTTTGAGTTATTAGATGTACTGGCTAAAGATGTTGGTGTTATTGGTGTGTTTTCCGATTGGCCTGCAACGGTAACTTATTATGCAAATTGCATGAATATGTAATGTTTAACAGCATGCTTATCCCGCGTTTAAATGGGGTAAACTGGATTGACTTAAAAGGTGCCAACATTGTTGGCACCTTTTTTATTCTATTCACTATACTCGTTATGGTGCGGTATTAATCACTCACGGTTCGATTAGCGATACACAATGGGTGATGATCATTGCCTAGGTTACGTGTCGAAGCATTATTGAAGTGACTGAAATAGTAAATAAATTCAATCTACAACCATGTTGTTAGCCTTTAGTCTATATAGGCAGTATTGGATGACAGTGGTAGTGTTACAGCACAATAATACTGATAACAATATAAAAAATAAGGATATTGCAGGATGAAATTAACCAAACGTTTTTGCATGATTGGCGCAGCTGCTGCGCTGTCTATTAGTACCGCTGTTATGGCTGCGCCGACATTTATTAACATCCTCACCGGCGGAACCAGTGGTGTGTATTATCCTATTGGAGTTGCACTTTCACAACTCTATAGCAAGGGTATTGAGGACTCTAAAACTTCTGTTCAAGCGACTAAAGCTTCTGTTGAAAATCTTAACTTATTACAAGCGGGACGAGGTGAGTTAGCCCTTGCATTAGGTGATTCTGTGTCTGCAGCATGGGCTGGTGATGCTGACGCTGGCTTTAACAAACCACTGGATAAGTTACGTGTGATTGCGGCAACCTATCCAAACTTTATTCAAATTGTCGCCAATAAAGACGCTGGGATTAATAGCCTTGCAGATTTAAAAGGTAAACGCATTTCTGTCGGCGCCCCTAAATCAGGTACTGAGCTAAATGCACGCGCTATTTTCAGCGCTGCCGGCTTAAGCTATGACGATATGGCTAAAGTCGAGTTTTTGCCTTATGCCGAATCTGTTGAGTTGATTAAAAACCGTCAATTGGATGCGACGTTGCAATCATCTGGCCTAGGTATGGCAGCCATTCGAGATTTAGCAGCAACAATGGCGATTAACTTTGTTGAGATCCCTGCTGATGTGGTGGCTAAAATCAATAATCCTGCTTACCAAGTCGGAGTGATTACAGCCAATACTTATGAAGGTCAAACGGAAGATGTCAGTACCGTGGCGATTCAGAATTTACTTGTAAGCCACAGTAAGGTCTCTGATGAAATTGCTTATCAAATGACTAAGTTGATGTTTGAAAACCTTGACCGTTTAGGCACAGCGCACTCTGCGGCGAAAGACATAAGCTTAGAAACGGCTACTAAAAACTTACCCATCCCATTACATCCAGGTGCTGAACGTTACTACAAAGAAGTGAATGCACTGTAATCTTATGCTTCTTTTTGTGAGCGCTTGCTTAACCTTAAGCAAGCGCTTAGTTGTTTTTTAGACACACCGATTTTAGCTGTAGTAAGTGTAGAGGCGTACCATGAGTGATCCATCCAATAACCAGACTACTATGTCTGAACATGGCTTAAGTGCAGATACCCGCGATTGGCCAAAAGCATTGTTTTTTGTGGCGCTGATTTTTTCAATTTTTCAAATTACCACAGCTGCATTTCATCCGGTTTCAACCCAAGTATTACGCGCAGTGCACGTGGGTTTTTTATTATTAGTGGTGTTTATCAGTTACCCCGGTATGGGCAAGAGTCAGCCATGGCAACCTTTGGCGTGGCTACTCGGTTTAGCGGGTATGGCAACTGCTGTGTATCAATGGGTGTTTGAAGCAGACTTAATTCAACGCTCTGGTGACTTAACCCAAAATGACATGATAATTGGTGTGGTATTAGTTGCGTTAGTGTTTGAAGCGGCTAGGCGAGTGATGGGCATTGCACTGCCTATTATCTGTGGTTTGTTTTTAGCTTATGGTTTATTTGGTGAATATTTACCGGGTGAATTAATGCACCGGGGCTATGGTTTTGACCAAATAGTTAACCAGTTAGCCTTTGGTACAGAAGGCTTATATGGCACACCAACCTATGTTTCAGCGACTTATATTTTCTTATTTATTTTGTTCGGTGCCTTTTTAGAACAAGCCGGAATGATACGTTTATTCACCGATTTTGCCATGGGCTTATTTGGTCACAAAGTCGGTGGGCCAGCAAAAGTGTCTGTGGTGTCATCGGCACTCATGGGCACCATTACCGGTTCGGGGGTTGCTAATGTTGTCACCACTGGACAGTTTACTATTCCGCTTATGAAACGCTTTGGCTATCGTTCAGCTTTTGCCGGCGGGGTCGAGGCCACGTCCAGTATGGGTAGCCAAATTATGCCGCCGATTATGGGCGCTGTGGCTTTTATTATGGCCGAAACCATTAACGTGCAATTTATTGAAATTGCTAAAGCAGCGATGATCCCTGCGGTATTGTACTTTTGCTCAGTATTTTGGATGGTGCATTTAGAGGCCAAACGCGCAAATTTATCTGGCTTACCCAAAGATCAATGTCCTGATCCATGGGCGGCGATTAAGTTACGTTGGTACTTACTCATTCCGTTATTTATTTTGATTGGCTTGTTGTTCTCTGGGCGTACGCCACTGTTTTCAGGCATGGTAGGTTTAGCACTGACCGCCATTGTGATTTTAGGTTCGGCGATAATTTTAAATGTGTCATCTGCTGTGATGCGTTTTGCTTTTTGGATAGCACTTGGCGTGTTATGTGCTGGCTTCTTTCAATTGGGCATAGGGGTGATGTTTGGCATCATTGCCATACTGATGGTGATGTGTTGGTTTGTTAAAGGTGGCAAAGCAACCCTAACATTATGTTTGCACGCATTAGTTGAAGGTGCCCGTCATGCCGTGCCTGTAGGTATTGCCTGTGCGCTGGTGGGGGTGATTATTGGTATCGTCTCACTTACGGGTATAGCCTCTACTTTTGCTGGATATATCTTGGCGGTGGGTCAAGATAATCTGTTTTTATCGTTAGTATTGACCATGGTAACTTGTCTTATTTTAGGCATGGGGATCCCCACGATTCCTAACTACATTATTACCAGTTCAATAGCTGCTCCAGCATTACTCGACTTAGGTGTGCCGTTAATTGTGTCGCACATGTTTGTGTTTTATTTTGGCATTATGGCTGACCTGACTCCACCGGTTGCGCTAGCGTGTTTCGCGGCCGCGCCAATAGCAAAAGAGAAAGGCTTAAAAATCAGTTTGTGGGCTATTCGTATTGCGATTGCTGGGTTTATTATTCCTTTTATGGCGGTATACGACCCCGCGTTAATGCTCCAAAGTGGCGGTGTGCTAGAGACTATTTTTGTAGTGCTTAAAGCAACCGTTGCTATTGGTATTTGGGGGGTGATTTTTACTGGCTACTTATTACAAAACCTTTATTGGTGGGAACGTATTTTAGGCTTTGTTGCTGGTGGCTGTTTGATTTTAGCAACGCCATTAAGTGATGAATTAGGCTTTGGTTTAGCTCTGGCATTTATTTTACACCACGTATGGCGCGCTCGTAAGCTCAAACGTTTAGCGCAGGACGAATAATGCTAGGGTTATGTTTAGGGCTAGCTGGCACTATTTGGGCGCAAGTGCCGGCTGAACAAATGACTCTGTCTTGGACGCACACGATTGAAAAAATTCGTTGGGCCGAAGATTATAGTTTAACGAATGAAGGTTTTATTTTAGAACAAGCCAGGGTAAAAGGCAGTGGTGCAGGGATGGAAATTCCTGCCGATGCGGTGTTAAAAGATGGCAGTTGGCACTACAAACCCAATTTACCTATTTTGCCAATACTAAAGTTAGGCCGAACTCCAGAAGCGGGGGATTATCAGTTATGTGTTTCATCGGCTCAGGCTGGGCAACAATGCCACCCAATGAGCTTTTGGGTCGGTGAACCTACCACTAAACAGCCCTCCATTGAGCTATGGGGCTGTGATATACCTGTATGAGTTTGGTGTGTTAACCATGCCGATAAGATGTATTAGACATAAAAAAAGCTGAATCAATTGATTCAGCTTTTTTATTGAATTTTTTACCACGACTTACTTTGCAAACGCATCTTGTAGTGCAGGTACAACTTGTTTTTTACGGCTTAATACGCCGTCTAACCATACGCGGCCATCAACGGTAGGCTTACCGTAAGCACGCTCGGTTAAGTCTGCTGAATCAGAAACCACTAACATTTCTGAACCTTCTTTCATGATATCGGTTAGCAGTAATAATACGCTGTGACGATTGCCTTCGACTTTCAATTTAGCTATATCAGCTTCTAAATCAGCTTTGATGTCGTCAAATACAGCCAAGTCGATCACTTCTAATTGGCCAATACCAACTAAGTTACCGTTCATGTTGAAGTCTTTAAAATCGCGCATAACTAGGTCACGTGCTGGCGTGCCTTCAACTGCTGATTTTACTTTAAACATGTCCATGCCGACTTCTTTAAAGTCTTCAACACCCGCTATTTCAGCTAATGCTTCGACACAACGAATGTCTGCAGTGGTACAGGTTGGTGATTTGAAAATGACAGTGTCACTTAAAATGGCGCACATCATGATGCCAGCGATGTTTGCTGGAATTTTTACTTGGTAAAAATCGTACATCATTTTGATCACTGTGTTGCTACAACCCACTGGGCGAATCCAACATTCTAGCGGAGTAGAAGTGGTGAGATCGCCTAATTTGTGGTGGTCAACAATACCGACGATAGTCGCTTGAGCAATATCATCTGGTGCTTGAGTAATTTCTGAATGGTCAACAATGTAGACTTCTTCACCAGCATAGCTGGTTTTGTATTCAGGTGCTTCAAAACCAAATTTCTCTAAAATAAATGCGGTTTCTGGTGATAATTCACCTAAACGGGCAGCAATAGCTGGTTCACCGATTTGGTTTTTTAAATATGCTAATGCGATTGCACCACAAATTGAATCTGAATCAGGGATCTTGTGACCCACTACATACATTGCCATTGAAACACTCTCCTATAAAGTTACCATGATTTTAACAAGGATTAATCCTGATAGCATTAAAAAATACCACTTGAGTTGTTTAGCGCATCACCGGAGTATTATTACTAATGATTTGAGTCATCCATTAATAAAAAGCCCCAAGCTAAGAGTCTCAAGGCCTATTGTATTCTATAACCTAAAATAGCACATATGAACTTAGCTATCTTTTATGTAAGGCCATTAAATTCGAACTTTAATGACTACTTTGCGGACTTTCTGTGGGGTTGCGCTCGTACCAGGCATATGAATGTCACCAGGGAAAAATAGCGCAAACATCCCCGCCTTTAGCGGAATAAATGCTGCGTCATCTTGGTTCGATTGAAAATCGAATTCGGCGTAATCATGCTTATCAAAATATGGCTTAGAAGGGGTTTGGTTGGCTAAAGGTAAATAGCCAAACTCTTCTTCACCGCTAACCACATATTGCACATCAATATATTGACGATGAACTTCAAATGGCTCTGTTTCTTTGGGTTTAGTTTCATAATCATTAATGATAACGAAAATATCTTTGCCTTCGATTGGGTAGTTTCCTACCTCAAGTTGGCTAAAGTCGGTCTCGGCAAGATGGGCTAAGGCTTTGGCTAATCTCGGGCTGAGTGACGTATATAGGTGACGGTTAGTTAAAGTATCAACAATCATAAAAATTCCGTAAGATAATAATCACAAAAACATCATAGCGTGTTAGCGTTAAAGCATACAGTTTTAGCAAGATATCAGCATTACAAATATAAGAAGGATTGTACATTGCCTGCATTACGTTTACTTGCTGGACCAACTGCTTACGAACAACTTGAAGCGAACGGCTTGCAACAATCATTATTTACCCAGATTTTTGCTGCTTCAGGCGGGCCTAAATGGTTGGCGATAGCGGGCTTAGATAAATATTTATTTAGTGAGTTTTTTAAACAACGCCAAGATCCACTCTATACCATGGGCGCCTCGTCGGGCGCATGGCGCTTATCTTGTATGGCACAACAAGATCCCTTAGCGGCTTATGAAAGATTAGAACATTTTTATATCCATCAAGATTACCAAAAAAAACCAACGCGTGAACAAGTCAGTGCCCAAGTATTGCACATTGTGGATGGTATTCTGGGTGAGCAGCAAGGTGCTGATATTATTGCTAATCCGTTAATTCGTCATCATATGGTGGCGTGCCGCGCTCGGCATTTAAATCGCATTCAGGCCAAGTTTGGCTTAATGATTGGGCTGTCGATGGCGGCTGTGAGTAATGTGGTTAATCGTAAAAGCTTAGGTTGGCATTTTGAGCGGGTAATTCTGAGCCATAAAGATGATGCATCACCTTTTAGGCGCTTAAAAGATTTGCCGACTAAGCATGTTGAATTAACCCAAGACAATATTCGTCATGGACTATTGGCCAGTGGATCGATCCCGTTGCTGCTTGATCCGGTTAAAGACCTGCAAGGATCGCCAAAAGGCCATTATTACGATGGCGGCATTACCGATTACCATTTTGATATGCCATTACCCGCAGCAACTGGCTTGAGTTTATATCCGCACTTTTATCCTTATATGAGCCCCGGCTGGTTTGATAAATCCCTTTTATGGCGCAAAGCCAAAGCCAATTACCACAATGGCTTAATTTTAGCACCGAGTAAGCAATTTATTGCCAGTTTACCCTTTAGTAAAATTCCAGACCGTGAAGATTTTAAGCATTTAGATACCCCAACTCGTATTGCTTATTGGCAGCAAAGTGTACAACAAAGTCAAATATTAGCGGATGAATTTGCCGAGATAGTCGCCTCTGGCACGATAATGGATCGTATTGAACGTTTGTAAAGTGGCCACTCTCTGAGTGTTTTTTGTGCTGTTTGTGAAAGATAGTCTTATTGAACTAGGTCTATTGAAATAAGACCAAGTGTAAATGGCTGGTGCCGTCGGTAATAAGCATTATTTACACTGCTTAAGTTGTTGAAATATTAACCACTGCTACACTTGTCTTATTGATTTGACTTTAGTTCAGTAACTTCACCTATGGTGTAGGAGGCTGTTATGCAAACAAAAGAAGTGGCATTACTTATCCAAGATGGAGTGTTATTGCCAGGTGGTCGACTTGAAATTCGAGTGGTGACACCGAGCGATTTACGCATGGTTGCCGATGTACTCAAAGGCCACTATGGCTTAGCATTCGCGCCATTGAAACTCAATAGTGAGCCGCCTTGTTACATTGCCGTTACCCAATGTAATATCATTGATTTCAACCAGTTAGATGATGGCTCTTTAAGCATTATTATTGAAGGTTTACAGCGGCTTAAAATATTATCTGCAGCAAAAAAACGCGACGGTTGCTGGATAGCCCGCGCGCTTCCTTGTGCTAATTGGGATCATGAACCCATTGCGGGCGAGTTTGAAATTATCAGTGCCGCACTGGATCAATTTTATCAAGTGAATCCAGATTTACTGGAATTGTATTCACAAACTCATTTAGAAGATGCTACTTGGGTTAGTCAGCGTTGGTTAGAAGTCTTACCTATGTATAATCGCGATAAGTTGATTCTTGTCGAGCAACCTAACTGCCATAAAACCATGGATTTTGTCCTGCAGTTGCTTAAATCGCATGTGGATGTATGACGCATGACGTGGCTTATTGAGATAGTGATAATCAAGATACAATCTGGGCCTAGCCTGATAAGATAGCGTTATCATTTTGCCATTTGTTATCTTCATATAGCCAAGTTATTTATGCCTAATTCAGCAAACTATAGCAAGAGTCACACTCAACTAGCCTCCAAAACAGCAACCGCCGCCATTGCCGCTCAACCTTCGTATATTGTGTTACCACGCGCGACTGAGTTAGCGGGCAAGCAATACCAAACTGTGTTGGAGTTTTTGGTCGATCATTTTCAGCAAATCGATATCAGTGTATGGCAGCAGCGGATTAACGATGGCAAAGTGCATTGGCTAAATGGTGAATTAATTACCGCTGACAGTGCTTATCAAGCTACTGCGCGGGTATATTATTACCGTGAAGTGTTAGCCGAAACGCAAGTGCCGTTTGCAGAGCAAGTACTGTATCAAGACAGTCATACCATTATCGTCTACAAGCCGCATTTTTTACCTGTAACGCCAGGTGGTAATTACGTTAACGAATGCCTAGTACATCGATTACGTATTGCGACAGAAATTGACACTGTTGCACCCGCTCATCGGCTCGATAAGGACACCGCAGGGGTGATGTTAATGACACTCAATCCGCAAACTCGGCATGCTTATCATCAATTGTTTTTAGATGACAACATCACTAAAAACTATCAGGCCATTGCAAAGATAACCCCGCAATTATTGACTCAATTAGCTGATAATAGCTGTGCATTACCTATCCACTGGACGGTGAAAAATCGTATCGCCCCAGCTAACCCAAGCTTTACTATGCAGGTGATTGAAGGTGAGGCCAATAGCCATTCTGAAATCAGCTTAGTGGCAGTAAAAGGTGATTTAGGATTATTTGAGTTAAGCCCGATTACTGGCAAAACTCATCAATTACGAGTACATATGCTGAGTCTGGGCATGCCTATCATCAATGATCGCTTTTATCCGGTGTTACAACCTAAAGGGCCGGATAATTTTGATAAACCATTACAGTTATTGGCTAAACGCTTGCGTTTTATTGATCCTGTCAGTGGTATTGAACAAGATTTCCAGTGCCAAGGTTTAGCTTTTTAGTCCATTTTTAACGACTAAAAAAACCGCCATCAATATGTTGATGGCGGTTTTGGGTTTGATACTCGTCTTTTACACTAGAGATTTATGCGACTTTATTCTGCTTTAGCGTGCTTAATCCCTTTGCTGTTTTTCATTGGGTCGCCATCATAACCAAGGGCTTGCCAGTTTAAACGTTGGCCTTTGTTATGGCAGTCATTACACTGTAATGCTTTATCTTTTGGTGACACCATATGGTTGATACGCCACCACATTTCGGTTTCAACAAAACCATGTTTACCGCTGTACTTAAGTCCTTTTTCTACCATGGTTGGGTTCGCTTCCATACCCAGCTTGGCCGCTAAGTCCCAATCAAAGTCAGTCCAGTAACCACCTTTACCGTATGTTTTAGGGGTCAGTAATATATTGAGTTCGGTGTCGTATATTTGCTTACCTGTATGCACTTTAAATGGATAGATTTTAGCTTTAGGGTCTTTTATATCACCTAATGGAAAAGCTAATTTTACCACTGTAGTTGGATCAATTTTGTCGCCCGCCATGTAGGCATCTGCGTGACCGTTAAACCAAGCGTATTGTGGTGGAACGTCTTTTTGCCAAATAAAGCTGCCTTTCTTTTTCATAAAGGTGTGCTTGCCATATTGGTCTGTAGTTTCAGGAAGATCTTGTCCTGCCTTTGACCAGTCCCAACGCATTTTAGTGGGTTCATTTTTAGCAAATGACGGTATATGACAGGTCTGACACGCTACTGTTGCAGTATGTGTATTAAGCTTTTTATTTTTGTGAGGCGCGGCATCATGGCAGTTTTCACAGCCAATTTTGTTTTCACCACCAGGTGATACGCCCATAGCGTTACCGCTGATTTGATGATTTTCAGTGACGTGACAAGTTTGGCACTGGAAGTCATTACCGTCGGTGTCCATGTGGACATCGGTTGCCTTGTCTGGGTAAGCCATCGATGAGTCTAAATCACCATGTTTAACGGCATCACCACCGCCGCCGTAGAAGTGGCAACTGCCGCAATTATCACGCACGGGCGCTCCCACATTCTGTGCTACGTTCGTTAAATTGACTTTGGCTAACGGTTCACCTGCACCAGCTGGATCTTTAATGTACGTCCCTGTTGTGTCATGACATACCAAGCAATCGACTTTGGTCATGTCTTTAAAATCAAATGTAGAATCTTTCCAACCATAACCCGCATGGCAACTGGTACAACGTGGTTCATTGCCAGAGATCGACACACAAAAGTTGTTGATGCTATTTTTCTTGCCTCTTTTAACAGTGCGACCTGGCAGTTTTTGTTCTAACTCCCAAGTCCAGTGGGAAGATTTCATAAACTCTTCTGCATGTTCTTGATGGCAGGTTAAGCATTGTGTTGTCACCTCGGTGCCGCTGGTAAAAGGCCCTTGTAACGCCTCTTTGTGGTTAAAGGCAGCCTGTGCACTACTGCTTAATAACAGTAATACAGCCAGTGCTGATAATAGTTTCATGGTGTTTGTCCTTACCCCTGAGCTTGTGCTCAGGGGGGCCAAGTTAGAAGGTTAAGTGAGTGTTAGAAGTTAACGGTCAGTGAGGCATTGACGTCATAGGCAGTGTCAACCACAGGCAGCATTGAGTAGGCACTACCGGCAATCACATCGTCAATTTTCTGAGGAGCACCCACTGGTGAGCCACTTCCGGTATATTCATAGTCGTAATACAAACCGGCTAACTTGATAAACATTTTTGGATTAATATCAAAGATATAATAGGCTTCGGCAACATGACCGCGGGTGGCTAACTTACTGCCGATTGGGTCGTCTTGTGCTTGGGTGAAGGGACTCCAGTATTTAGAGCCGTAGTTATATTCCAAACCGAATTTACCGAAGGGGGCAGGGATTTGCATACCCACATAAATGCCATAACCGTCTTTGGTGTCGCTATCAACGGTTTCTTTTGGCACCATAATGATTTCAGTACCTGTGCTATTAAGTTCGGCTTCAAATACCGCATCGCTTAACATGCCGCCGAATAAACCGGCATTGCCGTTAGGTTCTGCACGAGTCCAGCCGAGTGAAGCAAACACTTTCATATCGTCATCGGATTCATAGGCATAACCAAGTCCACCTAAGTACATATCACCAATCACACCGCTTGGTTGCACGCGGGTGACGAAGTTAAAGTTGTCAAATTTTTGCATGTCTTGATACATGGTTGGGGCAAAGATGCCTGCCAGTTGAGTTGGGAATGCCATGGTGCCTGTAAAGCCATCATTGACATCTTTAGCACCGAATAAGGTGAACTGTAAGAAATGGTTACCGTCATTAATCAAGTCGATATTAAACCCGCCGAGGTGGGTGTCTTTAGTGATGATGTCACCAAACAATTCGCCATTACCGTACTGTGACTCAAAGCCTTGACCGTAACAAAAACGTACAGTTTGCCCTTCAATACCTGTGATATCACCTAAGTTGTAACCTAAGGTAAGACCATCGAAGTTGAAATTGACTAAGTGGCCTGACGGTGTGCCGCCTCTGAGTTCATTTTCACGATAATGGCTTGGTGGGCCATAGGTTGAAGGACGACGCCCAATAGAGAGGTAAACGCCACTATCGTTAATATCTTTCCAGTTAAAATAGGCGCGCTCTACTTTTAACTCATCACCACTGGTGCTACCGCTACTGGTGCCATCCATGGTGAATGAGTTCCACGAGTCGAATACTTTAACCCCAGCTGAGTCTCCCCAACTCTTAAACATGGTTAAGCGTCCGGCAAAGCTGACGTTGTCCCATACTTTGGCATCAATGTTTAGGCGTAACCGGGTAGTGTAAAATATGTCGTTATTAATATCTTGTTGGGTTTTTTGGCCTAACACCATTGGCATAATGCCTTGCAGCATACCGCTTTGAAACGCGCTGGCTAAATCAGGATTAGCCATCATCATTTGGCCCAATGGTGAGGTGGCACTATTTGGATCGCCAAATGCTCCTGACATGGCTTTCGCGCCAAAATCAGAAAAGTTAACGTTCATGGCAGGGTTCCATGTGACATTTTGATAATGTAATGAGTGTGCTTTGGTTCTAAAGTCACCAGTGATGGACACTCTGTCCAGTGCCGTATGGCGCTCAGTTTTATCAACCCGTGAGTTTAAGTCGTCAAGATCTTCGGTAATGGTGGCCAGTTGTTGTTTAAGATCGGCAATTTTTTGTGCATCGGTGTCTGCCGCTAAGCTAGCGCCGCTCATGAAAAGCGCATTAGCTACAAGTATTGATATCAGAGTTCTCATCATCTTTCTCTCCCCCTAAACTTGCCAAATGTATAAGCTGATGTGGCAAATTTTTGGTGTAAAAATCCCTGAGGCTAAGCCTCACTATTTTGTCAGTTTGGTTATTGGCTGATGTTGACGCTTAAGACGACAAGGCCCTAAGCTGTAATGACTTAGCCACAGGTTGCTGGTTGGTCTGAATCGGCTGCGTGGTCATATAAAAACTGTTGAATATCTTTCAAGTCTTTTTCTGATAGCGCCTCGAAAACAGCAGGTTTGGCTTTATGCATATCACGGGTGAAAAAGCGATCCCACTGGCTCATGGTTTTGGTCATAGGGGTGAGCTCTTTGCCTTCACTATTGGCACTGTGGCAAGCTTTACATTCTTTTTTATAAAGATGTTTACCTTTTTTAGGGTTACCACCTTCTGCAGCCATTACTTGGCTACCAAGAGAAAATGCAATCGCGATTGCAATACCAACTTTAACGTAAATGTTCATCATTTTATCCTCTACAAAGCTTTTTATGGCTGGTGCCTTAGCAACATATATTTATTGTTTTGCTGTAAATAATGTTACCTAAAAGGGGGTAGTGTTAATTTGAAGTAGATCATATCCATGAGAAAAAACTAATTGAAAAAAAGTTAATTGATAAAAATCTAATGGAGTTGGTGTGATGCAGATCTATTGTCTAGAGGGTAATAGTTTGCTAGAGGATAAATTAACGTTTAGTGACAGGGATTCAGCCACATAAAATAATGCGCAGCCCTGTTTATTGGAAGGTCATTTGATAAAGAGAATCAGTGAGTGGCGTTAAATTAATGCGATTGTCGACTTTATTACTAATATTGTTGCGCTAATGCTACACAATATTAATGTCGCAGCCCGGGTTTTCTCTTTATCGACACGGCCAATTAATCGACCAGAGACAAGGTAGCCAGCAATGACTGAGGGGAGTAATAGCAGTGATAGCCATAAATGTTTTACTTCAACTAAGCCGACAACGGCTAAAATAGCCAATGCGATTAATGAGCTAAAGACAAAAAAGGCTGATAGCGCCGCCCTAAATTGACTGGCATCTTGACCGGCAAGTAAAATGGCCATTGGTGGGCCGCCGATCGCAGCGATATTGCCAAATATGCCCGAAAATACCCCAGCGATAAATAAACTGATGCGATTGATTGGTGCGGTAAAGCGAAAGACGCTTAGGATAACGGCAATAAACACGATTGCTGCAATCACCAAGCCTAGTATGGCTTGTGGTGCAAACAGTAATAACCCAGCACCTAAAAATCCTCCTGGAACACGTCCAAGTAAGGCATATTGTAATCCATTAAACTGTAGGTGGCCGCGCTCTCTAAACAAGGTCATTGCAGAGATTGCAAAACCCATGGCAATAATAGGAACGGGAACTAATTGAGGATTAACAATATACAGCAGTGGGCTTGCTACAACGGCTAACCCAAAGCCAATTAAGCTTTGGGTTAGCGCGCCAAAAAATACAATAATTGATGCCAGTATCAAAGTGGTTGGATCGATAAATGACATCATAATTTCTCTTTAAAATATTACTGCTTATAGCAATCCACATTGAAATTGGATCTATTTTAGGCGTACAGCAACTTTGCCTTTAAAAGACTGCCTCGAATACCACGCTAATCATTTTCGCTAAAAGAGCAAACTTCAATAAGGATTGGTATCAATGGGCAGTTTTAAAGTCGGTGAGGGATTCATTAACCTGTAGGTTATTCGAGCTCTTCCCATTCGATACCCATATCATCCATTAACTTTTTCGCTTCACTTGGAATGCTATCAGGCTGATCTTTTGATAAATCACCGTCATAAGGTAATGGTTGACCTGTGTACGCGTGCAAAAATGCTTCGCATAGCAGTTCACTGTTAGTTGCATGGCGCAGATTATTTATCTGGCGACGCGTCCGCTCATCTGTCAGTACTTTTAATACTTTTAAAGGGATAGAAACCGTAATTTTTTTTACTTGTTCATTTTTTTTGCCGTGTTCGGCATATGGGCTGATATATTCGCCATTCCATTCAGTCATTAACTTACCCTTAACGATAAATACGCTGCAGATTTTAAACCGTTACAATCTCTAGTCAAATTATTGCTACTATTTAATCCCGATGCAAATAGATTTCTCGATGTTTAGACGTCTAAACGTCTATTTTGGTTGACTCGGAGGGAACTCTTCGGTAAATTTGGACGTCTAGACATCTATTGTGTGTTTGTGACTTTTTAGGAATCAATTATGACTCAGTATCAAAGTGCCACTTTGGCCGTTCGCCAGGGTATAGAAATAGACACACAACATGGTGCTATTGTGCCGCCGATTTATTTATCGACCAATTATTCATTTGATGGCCACACTAATCCTCGCGAGTTTGACTACAGCCGTTCAGGTAATCCGACGCGTTGTATATTAGGTGAGGCGATTGCAAAACTTGAGCAAGGTGTAACTGGTGTGGTGACATGTACCGGTATGGCGGCCATTACCTTAGTGACCAGTTTGTTGGGCCCAGATGATTTATTGGTTGTGCCGCACGATTGTTATGGTGGCAGTTACCGTTTATTTACTAACCTGGCCAAAAAAGGTCAATTTAAGTTATTGGTTGTTGATCAAACTGATGCGCAAGCGCTGGGCAACGCGATAGCGCAAAATCCCAAAATGGTCTGGTTAGAAACGCCATCAAATCCATTACTGCGGGTAGTCGATATTAATGCGATCAGTATCGCTTGCCATGAGGTTGGCGCGTTAGTGACGGTTGATAACACTTTTTTGTCGCCAATATTACAACAACCTTTATTGTTGGGGGCCGATATCGTTATTCACTCAACCACCAAATACATTAATGGTCACAGTGATGTGGTCGGTGGCGCTGTGGTGGCTAAAGATGCTGAAGTGGGTGAATTATTACATTGGTGGTCAAATACCCTTGGATTAACCGGTTCTGCTTTTGATAGCTATTTAACCTTACGTGGCTTAAGAACGCTGGCAGTCCGCATTCGTGAGCATCAACGTAATGCGCAAAAAATTGTAGAATTACTCAATGCCAGTGATGTGGTTGCCAAGGTGTATTACCCAGGGCTAAAAGACCATCCGGGTCACGAAATTGCCGCAAAACAACAACAAGGTTTTGGCGCTATGTTAAGTTTTGAATTAACCGGTGGCGAAGCTGAAGTGGTGGCCTTTTTACAGGCATTATCTTTGTTTAGTATTGCTGAAAGTTTAGGCGGAGTGGAAAGTTTAGTTGCTGTTCCTGCCACCATGACTCACCGTGCAATGGACCCACAGGCAAGGCAACAGGCTGGTATTAAAGACACTTTACTGAGATTATCTGTCGGTATTGAAGATGCAGATGACCTGCTCGCGGATATTCAAGCCGGTCTCGCCGCTGTTACTGCGATAAAATCAGCTTGAGTTGGCTTAATTCGAGTTTAAGTTTGCTGTGGTTCCGGCCAAATAAAGTAAAATAGAAAATATGCACTTGCCACACTGTTTATTTCAAATTAGAAGTATAGCTGTCGCAATAAAAGTCTTAGTTGTTTAAGGAGTTAGTAATGACGCGAAGTCATTTACATAAGTTTGGTGGTTCAAGTTTAGCGGATGCAGATTGCTATCGCCGTGTTGCCCATATTTTGCTTACACATGGTCAAAGTGATGATTTAGTTGTGGTATCGGCCGCCGGCAAAACGACTAACTTTTTATACAAATTACTCACTCTGCGTGACAGCGGTCAGTTATGGCAAGAAGAGCTTCAAGTGCTGATCAGTTATCAGCAGACATTAATTGAACAGTTATTATCAAATGAGCTGGCTCGTGACCTACGTGAGCGCCTGTCGACTGACAAATCGCAATTAGTCAGTTTATTGTCTTTAGAGCAGCGTAATGACTACCAATTAAACCAAGTGGTCAGTTTTGGTGAGCGTTGGTCTGCACGCCTTATGGCCGCATTGCTGAGAGAAATGGGTGTAACAGCCACTCATGTGGATGCGTGTTCTATTTTGGTTGCAGACGAAGGTGCTATTCCCAATATTTTAGTGGCGCAATCGCGTGAAAAAGTACAAGCCTTACTCGCTTTGCATCCGCAAGAGCGTTTAGTTATTACAGGTTTTATTTGTGCTAATCGTCATGGTGATACGTTATTGTTGGGCCGTAATGGTTCAGATTTTAGTGCTACCTTAATTGCCAGTTTAGCCGACATTGAGCGTGTGACGATTTGGACTGATGTTGAAGGGGTATTTAACGCCGACCCGAATAAAATTAATGACGCTAAATTACTCAAGAGTATGTCACTAGCAGAAGCGGATCGCTTAGCTCGTCTAGGCTCGCCTGTGTTGCACTCACGTACCTTACAGCCATTGTTTAATACTCACGTAAGTTTAGCCGTGCGGTCCAGTTATGCTTCACACACTGACTTTACCTTAATTGCTCCACTGAGTTCATCAGCCAGTGCACCCGTTGTGACTAACTTAAATGAAGTGGTGTTGTTTAGTTTTAAAATGAACGCTGACATTGAGCCGTTACTGACTATTTTAGATAACGTTGGCATTACGCCTTTAGCTTACTGGTCGCTAGCACAGAATAAGATTGAACTTGCGCTTACCCTAGAGTGCCAGAAACAAGTACAGGCCTTATTGACGCAATACAGCAGTGAGTTTGGTATTGACGAGTTAAGTGCCCAAACTGATTTAGGTTTAGTGGCCCTTGTCAGTGCTGATGCGCATCACTTTAGACGCAGTTTTGCCCGATTACTTAGCCGCGATGCTAAACCTGTTTATCAAGATTCACTGAGTTTAGTCACCTTAGTGCCGCAAGCTCAAGTGAGCTTATTGACTCAGAAAGTGCATCGTCGTTGCGCTGGGCCAAGAATGCGCATCGGAGTGTTATTGTTGGGCGTGGGTAATATAGGTGAGGCTTGGATTGATTTATTTAAACGCGCAAGCCCTGCATTGGATCACGAACTTGAGGCTACTGTTGAGTTAGTGGGTTTAGTCGGCTCGAAAAAAGCCTTAATCTCTAATGACGGCATTAATCTCGAGCAATGGCAACAAGATTATCAGCAGCACGGCATTGAATGGGATTATGACAAATTGTTTGATCAGTTGGCACTGTTATCATGCGATGAAATTGTCGCACTCGATATCAGTGCCAGTGCAGCGTTAACCTTACAATATCCAGAGTTATTTGCCCGCGGAATTCATGTGGTGAGCGCGAATAAATTAGCCGGCTCTGGGCCATTACCTTTTTATCGCGAATTAAAACTGCAACTCAGTAATCGTCGCTTGTTTTGGCGTTATAACGCGAGTTGTGGCGCCGGTTTACCAATACAACATGCATTAAATGATTTACGTAACAGTGGCGACACAATTGAGGCCGTTGGTGGCATATTTTCCGGCACCTTGTGTTGGTTGTTCGAAAATTATGACGGCAGTAAACCGTTTTCTGAATTAGTACTCCACGCTCGAAGTTTAGGTATTACAGAACCTGATCCGCGTGATGACTTGTCGGGCCGCGATATGCAACGTAAGTTGTTAATCTTGGCGCGCGAGATTGGTTTGGCGATAGAATTAGATGATATCAGTCTTAACTCGTTAGTGCCCAAAGCCTTAGCAGAGTTATCACTTGAAGACTTTTTATCACGCATCAGTGAATTAGATGATGGTTTGTTGCAGCAATATGTCGCCGCAACAGAGCAACATAAAGTACTGCGCTATGTGGCTTCGTTGGATAAAGTGGAAGGTAAGTTACAAGCTGAAGTGAGTTTGCAGTGGGTGGATAATCATCATCCTTATGCCAATTTAACCCCAGGCGATAATGTGTTTGTTATTCGCAGTACGTTTTACCAAGGTAACCCTTTGATTATCCGCGGACCAGGGGCCGGGCGTGAGGTGACTGCTGCAGCGGTGCAGTCCGATTTAGTGCATATCTGCAAAGACCTGTTACAAGAGTAAGTCAATTAAGCTGTCATCCCGGTAACGCTTTGGAGCCGGGGTTTAGCTTTTTTGGCCTGCGGCCATCAACGTCATTCCGACACTTCACTATTTAGTCAGCCCGACACTTCACTATTTAGTCATTTTGATATTTTACTATTTAGTCATTCCGGCAATGCTTGTGAGCCGGAATCCAGCACTATTATTTATTGCTTTGTACTTATGGCCAGCTTAGTGGTGCTTGGCTCATAACAGAGTAAAGGGGAAGAGCGCTTATACTCTTTTGCAAACTCTTAGCGACCGATCAACATTTCCTGGAAAGCGAACACTTCGCGACAGGGTTTTATCCTACTGCTCACCTATTCTGTTATGGGAAGTTTTCAACGGCCTCAATGTTAGTTAGCATTACCGTTATGGATAAAGCCAACTAGCGATTTATGCTCTTATCAATATCGCCACACATGAGTACTGACTCTCTGGGCAAAAGGATATCCAATGCAAAGGCCAACAAAGGAACAAATTCGAGATTTACCCCTTTATGACGGTATTAGTTTAGAGAATATTATCGTCGTTACAAACAAAGCCGACTCTATAAATGCAATAGCGGAGTTAAGAACTCATTCTTGTTTAGGGTTTGATACAGAGAGCAAACCTTGTTTTGTAAAAGGTGAGGTCAGTGATGGACCTCATTTAATCCAGATAGCCACAAAATTTAAAGTATTCTTATTTCCTACAAAATTTTATGAAAACTTTACTGCAATCGCTGAAATATTATCTGACCCGACAATAAAGAAGGTAGGTTTTGGATTGAAAGAAGATAAAAAACTTCTTTTTAGAAAATTTGGCATTAAATTAATCAATACAGAAGAACTCTCTTCAAAGGTGATGCGTTTTGCGCAAGTTAAACAACGCGTTGGCGCTAGAGTTGCGGTTGCGATGTTTTTTAATCAACGGCTATCTAAGAGTGCACAACAATCCAATTGGTCAATATTCCCTTTACACGATCATCAGAAAAGATACGCCGCAAATGATGCACATAGCGCATTATTAATTGATCTCGAAATAGAAAGACAGAGCCATTCATCTCCCTAAAGAATATGAGCCTCTCACCAATCAATAATCAACATTAGCTTATTTGGCTAAGTAAATAAGCTTGTTGACAATTAGTTGGGGTCATCAAGTTCCCTGCACTTAATCACTCACCTATTAAACCCGTTGCTTGATTTCTACTCTTTGGTTCTCAAACTTTTTTGCTGTGTTGAATTTGTCTTATTGGCTAAAGCTACATCATTGCTTGAGAATCTCTATTTTGTGATTATCAAAGTGTTATAAATTTAAATTATCAACTAGATAAGTTTTGATAATTTTTATTCATTCACTGTCCGCCGTAAGATTACGCCATCGAACAAAGACGAATCAATAGTATTTAGGAGTAAGTTATGAAAATGAATCATGTAGGTTTGATGGTTGGCGACATGGATAAAGCGGTTGAGTTTTATACTAAAGCGCTGGGACTAAGAGTGGTGATGGGTAACACTAAGGTTCAAGAAGAACGTAAAACTGCTATTGGCAGAATGTGTGTGGCCGTTTTTGGTGAAGGCTTTAAAGGCTTTAACATTGCACACTTAGTCACGACTGACGGTATTGGTGTGGAGATGTTTGAAATGATCGACCGTCAACAACGTCACGAAGTTGATTTTACCCGTCTTGGTATCTTCCACTTTTGTTTGCAAACAGATGACTTTGAAGGCGCTATTGCGCGTACGGAGCAATATGGCGGTAAAGTAAGAATGGACATTATGCGCTACCACCCAGAAGATGACAGTAAGCTAGCACAAATGGTCTACTTAGAAGACCCGTTTGGCAACTTGTTTGAACTTTACTCGCACAGCTATGAAGAAACTTACTCTACTGATTACGAGTAATTTGTTTAACGATATCCGTATTACTTTAACGCTACCTAGATGGTAGCTTTTTTATGTCATGGGAAACATTTCTGAGGTTACTTTTGAGCATTTTTGCAGAGAAACTTAAAATATATCAACTGATTAAATAAGCTAACCAGCTTCATCAGAGTAACACTCGCTTTTTATTAACCGTATAAGAAACTCATTTATTGTCAGTTTGATGGTTTATCACACCGTGATTTGATAAAGGCTTGCAGACATATGCAGATGGCTGCGTAACTGATTTGAGCTGTTATGCACTAAAAGGAATACAGTGAACACTTATAGTCGGTCTGTAGTCATTTTTATTGTGGTTCAAAGGATTTGGCTGGTTTCGTTAGCGCTCGCGTTATTGCTTGCGATTGAGCTGTAGACTTAAATTGGTTAATTGATGGTATTTTAGCTTGACTTAGGATGCAGTTAAACTAGTATATGGACATATAGACGTCCAAACGGCTAAATTGAAAGTTAGTTAATTGGTATTGGCTCCTAAGTTTTACAGAAGTTGAAGGAATACATTATGGCTTTTCATCATGCGCAACATGCCCAGTCGTTAAATCAGAGCTTGTCTGAGCTGAATGATATTAATGTTTCTTTTGAATTCTTCCCGCCATCAACGCCAGAGATGGAAGAGATCCTGTGGAATTCAGTTCGTCGTTTAGAGCCGTTAAATCCTAAATTTGTCTCTGTGACTTATGGTGCCAATTCCGGCGTACGTGATCGTACTCATAGCGTGATTGAACGTATTCAGAAAGAGACGAATCTTCTAGCGGCACCGCATTTAACCTTGGTTGATGCTAGTGATGAAGAGTTAGTTGAACTGGCAAAGCATTATTGGAATTCAGGTATTAGAGACATTGTCGCCTTACGTGGTGATTTGCCTGAAGGCAGCCCAAAACCAACTCGCTTTGCTAATGATTTAGTACGTTTATTACGTTCAGTGGCAGATTTTGATATTTCGGTTGCGGCGTATCCTGAGGTTCATCCAGATGCGCGTAACGCTCAGGCTGATTTAATTAACTTGAAGAAAAAAATTGATGCGGGCGCCAACCGTGCCATTACTCAGTTTTTCTTTGATGTTGAATCCTATTTACGTTTTCGCGATCGCTGTGTCACCGCTGGCATAGATGTTGAAATTATCCCTGGCATTTTGCCGGTGACTAACTTTAAGCAAACTAAACGTTTTGCTGGAATGACTAACGTGGCGATTCCACATTGGTTACATCGCCAATTTGAAGGTTTAGATGACGACCCTGCAACTCGTCAGTTAGTTGGAGCCAACGTTGCGATTGATATGGTAAAAGTATTGTCTCGTGAAGGGGTTAAAGATTTTCATTTTTATACTCTTAACCGTGCCGAATTAACTTATGCTATTTGCCATACGTTAGGTGTGCGTCCAAAGTAAACAGGCGTAACGACTCTACGCCTATTTTATCGTTGCAAAAATGCTCATTCATTTAAACCATTAAATTGCGCCTTTTGCCTTGAACTAAGCGTAAATGGCTTAGCGTTGAATAGGCCGTCCTATTCAAAAAAGTTAAATTAGAATGGCTGCTGAGTCGATACCAACAGACGCAGTGGTCATAGTCTCTAACCCCCGTTAATGATTTCATTAGCGGGGTTTTTGTTTAATATTTATGGCCTTTTGTGTGAGTATTCGACGTTTGCCGTATTCTTTTTTTCATATTTATAGCCTATGGTATATTAACAACAATTAATAACTAAAAAGGTGTGATGATGAAAACATCCTTTTATGTACTCAGTGTATTGGCTGGCTTAACCATAGTTAATATTGTGCAAGCAAATGCTGCAGAACCTCAACAAGCCATTCCACCCGCCGCTCAGTTATGTACTTCTTGTCATGGTGCTCAAGGTCAAGGAATTGATATCATTGGCCCTCGTTTAGCTGGTTTATCGGCTGAATACATTACCAATCAACTCAAGTTGTTTCATGCCGGTAAACGTCAAAACCCCACCATGCTAGCAATGGCTGCCACGGTACAAGGTGATAATATTGGCCTAGTGGCACAATATTTTAGCCAACAGCCAGTTGCAGATATTTCGCTGCAATTTCGCGGTGACAAGGTTGCCATTAGTGATCCCTCTGAAAGATTAGCCTTTCAAGGCGATTGGTCGCGAACTATTCCGGCGTGTACCAGTTGTCATGGGCCATCGGCCATTGGTGGAGGCAATTTCCCTCGCTTAGCAGGCCAGCAAGCCAGTTACATCAAGACCCAACTATTAGCTTGGCAAGACGGCACTCGAACCGGTGATGTTGACAATATGATGGGTAATATTGCGCGGAAATTAACAGCTGCCGAAATCGATGGATTATCGCAGTATTTTGCCAATATAAAATAAGGACATGGCTATGAAATTATTATCGCTATTGAGCATTGGTGTCCTGTTTAGCTTGCCTTTACAGGCCAATGAAATGTTAACTGAAGTCCCTGCTACAGCTTCAGCAGCACTACCTGATCGCCAAGCGGCATTGCCTGCAGTACCTAAAAAAGTGGGTGAGAACTATCTACAACCTGCGTCATTAACCGATATTCCTGCGGGAGTTTTTGGTGACAAAGTTCGCCTAGGTTATCAATTGTTCGTGAATACTCAAACGCTTAGAGATAAGTACGTTGGTAATCAACTCAGTTGTGCTAATTGTCATATGAATGCAGGGCAACAAGCTAATTCGTCGCCTTTATGGGGGGCATATTTTGCCTATCCGGCCTATCGTAAGAAAAATGATAAAGTGAACAGCTTTCAAGAGCGTGTTCAAGGTTGTTTTACTTATTCAATGAACGGTAAAGCGCCCGAGTCTGGTTCTCCTGAGTTAGTGGCAATATCTGCTTATTCATACTGGTTAGGCATGAGTGGATTAATGGCACAATATAACGTTAGCGGCCCTGTGCCTGAGTTATCTGATGCTGAATTAGTGAAAGGTGCAATGCGGGATGATTTCCCGATGCCAGAGGCCATTGCCAAAAATTTAGATACCAAAGCGCTAAGTCAGTTACCTGGACGGGGCTTTCCTAAAGCGCCAGATCCAGAATTAGCCTATGCGCCTGAGCGCGGTATGATTGTTTATCAAGCTCATTGCCAAACTTGTCATGGCGAAGATGGTCAAGGACAAATAATCGCTGGGGTTGCTGCCTTGCCGCCATTATGGGGACCTCAAAGCTTCAACTGGGGCGCTGGAATGCATCGCGTAAATACGGCTGCTGATTTTATTTATGAAAATATGCCGTTAGGTAAAAGTGTCCAGCTTACCGTTCAGCAAGCTTGGGATGTTGCCGCTTATGTTAATTCGTTTGATCGCCCACAAGATCCTCGTTTTGATGGTGATGTGAGTAAGACTCAAGCCACATACCATCAGCACCAGGGCTATTATGGCCAATCGGTTGCTGGTAAGCCTATTTTAGGGACTGATTCGTATCCGGTTTTTCCGCTTAAAAATACAGTTAAGCCTTGATATCTATCTGAATTAAGATAAACCTATGAATGATGCCCATTGAGTGAACGCTTAATGGGCTTTTTTGTCAGTGTACACATTACTTAGACAGAGCTTATTGAGCATAGCGATCAGAAATGGCAGTATGTTGATCTTAGCTTTTATTTATTATTACCTCATAGGTTGGGCAATGACATTATTCACCTTTGCGGCACAATTGTGCCCACTGTGCCAACAAGATAATGCTTGTGCCATGGAGCAAGGATTAGCCATAGATGCATGTTGGTGCGCTAAGCAAACCGTGGATATGCCCTCCATTATTGCGCAGTTTAACGCAACATCTTCTGGGGTTGATTTACCCAATAATCAATGTGTTTGTCAGTCTTGTATGGCTAAATTAGTGCAACAATCTGATATTGATGCCGTTGAAACTTATTCACCCTAACCTTAGATTACTCATTAGCGAAATCTCAATGCTATTTGAGTGATGGTTTGTGTTACCGCTTCGAAGCGGCTTAACTTGGCATATAAACACTTAACGCCAATCAATAGCTGCTTTGATGTCCTCGTTCTTGTCCTTCCCAAGTAAGTTAATATTTTTATTTATCGACCTATAAACCAATATTGGTACTTATTTATAACCGTCTCTGAATGCATATCTGCGTCATGGCAGAACAATGCGCGATTTATATTAATAGGGGGATCTTCTGATGACTTTAGGACGGTATTATTGAAGTTGGCGCTAGTCACATATACATGGTTGCTATGATTAACGAAATCGAGGTAATCTAAAATGATTGTTTTTCAACGGAGTTGGGCTGTTGAGGGGGAATCAGAAGATAATTAACCTCAGTTTTGGATAATAAACGGTTTTCAAACAGCCTGGTGAGTAAAGCACAGTGTAGGTTTGATTTTGTAGATTTGGTATGACTCCCGTTTAAACGTTTTATCCTGTCTATTATCCGCGAGGTGAGGTTAGTTAATAATAATTATAACTTTAGACATAAATCATTACTCATTATGAGGTTTTTACATGGAAGCAGTCACACAATTTGTCAATATGGTTAACGGTATAGTATGGGGTGTTCCCATGCTAATTATGATTTTAGGTGTCGGGCTATTTCTGTCGATTGGCTTAAAATTCATGCCTATTTTAAAGCTAAATCGAGGCTTTAGATTGTTATGGGCGGGTCGTCAGGTTACAGATGATAGCGAAAAGGGTGATGTCAGCCCGTTTAATGCATTAATGACCTCATTATCAGCCACTATTGGTACCGGTAACATTGCGGGTGTGGCAACGGCGATTTTTATTGGTGGTCCGGGTGCGCTATTTTGGATGTGGTGTACGGCGCTCGTGGGTATGGCGACTAAGTTTTCGGAAGCTGTTTTGGCGGTGAGGTTTCGTGAAACAGATGCTAATGGCAACCATGTTGGTGGCCCTATGTATTACATCAAAAACGGTTTAGGCAGTAAGTGGGCTTGGTTAGGTACTGCATTTGCTATTTTTGGCTCTATTGCTGGTTTTGGTATTGGTAATACCGTACAAGCTAACTCGGTTGCGGATGCGATGAGCAGTAATTTTGGCGTGCCTAGTTGGGTGACCGGCGTGGTGTTAATGGTGCTGGTTGGTGCGGTACTGATGGGCGGTATTAAGCGTATTGCTGAAGTGGCTGGTAAGCTAGTGCCATTAATGACAGTGTTTTATATTACTGCGGGTTTAGCGGTATTGATTGTTAATGCAGCGCAAGTACCCGCGGCTTTTCTGTTAATTATTGAAAGTGCTTTTAACCCGGTCGCAGCCCAAGGTGGTTTTGCAGGCGCAGCGGTATGGGCTGCAATTCGATTTGGTGTAGCGCGAGGCGTATTTTCCAATGAAGCTGGTTTAGGTAGTGCCCCGATTGCTCATGCCGCAGCACAAACTAATAATCCTGTAAAACAAGGTTTAGTCGCTATGTTAGGCACGTTTATTGACACCCTTATTGTGTGTTCAATTACCGGTTTGGCTATTGTGGTTTCTGGTGCCTGGACATCAGGTGAAAACGGCGCGGCGTTAACCTCATTGGCATTTTCAAATGCATTGCCTATGGGAAATTATATTGTGGCAATTGCATTGGCTATATTTGCCTTTACCACCATTTTAGGTTGGAGTTTTTACAGTGAAAAATGTGTCCAATACCTTTTAGGTGATAAAGCCGTCAAACCATTTCGTCTAATTTGGACCTTAGTTGTACCGATAGGCGCAGTCAGTTCGTTAGAGTTTATTTGGTTATTAGCTGACACATTAAATGCGATGATGGCGATTCCAAACTTAATTGCGTTGGTGTTGTTAAGTCCTGTGGTGTTTGGCTTAACTCGTGAGTATTTTATTAAGCAACGAGCTTTGAAAGCTAACGCTTAAACTCGTCTAGTTAACGACTCACGTTAATATTTCGCAATCGTGGTTAAGCATGTTCATTGGTAAATAGATGAACATGCTTCCTTAAAAGGATTTTTATGAAACATCTTACTTTTGCTGTATCAAGCGCAGCGTTATTGATGGTGATGCTCTTGTCCGGGTGTTCTAATCTGTCGCTGCGAACAAATGCGGGTACCATTGCGCTTGGCAATGCCAAGATAGCAGAGATTGATACTTATACCTCTGGAGAAATATCCCGGTTCAAAGCAAAGTTTCTAGGCGATGTGACCACTTCATATTGTGAAGTCTCATCGGATCCTGATAAGTTAGATGATCTCCCTAGCTTGTCTTCAATGACTAAATCGCTCAAATTACAAGTGAAACAACGTGGTGGAAATGCCATTGTTATGAAGCAATGCGGCAAAGTTAATTACCCATCGTGTGCTGTGTATTTAGAGTGTAATGGTGAGGCGTATGTCATCGACCGAGGTATTTAGATAGATTCGTTACTTAGTGTCTATTAGTGCAATATAGTGAGTGTTACCTGTATCATTTAAAAGAAGTTTATTTTTAATAGGTTAAGTGTAACTATCGCGCACTTAACCTATTACATTACCACTGTGGTTTATTCGAAATTATTATCAAACTCTGAGTCTTCAAATAAGTCGACGGCAGAACTTGGAACAACATTTTTGAATTGGCGAGCAAAATGGCGTTGCACCCCTTTTAGGTCGATATTGCCTATTCCTGAGGCAAAACCAAACCAAGCATAAAGTCCGCTAATATCTTCAAACATCGGAGGTAAATACTTAGGGTGGGCAATAATACCTTCTTGATAAGCTTGGTATAGTACCGGAATATCCTCAATGGCTAATTTGCCTAAAAATAGCATAGGGATTAACTCAGGTAGCCCAGTGCTGATGGCACTACGAATAAAGTTAATATTTTCTACATAACCGCGCACGTAAGAGATATCTTTAGTAAAAAAGCTACCGCCGCCGACCATGCCACCACGAAATACCCGTTGAGTTACCCGATAGCTGTCTTTTGAGCTTAAATTAAGGTCTCTGAAATAGCGGTACACTTCAATAAAATCAGCACCTTTCTCTGCCATGTCTACCGCAGATACTCGATCGCTAATACGTCGAGCGCGGCCCGGATTTGAGCTTAAGGTGAGCATTTCCATGAGCACAGCTAAGCCTTCTTGCGAAGCGGTAACCCGTGGTGATCCAACGCTGAGCCAAGTGGCATGAGGTTGAGCTCGGCCATTGAGTGTGGTGCCCACATGAACCCAGCCTTCATGCACTTCATAGATATTCAGATCAGATTCGCTGAACATGGCGCGAGTATTGAGCTTAACCGTATCGCCACCGACGGCGGCATCGGACACAATACCATCACTCAATTTAACGTGAATTTCATCATTATGAAAATACTTCACTAAGCGTTCGCTGAGAACATTTACCGCTTCTGGTGCCGTTACAATCTTAGGATGGCGGCTATTCATGTGGCGCGCCGCTGGCAAAGAAAATATATGGCTTAAGCGATCGCCCAGTTGGCGTAATGTATGGCGATCGCCATGTAATTTGTGGCTGGCACTGCCGTAAAGCTCTTGGCTAAGTTTACCAAACATCGGCTTGCCACGATTATGCAGCATGTCTATTACTATGCGATATTGATCAATATTGGCCAGTAAAATTTTACCTAATTTATCGCGTTTACCTAAACCACGCTCAACGGCAGTTTTTAAACCTTGCAGGTCTGTTTGAGTTTGATCTGCGTTAAACGATAGCGGAATTGACTGATAAAAGTCATTACTAACGTTGGGTAATTGTTTACTTTTTTGCGCTAAAAAATCATCTTCAATTTGTCTTGGCCATTTTATTGAGTCTAAAATTTTAATTGGCGCTTGGATGCGAATTAATTCATCAGAAAAACGACGAATATCTTGTTGATAACGCAATAAAGAGTCAGACATTGTCTTTTCCTAATCTAGAGAAGTTGTTAGCAGTGCTAGCGGCCATATTAGCAGATGTTGATCATAAAACTGCAATGAAAAAATAACCATCTAGTCAGCACTATTTTAGTGCAATTTATCATGGCGTATAGCAATGTCTTAAGGGTGGTTTTTTTAAGTTACTAAAAATATTCAATTATTTTCTTGGCATTAAAACTGCTTTACCTAAAGTAGTAATAATTAAAAGGAAAATTTATGGCAGCGATGAGCTATTTAAGTGTGATTGAGCGTTATCATGAATATGAGCATTTAGTGCACGAGCTACTAGAGTCTATTTTGATTGGTGTGGGCGATATTAATTTATTCGAGCAACCTATATCGGCTAAAATTTTTGAAGATATGGCGATAAGCTATCCCTTCGTGGAACTGATTTATTTATTGAATGCTCAGGGCATACAGATTTGCCCCAATATCAGCGTCATTAACCAGCAGGTTAAATTAATGAATTGCGGTGACCGTGCAGATCGAAGTCAGCGGCCTTACTTTACCCAATTGACTGCGGTTGATACTGTGCATATTACTCGACCTTATTTGTCTAATTCTGGTGGTGGCTTGTGTTTGTCTGCATCACAAATGATTAAATCTGCGTCTGGGCAAGTGGTAATTGTGGTTATTGATGTCAACTTAACGCGCTTAATTGAGTTTATGATGGGTGACAGTGCTAGACGCAAAATGTCGCCTTTTTTTAAAAGTATTTATGCTGCAATTGTACTGGGCCTTTTTGTGTTAGTGAGCGTGCTAATGTGGACTGTAGTTCGTGACATTTATACCCTTTTTAGCCAAATTTCTGCTACCCATGATCCATTGCAACCCTTCGGCATTATTATTTTTCTTACCTTGGCATTAGCCATTTTTGATTTGGGTAAAACTATTTTGGAAGAAGAAGTATTGATGCATAAAGATATTTTTCGTCACAGTTCAACTCGACGAACGATTACGCGGTTTATTTCGACCATTTTGATTGCGATTTCAATAGAAGCCTTGTTGACTATGTTTAAAGCGTCGCTAGGGGAAAAGCAATATATTGAGCCAGCAATTTTAATGATGTTAGCCGTAGTGGGCTTGTTGGTAGGGCTGGGAATCTATGTCTATCTAGGGGCCAAAGCCGAGCTGCTGCTCACCCAAACCCAAGCGGGTAAGCATATGCGGCGCGAACAAATTAAAAGCGTATAGCATATTGATCAGCGCCTAACATCCGCTGAGATAAAGATGATAATACAGACAGGGATAAACGATATAAGCGTTTATCCCTATTTTTTAGAAAAAGTCATCGTCACCAATTGCTTTGCGTAATTGGGCTTGTTCGAGAAAATCTTCTAATCTTCGTTTCACTTGGCGTTTATGCTGTAAACTTTCGGCAGACTTAACGTTTCTAGGCGTCGTCATCGCATCTATTTCTGTGTCATCAGGCACTATTTCACTAATATTAGCCATCACAAAACCCTCATGTAAAATAAAAGCGTGGTATTAATTCAATGAGCATTTTCTAACTAAAAAAACGTTAATAGGGAAGTAAAATATTTTTCCTTAATTGGACAGCTATTTTTACCCTTCGTTTTGAGCTTAGCAGTAAATGTATTTCTTGCTAGTAAAACATAAAGCCAAGTGCGAAGAGTGTGTGCTTAAACAAGTATTATCTATGCCATGATGTCGCCAGATAATACTGCTTCTATCTGCTACAGATAGAAAAACGCCACCTGTTAATGAGGTGGCGTTGATATACTCATAAAGCGAGCCAGTAATGGTGTTACTCGTTATAGTGTAAACCCGTAAGAGTAGCCTAAAACAACTTTTGCATCATTGTCTGGTAAGTCAGTATCAGAAGCCATGAAGGATACGGTACCTATGTCTGTTTCAGCACTTAATGTGACGTTGTAGTCTGCATAAGTGTCACCGAACAAATCTTCAACTACATCGCCTTGTGAATAACCATAGTGGAATGCGACGCTGAGCTTTTCTGTTAACGGGAAGCTGGCATTGGCCTGGATATAGCTCCAATCTGTTTCGTCACTGGCACCAGAAACACCTGAATCAGCATTAATTACTTTAGAATAGCCAACATCTAGCCATTTCCATCCAAGAGTGAGCGCGACTTCACCAAAATCAATACTGCCACCAGCATCTGGGTAAGCATAATAAAGGTAGCTAATGTCGTAAGTTAAGTCTTCAGTAAAGTTACCACCATAACCGCCGTACAAATCTAACTCGTAACTGGTTTCATCACCGAAATCGACATTAGATACCCAAGTGCCAGCATAAAAACCAGAGTCATGGGCATAATCAATGCCACCTTGAACCGCAGCCGCATCATTAGTTTGTGTGGTGCCACGCCATAAATAGTTTGATGTTGCGCCAATATTACCCGTAACTTCAGCAAGGGCAGAGCCACTCAGTAATAAGCCTGTTGATAATGCAATTGCTTGATATAGTGATTTTTTCATCTTCATCCCTTAACGTTTTATTATCAATGAGGCATTTATGTGTAACTAAATGAACTCAATGTTGGTTTGTCTGAAGATTAATTAGCGAATCGCATGCCAACTCTATTTTCCTATTAAAGTCAGTTGCTTATGTATTCATGGATCATTTTGTTGCATATTTGTTGCAACTTAATGATGCAAGCTCGCCCCTTTTTTGTGCAACAGTGCTCAGCATCCTAATATTCGTTGATGTTGAATTAAGAGATAATACTGTTTGCAGAGGATAAATATAAAAAGCAGGCAATAAAAAACCTCCATAAAGGAGGTTTCTAGCAAAAAAAGAGTAAACGAATAATTAATTAACGCTATCTTTTAGTGTTTTTCCAGCTTTAAACTTAGGCACTGTAGCTGCTGCGATTTGAATTTCTTTGCCAGTTTGTGGATTACGACCAGTACGCGCGGCACGTTGAGTGGTTTCAAAAGAACCAAAGCCAACAATAGAAATTTTATCACCATTTTTCATGGCTTCAGTTACCGCTTGTTCGAAAGACTTTAGAGCGCGGCCAGCTTCAGCTTTTGTTAGTTCCGCATTTTCAGCGATTTTTGCAATTAATTCACTTTTGTTCATATTGATATTCTCTGCTTTCCATAGAAGTGTTTTTTTAAAACATGATTAACATGCCACAAGCGATGCTGGTTTAAAAGCACTTTATCCCATAAATTCAGTATCTGTAATGGTTTTAAAGCAAAATTAGCACAAATAATGTCTTTATTTGCCTTGTTGTTACTCTTCTAAGAGCTGATAAAGAATTTTCTTAACTAACTGCGGCTCGAAAGGCTTGTCACAAAGCGCATTGACGCCAGCACTAAATACATTACTCAGATGAGTATCGTTGGCTTCTGACGATACCATTAGGATTGGAATATGAGATTGTTGACTGTGGTTACGGATGTACTGAGTCAGTGCAAGTCCGTCTACCGAGGGCATATTGTAATCAGTGATCACTAAATCATACATATTGTCTTTCATTAGGCTAATCGCTTGTTCACCATCAACAGCCTCAGTAATTAGCTGTATGCCTAAATTGCCTATGGTGCGCTTAATAACATTTCGTGCCATTCGGCTATCATCAACCACCAATACTCTAATGCTGTGAACATCAAAGTGGGTTAAATCGAGCTCGTCATTGCTGAGTAAATCAATGGTTGAGTTAAGTGCCGTAGCTAAGTGTTCGGCATTAAATGGTTTTGGTAAGATAGCCACTACGCCTGATTGTCTAAAAATTTCTAGCTGTTCACGACGACACTCACTGGAAACCAGCATAAATTGAATATCACTCAATGCTGGAGTCATTTTGATGTACTGCAATAGCTCAGTGGCTTCGCCATCGATAAAATGCAGTGCGCTGGCAATTAAGTCTGGTTTATGGCGATGGATTATCTCTTTAGCTTCAGCAATGGTTGCGGCAGTTTGGATGCTGCTGACACCTTCTTGCTGAAGGCGAGTAATAATGATCTTACGTTGAGTCTCTGAAGGCTCAAGTAATAGGATGGATAATTCACTTGGAGATAAGCTAGTCATAATTCACGTTCCACAGATATTTATTATTAGTATTATTTTAATGTTGCATGTGTGAATAAATTGTACACTAAAAAAATGCTAGAGATGATAGTTAAGCTAGGCCTATAGCACTTGGTGTTTATTTTTGAGCAAGATAGTCTCTGGTCGCGTTCGACAGACCAACCCACCATTGAAACACCACCACACTTAACAGTAATAACCATAGCGGAATTAATGGAATATTATAGCCTCGAAATACCAGTTTGACGTCTTCAGGGGTGATTTGATAGGCAATCAACGCCGTTGTTGTCATTGCAACTAACCCTAGGCTTTGTAGGGCGACATAGCTGAGTAGCAGTACTTTTGTCCATGGCGCACGTATTAGTAAACCAATAAAAACCGGTATCACTCCCAGAGTTAATAAGTCAAAGGCTTCAAAGGTGATCGCGCGCCAAATAGCAACAAGAGTGAGTACAACATACAGTGAGATAAGGATCATCACTCTAACGGGCATTCGTTGGGCTGAATTTTGGTTCATATTGATCATAGTACTGGAGAATTTGAGGTAGAATATCGCACAAAACAGAGTGATGGGTATATTTTGATGACAGAAACACATTTTTGGGCGCTAGTGACCCGCGATAAACCTGAGCAGTCTTCTGCAGATCTCACCCTGAGTTTACGCCAGCAATTAGAAAGCTTGGACGATGAAGCACTCAAGGCATTCGATAAAATATTAGGTCAACAATTACGTCGCAGTTATTCCTGGTCGATTTGGGGAGCAGCATACATAGTGACAGGTTGCGATTCTGATGATGCTTTTACTGAGTTTAGGTGTTTTTTATTGTCGTTAGGTCAGCAATGGTACAACAAGATTATCGCCAATCCAGATAGCTTAGGGGAATTAGAACATTGGCCGTTAGTGGACGATTATGCTTACCCGTTTGTTGAAGATTATGATTTGATTGCAGGACAAGTCTACGAAGACCGCACTGGCTTAGAGCTGCCATTCTTACCCTCAGGACACAGTACTCCAGAAGGGAAAAAATTTAGCACTAAACCAAAAATTATGCGTCAAACCTATCCTTTATTGAGTGCGCGTTTTCCATTTTAGTGGACCGCTTGATCTTAGGCGTTGTTAAGCTTTGGTTCAGCTTATGAGGACTATAGTCAATTTATAGTGATGATAGCTTAATGGCTAACATTTGATTTGATGATAAGTATCGGCGTGCAAATATGGTCAAAGTTGCTTTAACAGAAGCTGAATAGCGTTATCTGAAGCAGCCTTGAAACCTGTGTTATCACAAGCGCCTAAGTCCCAGGAGGTCTATTATGAATGTAAAATATATAATGCTAGCTTCGGTATTAGTATCCCAAATTGTTATGGCTGAAGATGCGCCACCACCTAATCCTCTTACTGAAGTTGGGCTGGTAAAAATTGAATGGCAAAATCCAAAAGATTTCAGTGATATCAGAACTTCTAACGAGCTTCAGTCACGATTTGAAAACCGTTTATTTGACACTTTAACCAAGAACATCAATAAAGAAGCTGAAAAAACCCTCAAGCCAGGACAGACACTGCAAATGACAGTGACTAACTTTGATCTAGCGGGAGACATGCGACCAACATTTGGTGCCACGCCGGGTGATTTACGTGTTGTAAAAGATTTATACCCACCCAGAGCCACCTTTAGTTACACGATTAAAGAAGGTGACAAGGTGATTATTGTTGGTGATGAGAAAATCACAGATATGAGTTTTATGTCTAACTCACATCGCTTTAATGACCGACCATTTCAGTACGAAACAACTTTATTTACCGATTGGTTACAAAAGAGTGTCGCACCTAAACTATAGCCCTTGGCGACAGTACTTAGGATTATATCGATAAGGTTGATTTAGCGCAGGGTTGTCTGTTTTATCTGTAGTGACTTGATGAATCGTTGTTGATAACCAAATGTGCCAGTGACGCTGGTTACGCTTGATTGTCGCCATTGGGTTTTATCAATGATTGTCGCCGCAACATGTAAAGGTCATATCAACTAAGGTTGCTCCTGCATGAAGATTCCGCAGGAGCATAAAGATTATTTAGACAGTTTAAATACTTGCAGCGTTTGCAGTAAAGTCGCAAGTTTTTTGACAAAGGCTTCGAGAGTTTCAGGTGCGACATGAGTACTACTCTGCATCGCATCAAACTCAGCTACCAATTCTTGTACATAGGGCAAGAAACGGTTGCTACTTTCCGTAAATCCTTGATCTTCAGTAAAGATAGCCACAAACTTACCATGTCCTGCTTTACGCAATTCGTCAAGGCGAGCATCAGAGTCAATCGCTTGTCTATAGGCTATTTGCAGGTTTTCTTTTATCTGTAGAAAAACATTGGTGTACGGCATAATTGCCTCATAGTGCATTTGTAAATAATAAAGCTAATTATAAGGAGCCGTTATGCTGGCAACAAGGAAAAGTCCGCTTATTTTTAATATAGGGATGATTTATCGTCGTTTACAGCGATATAGCTTTAGTTTAGTGGTATTTCTACTGTGTTTTGGCTCTACATCGGCAATGGCATTGGATTCGCCAGTATTTTATAAAATTGAGTATCAGCAACAGCAAGCGTATTTACTGGGTTCAATTCATATCGGTCGCCAAGATTTTTACCCATTAGGACAACATATTGAGTCGGCATTTAAGCAAGCCGATGCACTCGTGGTTGAGGCCGATATTAGCCAAGGTGACACGGGAGCGCTATTACAGCAGTACGGTGCTTTGTCTGCCGATATTGCCGCAGACGTTAATGTGACACGCCAAGTTTATTGCCAAAGTCATCAAAGTTTGTGTCAGGCATTAGCACCGTATGCTCCCTGGTTACAGTCAGCACAAATTAGTATGGGCCGTTATGCGCAATTGGGTTATAGCGCAGACCAAGGCGTCGATGCTTATTTTATGGCCAATCGCAGTGACAAAGCCCTAGTTGAACTTGAAAGTATGCAGTTTCAATTTGAGTTAATTTCATCATTTTCAACCGCGACCCAAATGCAAATGCTGGATGATTCGATCAACGTCAGTGATGCCGAAATGCTTGATTTAATTTATGCTTGGCGCCAAGGCGATGCCAGTGCATTGGCAACCATTATGGAATCGCAAGCGGGCGATGCCGATGAATTGCTTGAAAAATTACTGTGGCAACGCAATCACACCATGACGCAAAAAATTATCCAGTTGCTACAACAGCGTAATTATAAACAGCTGTTTATTGTGGTTGGAGCAGGCCATATTGTTGGTCAGCAAGCCATTCCTGACTTACTTAAACAGCAAGGTGCAACGGTCACCCCTTGTACCTTTTTGCAGTGTTAAGGAGGATGTTGTGCGTCCACAAGGGCCAATAATAGTATAACTTTATGCTTATATTGGCTTTGATTGACCAAGAAAATGAACATATCGACCTAAAGATAAATATGGCTCACGTTGTGAATAAGCCAATTCCATTTCAATAAGCTGATGTTTATCGAAGTTGGGCGGGAGATTATTTTTTAAGTAATCATTAATCACCCTAACCCCAGATTGACTGATCATCGACAGTTGCCATTGGGCAAACCAAGCGCGAACATCTGCAATATACAGGGGATGGTTAGGGGTTAATCCAACCTTCTTTTTAACCTTAAAATCACGCTTAACATAGTCAAAGTTGCCTGAAATTAAACTGTGAAAGCGCAAGGCTTCCTTATTAAAAAACATCAGCGAAAATAACCCATTCGGTTTTAGCAGGCTTAATAACCCATGCAAAGTCGATTCAGCATCAGTGAGCCATTCGGCTACAGCGTGGCATAAGATGACATCAAACTGACCAAACTGCTGCACGGTTAGTGCTTGAATAGGGCTATGCACTAACTCGATTGATAATTCTGTGTCTGAGGCGGCAATCTGTTGTTGGGCTATGGCCAACATCTGCTCAGAAATATCACATAGCACCACATCATGGCCCAACGCAGCCAGTTTTTGGCTCAAAAAACCAAATCCTCCCCCAGCATCTAAAATGCGTAATCGTGGTTTATTCAAGCGAGTTAATGCTGGGATTAAGTCTCGCCACAATACTGCAGCACGGATTTCACCTTTAGTGGTGCCATAGATGTTTTGCGCAAACTTTTGACTAAGAGTATCGAAATTTTTATCTTGCACGATTTAAGTTACATCACGTTATTGAGCCGATATGGAGTAACGTAATTGTCGCACTGTAGGCTGAAAAAGGTAAAGACAAATCAGTGATTGTGCATATAGGGTAAATAAAAGTTTATCGATTAATCAATATAAGCAGCAATGACAACCGACTTTAAGCGCATTTTATAATTAGCGGTTTAGCAACAGTAAGAGTCTAAGGTATAATGATCGACTAACCATCTTTGCAGCGCATACTTTTTGCTGCCTATTTAGGGTACAACATTGTGAGTCACGACTACGCTATCGAATTACAGGCGATGCCTTCGCTGTTGTCTTTGTATCGAAAAATCCTATTTGGTCGTAAACCGGGATGGGATCAACAACCGCTGCCGAATATTTATGTGCAAGCTTCTAATGTGGTGCTGTCGCAAGAGAAAATTCGGCAATATGCCGCAGTATGTGGTTTTGAATACGATGATAGGGTGTTACCTCCAACGTATTTATATGTGTGGGCATTTCGTTTGCATGCGATGATTTTTACTCATAAAGCCGTGACATTTCCGTTGCTTGGAATGATCCACTTAAAAAATAGTATTAGTGTATTTCGTCCTGTACGTACTGATGAAATATTGACTGTGCAGTGCGAACTGTCAGCGAGTCGCACTACAGATGCTGGACTTGAGTTTGATTTAGTTTCAAAAGTGTTGGTTGGTGAAGAGCTTGTATGGCAAGCGTTATCAACATACTTATATCGCATTGAGTCTGCTGGGCGGCGGGCTCGTCCGCCTAAAGCGTCTGAGATGGCATGGGAAAATGTCCAGCAATGGCGTTTAACCGATGACTTAGGCCGTCGTTATGCCAAAGCTTCGGGCGATTATAACTTGATCCATTTGCATCCTTTATTGTCAAAACGCTTTGGTTTTGAGCGAGTGTTGGCCCATGGCATGTGGTCTAAAGCGCGTGCATTATCTCAGTTGATGACTTATATCGGTGATCGACCTTTTCAGGTTGATGTTGAATTTAAATTACCGGTGTTTATGCCGTCTGAAGTGACATTTGCATTTGAAAGTACTGAGAATGGTAAACGTTTTCAAATACGTGATGTCAAAGGTCGTCGACCGCATTTGCAGGGTGATGTTACCTATTTATAAGCAGATAGACCTCGCTGAGGTGGCTTAAACGTCAGTGGTAAGTCAATTGCGAACATAAAAAAGCTCAGGTTAATACCTGAGCTTTTTTATGGCAGACTTAAGGTACCGAGTGGCCCATTGCCGCTTCCCAAATGCTAAACCATTGTTGTCGATCAAGTTCAATGTTAGCTGAATTTACCGCGCTGGTGATACGTTCTAGATTACCACTGCCGATAATAGGAGCAGGGCGACTTGGATGCATACGAACCCAAGCATAAATCACTTGGCTAATGTCTTGTGCGCCAACTTGCTGAGCAATATCGTGCAGGGTATTGCGAATTCTCAGTGCTTGGGGCGTGTTCGCTGAAAGGAGATCTCCACCGCCCAAACAAGACCATGCCATTGGGGTGATGCGGTGTTGTTGACACTGATCAAGCACACCATCATGCAAGCTCTGCATGGCTAAAGGCGATATTTCAACTTGGTTAGTGATCAACGGAGTACTGAGGCGTGATTGCAGTAAATCAAATTGGCTGGTGGTAAAGTTAGATACACCAAAGTGGCTGACTTTACCTTGGGCATGCAATTGCTCGAAAGCGGCAGCCATTTCGTCAGCATTCATTAATGGATCGGGGCGATGGATGAGTAAGACATCTAAGTGATCAGTTTTTAATTCAGTAAGTGAATTTTCAACACTTTGAATAATATGCGCTTTACTTGTGTCGTAATGATTAACATAACGACCATCATAGCCATCAAACAAGGGTTTAATGCCACACTTACTGATCAACTGCATTTGCTGACGTAACTGTGGTTTTAGGGCTAACGCTTCACCAAATAAGGTTTCACACTGATACATACCATATATATCAGCGTGGTCCATGGTCGTGACGCCAAGATCAAGATAATGCTCAATTAAGCCAAGCAGTTGCTGTGGCGACATATTCCAAGCATCAGCACGCCAAAATCCGGCGATAAAATCAGAAAATCTAAAAGTAGATTGGGTCATAAGTTAATTTTAACCTTAGTTAGGGGTAATAAATGCTTATTAAAGCACTTTTAGATCCGCATTGACTGATAAGCGACTCGCTATCAAAAGCCAACGAATCTTAGCAAGACAGAACAAAATCACTGAGCCAGTGTTATTTTTAGCTATTTACCTCATCCGCTAAATGGATGAGGTCAGTTAATCATTGTTGTAGCATACTTTGACACAATGTTTGACTACATTAGGCGACATAGCATGCCATTGATTTAGCTTGATTAGCTTAAGCACTGGGTTATTTTTGATAAATATGTACATCGCGTTGTGGAAACGGAATACTAATGCCTTCAGCATCAAAGCGTATTTTCACTGCACGAGTAATATCCCAGTAAACCTCCCAGTAATCATCAGGGTTAACCCAAGGCCTGACAACAAAGTCGACTGAAGATTCACCTAATGTGTGCAGTTTTACAATTGGTTCTGGATGTTCTTGCACCTTAGGGTGTTGCTCAACAATACTTTTTAAAATGGTTTCAGCATGTTCAACATTGTCGCTGTAACTAATACCAAAAATCATGTCTACGCGGCGCTGATGCTCGGCAGTAATATTGTTAATGGTATCGCCCCAAATTTTATTGTTTGGCACAATCAAGCGTTGGTTATCGAGGGTTTTGATGGTTGTTGATACTAAGCTCATGTGACTCACACGACCGGTAACATTGGCTGCATTAATCAGATCACCGACATCAAATGGACGATAGATTAAGATCATCATCCCAGATGCAAAGTTTGATAATGTGTCTTGTAATGCAAAACCAATAATCACACCGGCAATACCAAAACCAGCGAGCAAAGGCCCAAGCTCAAACCCGAGCTGTGATAAGGCAATTAATAATCCTAATGCAAATACCACCTTACTGGACAACGAAATAAAGAAGTCTTGCAGTAATTGGCTAAATTGTAATTTTGATGCTTTTACTGTTTTCGAGATAATTTTGGTGACAATTTTGGCCACTAAACTGGCTAAAAATAAAATAAATACAAAGACTAAAATTTTGAAGGTTAAGCTAGGACCATTATTAATGGTTTGATCTTTGATGACGTTAAGCCAGCCTTGCAGCAGATTAGACGCGACACTGAAGTTCAATACATCTTGGGTGATATCACCTGACACGCTAAACAAGGTTTGTTTAAAAGCCGTGACATCTTGGCCTAGTGTTTCGAGCATTCCCGCTGATACAGCTAGGCTTGAGCTACTTTGATCTAAACGTTCTTTTAGTGCCATCACCTCTGCTTTTTGTTCGGCAGTGATATCGGCCCCAGCGCTTTCAGCTTCTGAAACGGCTTTTTGTAATTCATCTTGTGTGTAATGCACTAAACTGTCGAAATGATCGGCGCGTTTGAGCATAAAATCGGTTAATTTCTGTTGTTGAATACTGACATCCATATTCAAGGTTTTAGCCCATTGCAGCGAGGTTAATTGTGCCTTGAGATAGTGGTCTCGTTCAAATTCTCGTTGTGATATAGCTAAGACAACCTTACTTTCATCACCTTGCTTGATATCAAGACGCATAAGCATAATTTGATCGTCTAAATAACTCCCGACACTGTTTAAAAAATCCAGCTGACTTTGAACTAAAGTGATTAGGTATTGCGGGTTTTCATCTGGAGTTTTGATCAACTGCGCAATTATATCGCGTAATTCAGATGACTTGTTCTTAATCCTATATTCAGTAAAGTTACGTAATTCACCTTTTGCTTTAAACAGTAGGCGTGTATCTTGATCAATTGTTTGTTGTAATCGGCTGATTTTATTTTGAGTGTCGGTTAACTGACTGGTAGTGACAATCGGTGCTGTTGCATCTTGTTCTGCGCTAGCTGTTGGCGACATAAACACCACTAAGGTGAATAATATCGTAAATAAAATCCGTAGCATGAAAGGTCGTCCTTTGGCGTTGAGTTGTGCCTATAATAGTGGAAAACGCCTATAGTAGCCAAGTACAGCAATTCTTAGGGTTATTTGTTACACTTGCCGCCATTATTGAACTGAGGAAATTATCATGTCGCTGCAATGTGCTCATTGCTATAAATCTTTTTCAATTGCGAAGGTCAATGACAGTCGTGGTAAAGGTTTGTCGGTTGAGGTGCAATGCCCTCATTGTGCTGCATGGCTTGGGCATAACAAGTTGTTATCAATTGCTAAGATGTTTGGGTTTTATGGTGGCGTAGTTGCCGCGGTAGTCGGTTATTTTTTTGACAATGTAGCGTCGATCACCACGCCATTGATTATATTAGCGGTTATCATTGTTGGTTTATCGCATATTATGGACCATTTACAGCTGATCGAAGCCCCTGAAAATGATCCTAGTACAGAACCTGGTGCAAAATAGGTTAATTCACCTCAATCACTTGGCTTTCTAATGAGGCTTCAACGTAGTAAATACCGCCTAGTACAACAACAGCAACAATGGCTATTACTAAAATGATGCCAATGTTTTCACGAATAAATAGTGCCATGGTGTTTGTCCTGTAATGATGATGTTTACTCATGCATTATGTTATGGGTAATAGCTTAAGACTATCTTAAAAATAACGACTTAGTTATTTGTCGGTAGTTAATGATTTTACTGTCAATATGTCGCCATGATTTATCACAATCTAAGTGTTGCTTTTTATTGGTGGTCTTTTACACTAATGGCCACTTTTATTAACCTGATGGATTTTTGCTGGTGAGTTCCCGCATCAAAATAAGACAAACTATCGCAATCTGGCTTAGTGCCATTTTGATTGTGTTGTCTGTTGCTGCGTCAGCCCATTCAGTTAGACATCTCGATGACGGTGTAAAAAATCACTGTACCTTGTGTTTTCACCAACTTCATCTTAATAAAACCCTGCAGTTTTCCAGTTTTGTGTTTGCCGTTACTAAGCAAACTTTTGAACTTCAGCAGTATACTCTACCTCCTTTCTCAACGGTTTTTCATCGCTATTACCACAGTCGCGCGCCACCACAATCCCTGTAATTCAACACATACATTTATTAATTTTTCCGTTATCGGATAGTTCATATTGAACAGCGATAGGCGGATATTTGTTGTATTTTGGAGATTTTATGTCTGCGTTAAACACCCGTGTGTCAATTTTAGCATTAGCTTGTGCTGTGAGTTCGTATTCTGTCATGGCAGAAGATTCTAGTTTAACCAACCCTAATATAAGTGCAGTGCTCGATGGATACTATCAAACAGGTGACCGACCATTAGCTGAGCGTGCAGAAGGTTTTGGTTTAGGTGAAACTGAGTTGGCCTTGAGTGCCAATATTGATGAAATGTTTTACGGTAAAGTGACCGCCATTATTGAGTCACATGACGGTGAAACAGAGCTTAATTTAGAAGAAGCCTTTATTCAAACATTAGCTATGCCTTATGGTTTATCGGTTCGTGCAGGTCGTTTTTTATCTGACATTGGCTATTTAAATAACCAACATTTACACACAGACTCATTTTCTGATCGTCCAGCTGCTTACCGTGCATTTTTAGGCGGACATTATTTTGATGATGGTATTCGTTTAAACTATGTCGCGCCAACCGATCTCTACTGGACTCTGGGTGTCGAAGCGTTTAAGGGAGAAAGTTTACGTGCGGCGGATGCACATGGTGAGCGCGATTTTGATAACCTTGGGGTGTACAGTGCGTTAACCAAGATGGGGGGGGATATTGGTATCGAAAGTTCTTGGCAGTTAGGCTTGAGTTATCTTCGCAATCAAAATGGTCAAGCTTATGCCGAAGATGAGCATAATGAGGAAGAAGAGGACCATGATGAAGAGCATGCTGGACATAGCCATAGTGCTTCTTATACAGGTAAAAACACCTATATTGCTGATGTTGTTTATAAGTGGGCACCTAATGGTAACTACAAATACCAAAATTTAACTGTCAGTGGTGAATATTTTAGAGTAACTGATATTTTTGCTATGGAACCTGGTCATATTGTTGAGGCCGACCATGAAGATATTAGTAGTGATGACTATCACCAGGGCTGGTACGTCAGTAGTGTGTATCAATTTTCTCCTCGTTGGTCTGCTGGGATTCGTTATGGTCAAGTGGATACTTATGAAGTCCATGGCGATCACCTTCATCCACAACAATTGAAAGAGTCAGAAGTCAGTTTAGCATGGCACAGTAGTCATTTTTCGACAGTGCGCTTGCAATACACTCATCAGACGGGGACTAATTTCGATGGTTTTGAAGATGATAATATCCTTACTTTACAATATGTCATGTCATTAGGAGCTCACGGTGCGCATCAATACTAAATTGCTTTTAGCAGTGGCTTCAATGTCACTGCTGTTTACCGCGACAGCACAAGCGGAACTCAATGTGTTTGCATGTGAACCTGAATATGCAGCACTGACATTAGCGTTAGCACCCGATGCAAAAGTGTATTCGGCAACAACAGCGATGCAAGATCCACATCAAGTACAAGCAAGACCAAGCCTGATTGCGAAGATGCGTCAAGCTGATGTAGTGGTTTGTGCAGGGGCAGACTTAGAAATAGGTTGGCTGCCTATGCTGCAAATGAAGTCGGCTAATCCTCAGGTTAGGTCGACGGATAAGGGCTTATTTTTTGCTGCAGAGCATATTGATACCTTGGATAAGTTAGCCTCAGTGGATCGTTCAATGGGCGATGTTCATGCAAAGGGAAATCCCCATTTGCATCTTGATCCGCAGCGGATGTTAATAGTTGCACAGGCCTTGAGTACCAAATTTACTCAAATCGATCCTGACAATGCCAGTCTTTATCGTCAGTCGTTGGCCGATTTTAGTCAAGCTTGGCAAGCTAAAATACCGCAATGGCAACAGCAGGCTAAAGATTTAGCTGGTAAGAAGGTTATCGCCTACCATTCAAGCTTTCGTTATTTGTTCAAATGGATTGGCATTGAGCAAGTAGCCGATCTTGAGCCCAAGCCAGGTATCGCACCTACGAGTAGCCATTTAGCCTCTTTGCTTGCTCGTGCGGAAAAAGGCGATGTAATGGCGATTATTGTGGCGTCATACCAAGATGAGCGTGGGGCAAAATGGTTAGGCGAACGTGCTAATCTGCCAGTATTGGTGCTACCGATATCGGTGGGTGGCAACGAAGAGAGTAAAGACCTGATTAGCTTATACGACAGCATACTTAGCCTATTGAATAAGGTGAAATAACACTATGTTTGATGTAGAGCTACTGTCTATCTTGTTGCCTGCGTTAGCGGCAGGGTTATTGGTATTATCAACCCATGTGCTGTTAGGTCAACAAGTGCTTAAGCGTGGCATTATCTTTATTGATTTGGCTATTGCTCAAGTTGCAGCCTTAGGGGCGATAGTGTCGCACATTGATCATAGGCTAGAAGATTTACCCTATGCCCATGTGTGGATGCCTGCGTTGTTTGCTCTAGGCGGTGCAGGTATTATTGCTTGGATGGCAAAGCGGTTAGTCGGTGAGCTCGAGGCATTTATTGGCTGCTTTTATGTGCTCAGTGCGGTGGCGGCAATGTTGTTATTAGCCAACGACCCTCATGGTGCTGAGTTATTAAAGCAATTAATGTCGGGGCAAATATTGTGGGTGAGTTGGTCTCAGTTAGCACTACCGGCAGTAGTTTCTGCCGGTATTCTGGGGATTATTATCGCAAAACCGCAAATATTAGATGGTGCTGGGTTTTACTTTCTATTTGCCTTAGTGATTACTTTGTCGGTGGAACTCGTGGGAGTGTATTTAGTGTTTAGCACCCTAATTTTGCCGGCTTTGGCCTTAAACCAATATCATGGTAAACCCAAACTCGCTTTGGCGTATGGGGTCGGTATTGTGGGTTATATTGCTGGCTTGCTGTTGTCTGCTAGTTATGACTTACCCAGTGGTGCAGCCATAGTGGCAACATTAGCGTTAAGTGCATTTTTATTTAGAATGTTGCTAAAACTGCGATTGCCAGTATTAGCTGGTTAAGCCACTAATAATTAACTTGTTAACCCAATGGCTAATCTTTCATAGAAAGCTTGTTACTCTGCCCCTGCTCACAGGGGCAGAGTATTTCAGCGTACATATGTAAACAAAACGTTGAGTCCCTAGACTAGCATCGCTATACTGACGCCAATTTTATTGCAGGAGTATGCTGTGCTGCTTATCGCTCGTTCAATCATTCTCGCCGTGCTATTATTTTTAGCCTTTATATTTTCGGTTGTCATTTGCCTATTTCGGCCTATGCATCGCGACAATGTACATTTTGTGGCCCGCTTTTTTGGTTCCGTTGCGCCAGTATTGGGCATTAAAGTCATTAAACGTGTTCACTCTGCGAGTGCTACACCGCAACCTTGTATTTACTTAGCTAATCATCAAAATAATTTTGATTTATTTACCCATACATCAGTAGTGCCTAAAGCGACAGTGAGCTTAGGTAAAAAAAGTTTGCTATGGATGCCGTTATTCGGGCAAATTTATTGGCTATCGGGCAATATTCTTATTGATCGCAAAAACCGTCATAGTGCGTTTGATACTATGGCGAAAACAGTCGATAAGATGAAAAATAAACTCCTGTCAGTGTGGATATTTCCTGAAGGAACTCGTTCTCGTGGTCGTGGATTATTACCCTTTAAAGTGGGTGCTTTTCACACTGCGATAGCTGCCCAAGCACCCATAGTGCCAGTCTTAGCGTCTTGTCAGAATCATATAAACCTAAATCGTTGGAACAACGGTGTGGTGATTGTAGAAATGATGGCGCCAGTAGCCACGGCAGGTTTAGATAAAAATGATGTGAAAGCATTAAATGCTAAAGTGCATCAATTAATGTCAGCACGTTTGGTCGAATTGAATAAAGAAGCACAAGCATTAATGCTACAAGCGCAATAATATTGTTATCGGTCGCCTAACATCGCTCATAAACTCGCAACTTGTGTCAGTTTGGGTATAATTGAATAAATTTTTACAGGTCCTATTTACGGAGTAATCCATGTCTGTTGAGCGTCAGTTAAAAGAACAATTTGCTGAAAATCTTGAAATTGTTGATGCCTTACTTGCCGATGGTTCAGAGCCTGATGCGGAATATACTATTGAACATCATTTTTCTGCGACCAATTTTGATCGTTTAGAAAAAGCCGCTGTTGACGCATTTAAACTCGGTTTTGAAGTGAACGATGCCGAAGAAATGGAGCTTGAAGATGGCTCGATTATTTTCTGTTTTGATGCTATCGCTAAGCATAAGCTAGAAGTGCCTTTATTGGATAAAGCCTGTGAACAGTTAATTCAACTCGCCGCCAAGCAAAAAGTAGACTATGACGGTTGGGGAACTTACTTTGTTGGTGATGAAGTTGAAGGCGACGAAGAAGACGATGAATTTGAAGATGATGAATACGAAGATGATAATGACTCAGATGATAAATTTCACTAAGTAATCATTTGCTGAATACCATAAAAAACGCTCATCCATGATGAGCGTTTTTTTATGGCTGAATAGCAATTATTGATAACCTATTACTTATTAATAACGCTTTGATTACGACCTTGTTGTTTAGCAAGATATAGTGCTTTATCTGCACCGGATAACCAGGTAGAGCTATTGTCTATTTCTGAATCTAAATCATTAATCCCTATACTTATAGTGACTTTTATCAGGCGATTTTCGAATGCTATTTCAGATTCTTCAATGCGTTTTCGTAACCGTTCGGTAAAGTTCAGTGCATCTTCGGCTGTGGTTTTAGATAACACCACGCCAAACTCTTCACCCCCATAACGGCCGGCACAGTCGGTTTCACGTAATGCTTGTGTTAACAGATAAGCGATATGTTGGATAACTTTATCGCCAGCAGGGTGACCATACTTGTCGTTAATCAGTTTGAAATTATCGATATCAATCATGACTAAAGATGCCGCATCACCGTAACGTGAATAGCGATCAAACTCTTTTTCCATACAATCTTGCCAGTGGCGACGGTTATGTAGCTGGGTTAAGCCATCGGTTTGGCTTAATTGCTCCAGTTGCTCATTGGCCGATTTTAATTGCAGTTTATTTACCGCTATATCGGTTACATCATAGACAATAATACTGATGTGGGTGATTTGCCCTGTTAATGAAGCTAATGGTAGTAAGGTAATGTTCTGATACATAAAATCAGCTCGTCCCGTTACTGGCCGATAGTTTTTAAACTTGAATACGTATGGACGTTGTTCCCAACTAATAAAAGTGCGATTTTTTAATACAAATACCGATTCCATTTTTTTCTTCAGCCAATCAGCCTGTAAATCTGGAAACTGTTCGAACAGATTTTTACCCTTAATGGAGTTCGGTGATACGCCGCTGTGGTTTTCCATAAAACCATTCCAAAGCTGAATATTATAGTCGCGATCGAGCACAACTAAGCCTACCTCAATGGTTTGCACCATATCGATTAGCCAGTGAAGCTCATTCATCGCACTTTGGTCATTTGACATAAAGAGTATCCAACATTAATCGAGTAAGTAGCCAAGCTTATAGTTAAGCGTAGGAATAGAGTCTTCAGTAAACAGCAGCAAAAGATCACATTGAATATTGTAATCTTCGATTCGATAGTTGATTTCCATCGCTAGAGTTCGTTGCCATTTGTCTGAGTTGTCGTGAATGAGTTCATTGACGCTGCAATGTCTGCCAAGTACAACCGGATGTGCCTGACTGAATTTCATGTCAAGTTGTTCAGATATACCATTTAGAAATGCTCCTATGAGCACGTTACCGGTATCCATCATCACTTCTATTTCTGTGGTGATGTCTTCTGGATTATCTAAGCCCATCAATTTGGCCATGTCTTCAAAGCTAGAGTCATGGAACAGCAATAATGCTTCACCAGCGATTCCTGCACCAATAAATCCTTGGCACAGCCCTGAGACAGTTGAGTTTCGCTCGGTGGCTTTTAAGGCCATGGTTAATTCACTAACTTCTAGCACGTTCACATTTGGGATTGGTAATAATACAAATACATCTAGAAGCTTAGCGAGTAAGTCTGCTGCTCTACCCATAGCGACGTTAGCGATTTCTTGGCATGCGTCACGCATATCAACTTTCATCATTGGAGTGTCGTCAGCTTTATTACCCTGAGTAAGGGTTAAAATGCCGTACTCTTGCAAAATATGGCTGATAGCTTCTGCACTAACGGGTTTTTGAATAAAGTCCAGAGCACCTAAAGCTTTGACTCGCTCATGGGCCTTAATTTGAATATCACCTGACACCACAATGATCAGCGCGGGTAAATCTTGCTGTTGTACCGCTTGGAGTACTTCATAACCATCCATCACCGGCATGTTGAGATCGAGAAAGACAATCTCACCTTTACCTGCGCGAATGACCTCAAGCCCTTCGGCACCATTGGTGGCGTAGCTAATTTCAACGTCCCAGTCTTTGGGGAGAGTTCTTGCCATTTGTTTTCTGGCGAGTGCAGAGTCGTCGCATATTAATATTGGAATGGTCATTGTTGCTGGTCTTCCTTATTTCGCCTTTAAGAAAAAAACACTCATTTATGCAACCGCGAGTGGTATGAGGCGGATAGTTATAATTATAAGACTATTTACAGCGATTTTTTGTTCGTTAGCTCATTATACGTATTTGCTTACAATATTGATAACTTAGTTTTAACATTTAATTAAGTTGGTAACATTTGTATGGCTGTTACCACAATGTCATCAATGTCATATCAATCTGGCGTTATATTTCGTGTAGAAGCATGAAGAGTGGATGGTTATGCCTAAATTAATACTGTATCAGGCTAACACTCAATGGAATATTGTTCAAAATAAAGCGTGGCAACATTTTGACCAATGCTGATTATTTGTCATGTTATTACTATTCGGCAGATAGTCCAGATATGTTAGTCTAAAAACTGGACTGACCAGTAATAGGGTGCTTTATGGAAAAAGAGTTAATTAAGTTCAGGGTTGAGCATGGTATTGCCCATGTTTGCCTAAACAGACCCAGTAAAATAAATGCGCTTAATGTTGAGATGTTTACCGCGATAGATGCGCTTATTAAGCAGATCAGAGCTGATAAACAGATTAATGCGGTGATTTTATCCGGCGCCGAAGGCAATTTCTGTTCAGGCTTAGATGTGAAGAGTGTGGCGAGTTCACCCACCAGTGCCTTGAAGCTATTATTTAAGTGGTTGCCAGGTAATGCAAACTTAGCTCAGCGGGTGTCTTTGGGCTGGCAGCGTTTACCGATTCCTGTTATTGCGGTGTTAGACGGCTGTTGTTATGGCGGTGGCACCCAAATAGCGCTAGGTGCTGATATTCGTATTGCCACGCCACATTGTAAGTTGTCGATAATGGAAGCAAAGTGGGGGCTTGTGCCAGATATGGCTGGTTTGGTGGCATTAAGACAAATTATGCCGAAAGACAAAGCGTTGATGTTGACCTATACCGCGGATATTTTAACTGCTGAGCAAGCGCTTGAGCTAGGTTTGGTGACTCAAATAAGTGATAACGCTTATGAGTATGCTACGGCATTAGCTCAAAAAATTATGCGTACTTCGCCCGATGCCAATGCCGCCATTAAACGCAGTATCAATCAAAGTTGGAGTGCCTCTGTACGCAGTTTATTAGCCCGGGAATCGTTGAGCCAAATTCGATTATTATTGGGGGAAAACCGGGTGATTGCTGCGATTAGACAAACTAAAAATCCACATAAGGCCTATCGCGTTCGTCAGTCTTGGTGGTAAGTAAATCGATTAGCACTAATGTATCGATGCAATGACTATCTACCGATAACGGTTCGGGAAAAGCCTTCAATTTGATTCAGGGCTTCTTCCCAGCCACTAGCATTGCTTAAATCTAAACTCATCTGATATTGGCGATAGTATCGAGCCGGTTTAACTTGATTGTAATTAAGTCGAGTAGTGGCTTGTTCAATCGAATTAGGGTGTGCATCAGCCGATTGAATATCGAGTATTGGAATCGACATAGTCACTAATTGCTCGGCAATTGATTTACGCTGACTTTGCGGATCGATTAAATATTCGTACTCGCGATAAGGGTTGATGATGACCAGTACATCTGGCGTAGGAATTTTTTTTTCATAGAGCAAATTGATGATCATGCCGGCGCTGTCATCAAGCACAATCATAATCTTTCCGCCTGGGAATAAACTGGTGGTTGCGGGTAATTGATTTAGGGCTTCATTTAGATTGGTTTGTTGAAAATTTCTCAGTTCAAGTAACTGAGATGATTCATATTTAGGAATGCTTTTGTCACTACTTAATTGTAATTGTTCTGTGCCTGCTTTAGTAATTTCTTCAGGTTTAGTGGCATAGTTTGGTCGATATAAGCCTTTTGCTGGTGTGAGGCTAATACTCGCCCAGCCGAGGCTATTAATATTAGTCCGCAGATAGCTGGCTAAACCCGCGGCATCTGCATCTGTGTCTGACGCGGCCACAATCACCGCCGAGCCAAAGTGTTTTTTGCTCTGCCAAGACCGGACCAGAATTTCACTTTGTTTACCGTCAATAGTGATAAATTTTATTTCATCAGCAGATAGGTAAGCATAAGGTTGCTGCGCTTTTACGCTCGGCATGGCCATTAATAAGCTTACTGTTACGATTAATAACAGACTTAGTCGTCCTAATTGCACCATAACCTCTCAGTAAAAAACACTTAATATGATTAGCTTAATGTATAACGATGAGTAAAAACAATGCCCTGATAAACAGGGCATTTTTTACACGACATTATTGCTACAACGAGTTAAGCGTTATACATGGCTAACAAGCACCATACGTATTGCATCAAGCTGTAATTGGCTATTGTCCATATAGCCCGTTAATTCGACCATTTGATTACGAATATATTCTAGTTCGTCTTCACGAATGTTCGGATTAACTGCTTTTAAGGCTTCTAGTCTTTCCAATTCGCCAGTGAGTTGCTGAGTCATTTTAGCGCGGCCATCGACCACTAACTGTGCTAGCGATTGCTTGGCAAACTCTTCACCTTTGGCCAATAAAGGGTGCAAAATAGGCTGCGATGCATTAACAAGCTTACTGGCAATATGACGGTTAACCGCACTAAGTTGCTTATCAAAGCTGGCATAATCTACTTTGTCAGCCATGTTTAAGCCATTTTTATCCAGCAACACTCTAATAGGAGTGGGTGGTAAATAACGGTATAGCTGACTCGCCTTTGGCGCCGAGGCATCGGCCATGTAAATCAATTCTAAAAACAGGGTACCTGCAGGTAACGCCTTATTTTTTAGAATGGCTACACTGGTGGTGCCGGTATCTGAGCCGGTGATTAAATCTAAGCCAGTTTGCACTAAAGGGTGCTCTTGCGAAATAAAGGCAATGTCATCACGTGCCAACGCCGTGGTGCGATCGAAGGTGACTGTGATGCCATCTTCATGCAGCCCAGGATACGTTGGGAACATCATGTGTTCACTAGGGCGCAAGATAATCGAGTTTTCACCACGATCTTCTTGATCAACACCAATAATGTCCCATAAACGGATCACTGAACCGATTAGATGGGTATCATTATCACTGTCTGACAAGCGTTTAATTAACGCATTAGCGCGCTCGCCGCCATGAGAGTTGATCTCTAGCAGTTTATCGCGGCCTTGCTCCATTGCTTGCTTAAGCTCTTTGTAGCGATGCTGAGTATGATTGAGTAATTGGGTCATTACCTCTTCATCATCGTCGCACAGCACGTTAATCAGCTCATCAGCAAATTCGTTAAATAACACATGTCCGCTCGGGCAAGTGAGTTCAAACGCATTCAATCCTTGATGATACCAACGCATTAATCTTTCTTGGGCGGTATCGCGCAGGTAAGGTAAATGAATTTGAATATCGTTTAGCTGACCAATACGATCTAAACGGCCAATCCGCTGCTCTAGTAAATCAGGGTTAAGCGGCAAATCGAACAGTACTAGGTGGCTAGCAAATTGGAAATTGCGACCTTCAGAACCGATTTCAGAACAAATTAATGCCTGAGCACCGCCTTCTTCTTGGGCAAAATACGCCCCGGCTTTGTCACGTTCAATAATCGACATTTCTTCATGAAAAACCGTTGCCTGAATACCTTCGCGAGTACGTAATGCTTCTTCAAGACTTAAAGCCGTTTCAGCTTGGCTGGCAATAATCAGTACTTTTTTGCTGCGGTGAGACTTTAAAAACTCAATTAACCAATCTACTCGAGGATCAAATTTCCACCAACTGGCACTGTCGCTTTCAAAAGCTTGATACAGTTTTTCAGGGCTCAATGCCTGAGCGGCTTTATCTTGTGGTTGTTTGGCGCTGCCCATCATGGCATTGACACGTTCCGCAGTAACGTATTGTGCTGGCATGTCTTGTGGATAGGCATTAAACAAACGCTTAGGAAAGCCTTTCAC
>NZ_JBGOOV010000005.1:0-89500 GCF_041439795.1 Shewanella sp. 5S214
TTGGTCTGGTGTGGGCGAAGCGCCACGACGTTAGTGGCCGCAGGCCATAGCCTAAACCTAGGGGAATAAATGAATTTGTCTGCTTAATTGAAAATGTACAAATTCAACTCTGAACTTGGGACGTTGAAGAACATTACTTGAGCTGGCCATGGACGGCCAGCTAGTTTTCGAGGGGAAGGGATGGCCTATCGGAAGCGTTAGCATTTTCACTCCTTATTACAAGATGGGCCGAAGCAGGTTTCAAATGAAGTTAAAAGCTGGTTCAATCCCCATGGCGACCTTTTCGCAGCTGTTGTTTTGTAAATCGCGAAAATGTTGCGGGGCGGCTGGGCCAATTCTTAAAAAAGATAAAAGAGGGAACAGCCGTTGGTTTCCTCTTGGTCTGGTGTGGGCGAAGCACCACGACGTTAGTGGCCGCAGGTCATAGCCTAACCAACGTAGGGGCATTTATGTGTTAGCTGATATGGACATTGCTATAAGTGTTGATTAATCATGAGTTGAACATTTTATTGGCTGTCGCCACTTTGTCGCCATTAGACAAAGAAAAAGGGCTTAGCATTGCTGCTAAGCCCTTTCGGTAATTGGTGGAGGCGGCGGGACTTGAACCCGCGTCCAGAAAGCCTACATCCTCGGCACTACATGTTTAGTCTCTCTTTTATTTAACCAAGCAGTCTCCGAAAGACAGGATGCTACTTGGTGAGTCCGGTACTGTTTCGCGGTTCACCCCCGGACGGAGTTCCCTCGCTAGCACACTGTAATATGACCATCAGAATCCACTGTCCACGTGCGAAACGTGTGGTTGATGGCTAGCTAGCCTAAGCTGCTAGAGAGTAGTTAGAGTCGTTTGCAACTATAACGGTGCGGCTTTTTACGAGGCCAACCGCCCCTCGACATGCTCCTTGGGTTTCGTGAATCCTGTCGAATCCAGAATCGCCCCCAATTGAGTTAACTATAACGCTTTGTGAGATGAATACCTAGTATCCATTAACAAAATATAATCGTTTGTTCACTATCTGTTCGTTATAGGCCTATGTTCAATAACAACTTATCAGTTTTCATCGTTTCAGTGGCCCATTAACAATATTAAGCGTTTTCTTTGTCTTTTTTCATTACGCGGGCTTTTTCGATTTTCCACTCGCGTTCTTTGGTGTCTTCACGTTTATCGTGATCTTTCTTACCTTTACCTAAGCCTATTTCGACTTTTACCCAGGCACCTTTGCGCCAGTACATTGATAAAGGAATTAACGTATAGCCTTGACGTTCGATTAAGCCGGCAAGCTTGTCAATTTCACTGCGCTTCAATAGCAGTTTTTTGGTTCTGATTGGATCGCATATTACATGGGTTGAAGCAGTATTCAGTGGTTGAATAGTACAACCATGCATAAAAGCTTCACCCTCTTTAATATAGACATAACAATCCGATAAATTGACTTTACCCATGCGAATGGACTTAACTTCCCAGCCCATAAGTTGTAATCCCGCTTCGATTTTGTCTTCAATGCGGTATTCAAAGGTTGCGCGTTTATTGCGTGCGATGCTCGCTGAGGCGTTTGCTGATTTCTTTTTTACCATTATTATTACCGTTCTGATTGCCGTTATTGACCTGAAGGATGGTGCTGGACAACCCGCAGTGAGCCCATTTGATAAACTCTATTATGTTTACTAACTATAATAGATATGGGGGAGATTTATGATATTACAACGATTATACCGAGTTTCTTGATGATTGTGTTATTTCCAACGCGATTTAACACTCTCAGAGATGCCTTTTTTGTTTAACGTGATAAAATCCCGCTATTGTATTAAGGATAGTGATGTCAGATGCCTAAGATTTCCAAAAGTATGCTGGTTAGATTTAGTGCCTTAGAAATGTATGATTTAGTCAATGATGTTGAATCGTATCATGCTTTCCTACCTGGATGTGTTGGGGGTAAGGTACTGGAATTTGATGGCAAAACCATGGTGGCATCAGTTGATGTCAGTAAAGCCGGGATCAGTAAAACATTTACTACTCGTAATCAAGTGGTGCAAGCTAAATCTATTTCACTTGAACTGGAAAATGGTCCCTTTAAGTACATGCATGGTCTATGGAAGTTTACTGAACTAACCGAAGATGCCTGTAAAGTTGAGTTTGATTTAGATTTTGAATTTTCAAACATGCTGGTTGATATGGCGTTTGGTAAAGTGTTTAAAGATTTAATGTCGTCTATGGTAATGGCATTTACCGATAGGGCAAAGGTGATTTATCGTGATGAATGAAACAGAAAAGTTTTCGGTAGATGTTATTTATGCATTACCAAAACAGCAGAAAATTATTTCGGTGATGGTGTCTCCAGGTACCACATTTATTGAAGCCGTTAAGCAAAGTGATATGGTTAAATTTTTTCCAGATATTAACCTTGAAGACGTTAAGCTTGGGGTGTTTAGCCGCCAGGCCAAACATGATGAGGTGCTTGTTCCTGGGCAGCGTGTTGAAATATATCGCCCACTCATTGCCGATCCTAAAGATGTTCGCCGTAAGCGTGCCGAAAAAGCTAAAGATGAAGGTCGTATTAATAAAATAACCGGTGCTAAAGTTAACTAAACTTAGAATAATATCCATTTATCAAAATGTGCTTTAGGCCTTTGAGTATTATCCTTTGGGTCAATGACGAGTTTATCGCAAGTCAATGAATGCAATAAGCAGGGCAAAGTTTGCAAAATAAATCGTCTATGTTAATTTTGAAATAGGTTAAGCACAGTTATTTTGGCTAAATATCCATGTGTTAACGCTAGTTTAAGGTTAACTCGATTGATGTGTGGCAATGAAAAAACGCCAAAAAAAAGCAGGACTCTCATGAGAGGTCCTGCTTTTTTTTGGCATAAATCACATGTTATTGTGTGGCTTATGTTGGTGTATTATCATTTTCTGCCTGGTTCTTTAATGCCGGACGTTGTTCTTCAACTAACGGTTTTGCATCTGGGCGAATTTCAGGTAGTAAAGGCTTCATATCTGGGTCGTTAACGGACGGCAATGAGCTTTGTTCCAGCGGAGTATTAAATTCTTTACTGAGATCGTAATCGCCGCTAACACTGGAAATTGTGTCGCCATTAAAGTGAATGATCAACTCTTTATGAGTAATGCTAGCATCTCGACCACTTTTGAAATGATAGACATAGTACCAAGTGTCATCAGAGAAGCTGTCGCGTAATACTGGGCGACCTAAAATATATTCTGCTTGTGCTTTAGTCATGTCGACACGAAGTTTTTCGACTTGTTGTGTTTCCATGTAGTTGCCTTGTGGCACATCTGGTTTATATATTAACCAGTCAAATACACTGCATCCGCTAAGAGATAATGAAAGCGCTACTGCGCTTACAAGGGTAAGACTTTGTTTTTTGTTTATCATTGTCTGCGCTACTTCCTAAATTCTGTCGGTCATCATACCCAAGCTGTCCCTATGCTGACAAGGGTCTATTAAAAGATGTTGTGGCTTTGAGTCAATTTAGCGCCCTAAGTTCCATTTTTTCAGTAAATAAATCTAAGGTAAATTTTCATATTTATTTAACGCATTACAGCAAATGTTGGTAGGATGTTGTTAAATCGTTCAATTTAAACGATCGAACTAAATTATGTCACTATTAAGTGCTATATCTAACTAAGCATTTATTATTAATAACTTTATCCAAGTTGCAGCGCTCAAAAAAGAAACAACAATGACTATTCAGCAATCGCAAAGTGCAACATTATCCAATGTAAAAAAAGGCCGTCTGATTTGTGTTGGAACAGGATTACAGTTAGCAGGGCAAATAGGCGCGTTGAGTTTGAGTTATATTGAGCATGCTGATGTGGTGTTTTCGTTAGTGCCCGATGGTTTTTCTGAACGATGGCTAATGTCGCTTAATTGTGACGTGCGTTCGCTGCAGCCTTATTACGCACAATGCGGCGAGATAAAAAACCGTCGTGCTACTTATGCTGAAATGGTTAATGCTGTTTTGTGTGAAGTACGCCTAGGTAAGTTAGTCGTATGCGCCTTATATGGTCATCCTGGAGTATTTGCTTGTGTTGGGCATTTATCCATAAAACAGGCTCGTTTGGAGGGGTATGATGCGAGTATGTTACCGGGTATTTCTGCGGAAGCTTGTTTGTGGGCTGACCTAGGAATCGATCCTGGTAATAGTGGCCATCAAAGTTTTGAAGCGACTCAGTTCATGATTTATCATCATGTGCCCGATCCTACTACGCATCTTTTACTGTGGCAGATAGCCCTAGCGGGTGAACATACTTTGACTCAATTTAGTACGACTAAAGCGAGGTTACAGATTTTGGTTGAGCACTTAACGCAATGGTATCCTCTTGATCATCAAGTGATGATATATGAAGCCGCCAATTTGCCGTTTCAATCACCAGTAATCGAGCGCATGGCTTTGTCGTCTTTACCTGAAGCTAGATTGACCCCAATTAGCACACTATTGATCCCTCCCGCTAAACAGATCACATTAAACCATGAGATGTTGGCTAAGTTAGGTATCACCGAATCAGATATAGGTTAAGTATCTGTTAACATTAAAAGATAATATGGCATAATCGTGCTCTACACTGAACGTTTTGGTTTATATCTTGACCTGATATAGACAGCAGATTAATTGAAGATGAAGTTGCAATTGTTAATTTTTTTATAGTCAGTTTTTTGTTAAAATTGTTAGCCGATACAAGTTAACAACTATCAGCGTTTGTTGTTAAACTGACTTGAGTGTAAAGTACGCACAAGTTTAAAAAGCTAGTTAAATCAGTTGAATGTACTTTATGTGTTGAATTGTCTGATGTTATGTCATTATGCCCATAAATTAACAATAAAATTATTAAAACAGAGAGTGACAATATGTCAAACATGAGTGCCTTTTTTACTGAGCTTGCGACTAATGCCCTGTTATTAGAAGCATATAAGCTTGATCCTCGTGCTGTCATGAAATCAAATGGATTAACACAAGAAGAGATTGACGCTGTAATGTCGGGAGATAAAGCACGTGTGAGCCAGTTAGTTGGTGATAAAGACATGGCTATGTACATGATTATAACTAACCCTACAGAGTAATTATTCTTGCATCATACATCGAGGTATTTTTTTATTATCATCGTGTTGCTTTTTAGCCGCGCGGCGATAGCTGACAATATCGATTATGATAAAGAACTCGATACTATTGAACAATATTTGGCGACAGATACTGGTTATGCAATTAAAAAGATTGAAACCGTATTAGCATCTGAATCGTCACTTACCTCATCACAACACAGCCGCCTACATAGGTTGGTCGGTTCCAAAGAGCTTTATTTAGGTCATTTTGTCGCAGCAGATAAAGCTTTCGATGAAGCACTGATAGACGGTCCAACTGGTGAAGAACTCACCAATATTTATCTATTGAAAATCACTGCAAATATTGGGCTTAGCAACTACCAAAAAGCCTTTTCTCTTCTGGAAGAAAATCTTTCTCGTATTGATAACTATCAAAACCAAAGTATCAAAATAAAGTCTTATAACCGTCTGATGAATGTGTATTTACAGCTGGGCGCTTATGATGAAATGTTACGTATAGCAAAATTGTCGCTGAATTTAAATCAAGGTAAAGACCCAAAAGATCAATGTTATTCAATGTTATACCTGTCAGTGGCCCATTCAAAGTTAGCTCATTTTGACGAAGCGGATACATTATTTAAAGACACTCAAGCTTATTGTAAAGATCATGGTCTGCCATTAATTGAAATCATGTCTATTAGAGGCTTGGCTACAGTGCTGTTTGATAAAGGACAATATGCGGCTGCAGAAAGTTTGTATCTTGTTGCTTTAGAGCGTTACCAAAAGTTTAAATTTGAAGTTGAGATCAATGAGATAAGGTCTTATTTAAGTGTTATTTATTTTCATTTAGGCGATTACCAACAAGCTGAAATGTATGCGCAAATGGTTAATGCGTTACCTAATAAGCCTAGTAACATGATAGCGAAAAAACGAGTTAACGAAACTCTTTCTTTAATTGCAGGTAAACGCGGGCAATTTGATAAAGCATACCAGTTTCAAGTTGTCGCTTCTGCACTTGGCCAGCAGCTGCTTGATGAGCAGAAAGTCAAAGAAAATGCTTATCAAATGGCTCGCTTTGATAGTGTTGAAAAAAGCCGTGAAAATAGCAGTTTGATCCAAGATCACGAGTTACTGATGAAACAAAAAGATTTGTTTATGAAGGAAAAAAGTTCATCTATCATGTTCTCTACTTTACTTGTAGGTCTTTCTGTCGGTTTATTATTGTTATTGATCTCGGCTTGGCTGCAACGTAATCAATTTATGAAACAAGCGCAGCGAGATGGATTAACCGGTATTTTTAATCGCCGTACTGGACAAGAAATGGCGGAAAATGAATTTATTCAAGCTCAAACAATAGGTGAAAGATTCTCTGTTGTGTTAATGGATCTTGATCTATTTAAAAATATTAATGACCAATATGGCCACGGTACAGGTGACTGGGTATTAAAAAAAGTGACTAATGTCATCGAGGGCATGTTGAAACCGACAGATATTTTTACCCGAATGGGCGGCGAAGAGTTTGCTGTCTTTATGCCAAAGCAAGCCGAAGATATGGCTGTTGATTTTGCCGAACGTATTCGTAATGAGGTAGCCAATATTAACACTCGTTTCTCTGGACACGATTTTACGGTCACAGTCAGTTGTGGTGTCAGCACTGTTACTAAAGATGACTTAAGCCTTGATCCTTTAATTCATCGTGCTGATTTAGCCCTTTATCGAGCCAAACATAATGGTCGAAACTGCGTAATATCTTATGACGACACCATGAAGCCTTAATCATCAGCTAAGCTGGGTTCATCATCAAAAGTCATCACACAAGCTCTTCGATAGCTACCATGTGTTCTACAACCTCATCACATTATCAGCAATGCAGTCTATGACTAAATGCACACAGCAACAGTAAATGGCATAGTTGTTAATAGGCTACTCTGAAGTGTATAAGCTCAATTTCTGTATAATTGAAAAGCACTTTTTAGTGTTTGGTTAGCAGCATCTCCAGGTCATCTTACTCTTTGTACATTTTATTGTTAAAAACGATGGTAATTGTATCGCTATTACGCCATGTAGTGACTTCATTCTTACATAAAAAATCTTTTGTAAATCATATAGATAGTTTTTAAATCGAGAATAATATCTTACAACAAACACATTCTATTTAAATAGCAAATACCATTTAGCGGATCTCTTCTGGTGGTGTTTATGGCTTATTTTTAGAGCGTCATCGCTTACGAATAAACCATAATTTGGTCTCACAAACTGCGGCAGATATAAATTGCCTTATATTGCGGCAAAATTTATCTTGAAGGAGCGACTGTTCTGAATAATATGAGGCGAGTGATATATTCTGCTGCTCGTTAACGGGTAAGATCTTACCAAACAGATAATCTCTATTAAGTAGAGTAGGGGCTAAGAATGAACAGCCTATGCACCAAATTGCTTCAAAACAACTCTACCAAGTTATTACGACTACGACGAACAAGCACACTCCCTCTTTGATTCATTTCTGTGTCTCGTTATTGTTAATCGGTAAATTATCGACTATTTAAGTCACTTTCTGCCCGACCTCAAGCTGAATTTTGGCTGTTTTTCCTATCATCATGAGTTGCAATGCCATTTTCATTGTTTGGCTATTACTGCAATAAATCTCTGCTATTGCACCATTTTGGTTCTCTATTGCCCCATTTGTGATTGTTTTTAATTTTTTTCAAAAAAAATTCACCTTTATTTAAAACAAACCAATATAGCTGAACTTGTTGATCGGGTGACGTAACTCACATTTTTAATGACATTACCGCCGTATTTTTTAACGTTGACGTAAACGTAAATTTAAAACAGTCGTTTACATTTGGGTTATAAATGGATTTGTTTAAGCTTATGTTTTAAAACAATTAAAAGTGATTACGTACGGGTAAGCTAAAAACGTTATCAAATTGTTTCATTCACGAATATAGACTAAAGTTATGTAATATAATATTTACAGTTAGTTTTTTTATTACAACCATTTTTACCAAAGTAATTTATTGGTCAATTGGTAAGATGAATTTCTAACGATTGATTTAAAGTATAAACTCTAATAATTAAAGTTTTTTATAAACAGGTGCTTATGTATAGATTTGTTGTTTGGTATTACCAATTTACTGTGCTGTTGACAGTCGTTTTTAACACGTTTTGGTAAACTGATAACTGTTGCAATTACAAACGTTTTTGGTTAGTTTTTAGTACGAAACAGACATTTGAAAGTTTTTGATTCAACGTCAGCTTCTTCAACGTCAGCTTCAACTTAATCTTATGAGTAAGCGGTTACTGGGCTCGATAAAAAGCATTCAATCGTTAAGTACAACAGTGATTCAGTTGATACAAGAATGTGGCATAAATGAGTTAGCAGTAGATAGCGTTATACAGTGAAGCATGACCACCAATATCAAAACAGACAGCATTTAGGGAGCCATTATTATGACGGCAGAACAACTAGTAGCCCAGTACAGTAAGTCCACAGCAAATGCTGATGATTCGGTTAAAACCGATCTCACTTTTATTGGCCCCACTGTTAATGGCCAAGAAGAGGTTTTTAATTCTGGTGCCGTGGCTTTCCTTGATTCGTTATGTGCCAAGTTTGTTGATGAAGTGCCAGAACTACTAAAACTGCGTAAGCAAAAGCAAGCACGTATTGATAATGGCGAACTACCAGACTTTTTACCTGAAACCCGTGCAATACGAGATGGCAATTGGACTATCCGTGGTATGCCTAATGATTTGACCGACAGACGAGTTGAAATTACCGGCCCGGTTGACCGTAAGATGATCATTAATGCCTTAAACGCCAATGTAAAAGTGTTTATGGCTGATTTTGAAGATTCATTAGCACCGAGCTGGCAAAAGATTGTTGAAGGTCAGATTAACCTTCGCGATGCCGTTCGTGGTGATATTGATTTTACCGCTCCAGAAACCGGTAAGCATTACTCGTTAAATCCAGATCCAGCAGTGTTAATTGCTCGAGTACGTGGTTTACACCTTATTGAAAAACACGTTGAGTACAAAGGCACACCTATACCTGGTGGTTTAGTTGATTTTGCGATGTATTTTTATCACAACTACCGTCAACTTTTAGCCAAAAAATCAGGGCCTTATTTTTATATTCCTAAGCTAGAAAGTCATGTGGAAGCGCGTTGGTGGGCTAAAGTGTTTGCGTTTGTTGAAGAGCGTTTCTGCTTAGAGCCTGGCACGATTAAATGTACCTGTTTAATTGAGACCTTGCCTGCAGTGTTTGAAATGGAAGAGATTCTTTATGAGCTTCGTTCAAACATAGTCGCACTAAACTGCGGTCGCTGGGACTATATCTTTAGTTACATAAAAACCTTAAAAAATTATCCAGACCGTGTTTTACCAGACCGTCAAGCCGTCACCATGGACACCAAGTTTTTAAGTGCCTATTCACGCTTATTGATTAAAACCTGCCATAAGCGTGGTGCATTAGCGATGGGCGGAATGGCGGCATTTATTCCAGCAAAAGATGAAGCGACTAACGAGCTGGTATTGCAAAAAGTACGTGGTGATAAAGAATTAGAAGCTCGCAATGGCCACGATGGCACTTGGGTGGCTCATCCTGGTTTAGCTGATACCGCAATGAAAATTTTCAATGATTACATTGGTGGTGATAGAACCAATCAATTGCACATTACTCGTGATGTTGATGCGCCGATTTTAGCCAGTGAGTTACTTGAACCTTGCGATGGTGAAAAAACCGAAGCGGGCATGCGTTTGAATATTCGCATTGCATTGCAGTACATCGAAGCATGGATCCAGGGCAATGGTTGCGTACCCATTTACGGTTTGATGGAAGATGCTGCTACGGCAGAAATATCACGCACCTCTATTTGGCAATGGATTCAACATGGCAAAAGTCTATCAAATGGCAAGCTTGTCACTAAAGCATTATTTAAAGATATGTTGAAAGAAGAAATGGCCAACGTTAAGAAGGAACTCGGCGCAGAACGCTTTAATGCAGGCCAGTTCGCTAAAGCATCAACGTTATTTGAACAAATTACTACCTCAGATGAGTTAGTTGATTTCTTAACATTACCCGGATACGAACTGTTAACGGCTTAATGCCAGTAACAGAATATTAATTACAACACGACTGAATTAAGCAAAGTTGAACGATTCACTTTGCTACCCTCACACAGAAAGGAGCGACACTATGACTACACAACTAACTCGTCAGCAACAGGTTGATGCAATTAAGAAAGATTGGGCTGAAAATCCACGTTGGAAATCTGTTAAGCGTCCTTTTACTGCTGAAGAAGTTGTCGCATTACGTGGATCTGTTGTACCAGAAAACACGATTGCTAAAATGGGTGCTGCAAAATTGTGGGAACTGGTTAACGGCGGCGCTAAAAAAGGCTACGTAAACTCGCTGGGTGCACTTACTGGTGGTCAAGCAGTACAACAAGCAAAAGCAGGTATCGAAGCAATATACCTATCAGGCTGGCAGGTTGCTGCGGACGCTAACTTAGCGGGCACCATGTATCCTGATCAATCACTTTACCCAGCAAACTCAGTTCCAGCGGTTGTGAGCCGTATTAATAACTCATTCCGCCGAGCTGACCAAATTCAATGGGGCAAAGAAGTTAATCCTGGTGATGACAATTATACTGATTATTTTTTACCAATCGTTGCAGATGCTGAAGCCGGTTTTGGTGGCGTACTGAATGCTTTCGAACTAATGAAGTCGATGATTGATGCTGGTGCTGCTGGGGTTCACTTTGAAGACCAACTCGCGTCGGTTAAAAAGTGTGGTCACATGGGCGGTAAAGTTCTTGTTCCAACCCAAGAAGCAGTACAAAAGCTTGTTGCTGCGCGTTTAGCTGCAGATGTGAGCGGTGTTGATACGTTAGTTATTGCACGTACTGATGCCAATGCTGCAGATTTAATGACTTCAGATTGTGATGAATATGACCGTGACTTTGTAACTGGCGAACGCACTAGCGAAGGTTTCTACCGTGTCAAAGCGGGTTTAGACCAAGCCATTTCTCGTGGTCTTGCGTATGCTCCGTATGCTGATTTAATTTGGTGTGAAACGGCTAAACCTTGTCTTGAAGAAGCGAAGAAGTTTGCTGATGCTATTCATGCTAAGTACCCAGATCAACTATTAGCTTATAACTGTTCTCCATCATTTAACTGGAAGAAGAACCTAGATGACGTCACGATTGCTAAATTCCAGCAAGAGCTGTCTAACATGGGTTACAAGTATCAGTTCATCACGTTAGCGGGCATTCATAACATGTGGTACAACATGTTCGATTTAGCCTATGACTATGCTCGCGGTGAAGGCATGAAGCATTATGTTGAAAAAGTTCAAGAACTTGAATTTGCTGCGGCTAAGAAAGGTTATACCTTCGTATCGCATCAGCAAGAAGTGGGTACTGGTTACTTTGACCAAGTCACAACCTGTATTCAAGGTGGTAAATCATCAGTAACAGCGCTAACAGGTTCTACTGAAGAAGAACAGTTTTAACCTATAGTCCCAACCGTTTTACAAGTTTAGTCACTTTGTGGCTGTTGTAACCCCGTGCAGCTCACCTACAGGCAGCACGGGATTTTTATCCAAGGATGTTGGATTATAAGTTTTACTTAGTTGTTAATCCTGATTGTTTGGCTACTTCCTACCCGTAAGCTTTTTAACCACATTATTTGTGATTGCGGCTCTTGTGAGCCGTTTTTTTTTGCTTAATTTTTATCTCATGCTTGTTACTCTGCACATCAAACAGATTCAACTCAAATTACGTTCACTAAAATATAAATAAAGTGACGCAGTTAGCACATCATTTACTAACCATGAGAGTGATTGCGACTTATTCATTGGTTTATTGCCACGTCATTTGAAAGCAAATATCGTTGTTTTACTTTGATACGTGAGCTAGCTTGCTCTAATGACAATCTCTACAAGACACTGTGTTGAAATTGAGTATACTAAATTAATATTTGTTACATTTAGGTTAAATTTTGAAGGCGATGACTCAGCAAAAAGGGGCTGATTATTGGACCAAGCGTATCAGTGATCAAGAAATGCCTGCATTATGTTCCACAGTGCGTGATTTAGAAAAGCTTGCTAAAGACGATGTATCTTCATTATCTTTACTCGGTCGAAGTGTCATGCACGACAACGCACTTACCTCGCGAATTTTGCGAGTAGCAAACAGTGCTACCTACAATAAAGGTATTAATCCGGTGTCGACTGTCAGCCGCGCAGCCGTAGTACTCGGATTTGATACTATTCGTAATATTTGCATTACCGCAAAACTACTGACCAGTTTACTCGAAAACAAACATCTGAGTGCCAGTGTTTATCAACGCTTGTTAAAGCTGATGGCGCAATCTTTTCAGGCGGCCATGCTCGCCAGAATGATGATGAGCGATCGAGGAGAATCGTTACGTGAAGAAGTTTTTATCGCTTCTTTGTTGTATCGCATCGGTGAAAGTGCTTTTTGGAGCATGGGCGGTGAGCTAACCGAACAGCTAGATAAAAAACTGTTATCAACCGATGATAAAATAGAGCAAAACTCATTGATACGAGCTGAACTTGGTACGTCATTTATTCAGCTTACCCAGAGTATTGCCAGAAGCTGGGGGTTAGGTGACGTGTTAATTAAATCGTTAACGCAGCCAGATGAACGTATGCCCGAAATCCGTTGTATTTTTTTAGCCGATAAGTTATCGGAGATAGTATCGCAACCTAACGTTAATGCTGAAGAGTTGCATAAGCGCTTATCCCAAGCCGCCGATATGTTAGACATCAGTGTGGCTAAATTTACTGAAAAGTTTATTGATTGCAGTGAAACAACCCATAAGTTAGCTATCGAATACGGTGCTAAAGCGATTGTGTCTTATTTACCTCATACCGCTAATGTATTAGACAATATTGATGCCCCAGTTGTGCCTTCTGAGGTGCGTGAAACCAATCACGCTTATCAATTAAGTAAACTGAGGCAATTAACCCATTACGCTGCGGTAAAAACTGATTTTAATCAAATCATGCACACGACATTAGAGGGCATGCTGACCGGTGTTGGTTTAGATCGATGCGGTGTATTGTTATTATCACCGAGTCGTAAACTATTACAGCCAAGAGTGATGATGGGCGATGGCGCTGAATTATTAAAGCAAGCATTTGTGATTGAACTTGATGATCCTCAATCGGTTTTTACTCAGTGCATTGGGCAAAAAAAGAGCTTTTGGGTTAATGCACCAACCAGCAATGAATGCAAAGTACAAGTAGATGATGTGCTTGTGGAACGATTTTCCCAAAATGGATTTCTATTAGCACCATTATCTGTTGGAAATAAAGTATTAGGCTTGTTTTATGCCGATAGGTTGGGCTCTGGGCGTCATTTTGAACAAGATGATTTTGACAGTTTTACTCACTTTAGTGAGTTGGCAAATGTGTGTTTTGCGGTGTCGATGGCATAACAAGGCTATTTAGTTATTGACTATTATTGGGTGGGTTAAAGATTTATCACTGGATATTAAGCATCTGCTATTAAACAAAAGGGTGACCGTGATAATAAACATGGTCACCCTGATGAACTGATGATTATTGCATAATTAAGCTAGTAATACGTTTAGCTTTGTCGTTTGGTATCGGAAAGCTCAAATGATATTGTGCTATTTTCCAACCATCAACCGTTTGAACTAATGCACCTGTTCCTCGGCTAATGCCATATTCTGGGCTATAAAGCTGTTCGTCAAATACAATGGTATCGTCAATTTGCAGTAAGTGGCGAGACTTTACATCGTAACGCCAACCTTGAGTGGGTTTGGCATAGCGTTCAAACTCAAGCATATCCCATCGTTCTGACTTATCGGTACCAATAAACACTGCTTGTGGGTGATAAAGACTAAAATAAGTCGTCCAGTCAGCTGCTGCTGCGCTTTCATGTAACTGGTTTAATAAAGCGCTGACGGCTTGGCTGTCTTTTGCAGATAAACCTTGGCTGTCAATTAATTCATTTGCCTGGCTAATATTCTTAATCACGGCTTCGCTTTCGGAGCTTACTTGTTGGCTCACTTGCTTGTTTTTTTGTGCGGTTTGGCTTTGACCAAGTGAGGTGTCATCGGCTTCTGTTGCATGCAAGTCGAAGGCTGCTACTGTGGTCATTAACACCGCAATAAATCCAAGTCTGTTAATGATTGATTGCATAGTATTCCTTTTACGTTATGAATTATTATTATGTTGATGACTTATCTAATGCCAATTTATTGGATCTAGCTGATAAAACTGGCTCAATTCTTTATATAATTGATTATGTTGTTGGTAAAACTCAATAGGTCGTTCAAAAAATGTTTCACTTATTACAGCAAAAAACTCTGCGGGATTGGTTGCGCCGTAATAATTGAATAATGACGGGATATGCTGTTGAGCGCAATGTTGAAGTTGTTTAAATTCCTGCCCTAGAGTAGCAGACCAAGAACGATATGAGGTGATATCTCGTAAAGGAGGCGCACCATTGGCGCTGCCATCTTCTTGGTCAAGTTGGTGAGCAAATTCATGAATAACCACATTGCTGCCATCAAACGGATCTGCAGCGCCTTCTACAGTGCTGTTCCATGACAACACTACCTTGCCATATTCCCAAGATTCACCCAGCAACACATTACGCTGAGTAGAATACACGCCTGCTATATCAGTGCGGTTTTGATGAACAATAAATGCACTTGGGTAGACCAAAATTTGTTTCAGTTTAGGATAGTAATCAGTTTTTCGGTTGAGCAATAATAAACAGGCCTGGGCTGCTATGGTGACTTTTACTTCGTCATTTATGTCGAATCCGTCACAACCGACGAATTGTTTCTCACTAATAAACACTTGGATATGCTTTTTAAGCTGTAGCTGCAAGTCTGTTGGCATGGCTTTAAAGTAAGGAAAGCGCTTTTTTAATATATTACGCCATAGTGTTGGAAATGGTTTGCTAGCCACTATGCTACGTTGACGATTGCGGCGCCATTGACTACTGGTAATCCATCCAATAGCGGTCATTGATATAATGAGCAATGTTACAATCGCGATCATAGAAGGATCCTAATAGTCAAAAAGGTTTTTTTGGTTTTTATTTCAAGCTTATATCTGTGCTGATAAGTTTTCGCACTACTCCGTGATGTTATTCGATAGCTTTAGCTGTGTTTGTTATAAAATTTTGCCCTATGTGAGATTAATGGGGCTGTTTGTAAACAAATTCAAGCTTTAGCAAAAATTAACTCTAGGTGCTGGGCAAATGTTAACTTGTGCAGCGGTATGAGAGGTTGCGTTTTTTAGAAAAAAGCACTGGCTAATAAATATGACCTTCATATTTATTAGCCAGTGAAAGGGTGGGGGGAGAAAAGCGAACATCCTGACCAATCACAAAGTAAATTAACGATTAATCTTTAAAATTAGCTTCTAAGCTTTTTTGTTGTAGTGGCGATAAGCTGAAATATTGTGAAATCAATTGTCTAATCAGTTTTGACTTTGCTATGCCGCCTTGCTGGCTCAGCAAGGCTAACTGAGTGATAGCTGTCTCGCTTAAAGTATAAGTGCAGCGCTTATAAGGTTGCTTTTTGTTGTTGCTATTTGATTTTATTGCCCCCAATTTCTGCGGGTATTTACGCTGTAGAAAATCGATTATATTCGTTTGACTCTCTGTGCCAACAACCTCAGAGGTTACCGCATGTCGAGCTCCGCCTTTACCGGCTGCGTACAGATCTGCAGCTGCAATAAAGTCATCAATTGATACTGCTATGTTATTGGTTTGCTTACATGACGAAGCGTTTTTCTTGAGATCGGCTAGTCCCATAATTTCCTCCCAATGTGGTCACATTCGATGCAGTATTGCGCTGTTTAAGGAGTTGCTTTGCATCGGTAATCTCAAGTAATTCGCAAGCAATACTGCGCATCTCTTCTGCTGCTTTACCTTTGGGTTCTAATTCAAATACTGATAAGCCCGATTCTTCACTGTCGTCATAAATGTTGCGACTGTAGTTAACTGCATCTAGTACGTTAATATCGTAAGTACGACAAACATCTTTTGCTTCGCTGATTCTACTTGCTTGGTTAGGTAAGCTTGGGCATTGTGTGATTACAAATGATGCTTTCATTTTGGGATTTATCATCAAACAAGTGGACACGATATCGTCCATGTGGCTGACCGTTTTCAAGTCGCGACGTTTTGGTCTTAACGGCATTAATACATGTGATGCAACTGACATAGATGCTCGTAAGGCAAGGTTATCTTGACCACCACAATCGACAATTACATAGTCATAATGTTGCTCTAAGCTGAGGAGGTCATTACGGATTTTGCCATAAAGCTGTACGCAGTTTATCGCCGATAATTTGGGGTTGTTGTTACGAGCTTGGATCCAGTCTGATGTTGTTCTTTGTGGATCGCAGTCGACCATAATCACGCAGGCATCTGCCTCTTGGGTCAGGAACACCGCAATATTTTGCGCTAAACAGCTTTTACCGCTGCCGCCTTTCTCACCACCTACTAATATGATCATCTATACAGCCCTCCCAACCAAGTTTGTTATTTACCTAAAAATAATTATAAACTCACTTTAAATACTGAATTAGGTTTGGTCAATTAGCTGATTTTTGACAGTTTTTTATAAATGTCGCCTAGATGTTTAATTGACTAAATTAGCTTGTACGGCAAAAAATTGACAACATGGTGTCGCACGGAGGAATGTTATTTAAAAGTTAAACTTTATAATCACTTAAAGCACTTTACTGAGGAACATGTACCCCATTACTGGCCAGCTAATTTGGCATATTATGCTTTCATATCTTGTTGATACACTTTTTACATCTTATTTTTACTTTTGTTATTCGAAATTGATATAAGTAATAGTTGGCGCTATGAGGGACTTTTTTACGGTTTGCAGCGTGTTACACTTGGGTTTTAGCCATCAAAGCTGTGGGACCGAAGTCATGAATGAACAACAATTATTAGAAGCGATTAATCAAACCATGCCATTTGGTAAATATGCTGGCCGTAAGTTACTGCAGTTGCCTGAACCTTATTTAGTGTGGTTTCATTCAAAAGGCTTTCCAGAAGGTAAGCTTGGTGAGCAGCTTGCATTAATGTATGAAGTGAAGCTCAATGGACTAGAAGAAATGCTGCAACCGCTTTTAAAGCGGTGACCTTGGTAATAAGCGATGGCAAGCGATAATGAACGTAACAGCCTAGAGGTTAGGGCGGACTGCGTCCTGCTAGATCGCTACGCTGTTAAATAAAGCGGCCAAAGCGTTCGCTCGTTATCATCCTAGCATCTTGGCTTTTAACGCTTGTACCGTTACCGCTAGTTACCGCCCTTTTGAGGCATCTCGTGGCGCTCAGAGCGCTTTTTTCATATAGAAACCGGTAAACGTTTGGCCTCGTTTTTGTTGGTAGCTGACTTGTTGTAAGGCAAAACCCATGGCCTCAAACAAAGCTCTAGATAAATATGACGCATCCACACTGACAAATGGATATTGTTGCTGCTGTGCCCAATGTTCAAGGTGTTGGTATAGCGAGCTTGCTATACCTTGATTTTGGAAGTTGGGGTGCACGTATAAACAGTCAATATAACCTTGGTGGTTAAAATGAGTTTCTAGGCTAATAAAACCGATGACCTGTTGCTTGTTTAATGCAATCCAAGCTTTATTTCGTTTGTATTGTAATTGCCAGAACTTAGCTGAACGGGGGGCTAATGACCATGCATCAAGTTTTAGTTTCGGGTATCTCGGATGTTCAATACCTTGCACAGCAGTATGGTATAACTGGCTTACTTGAGTAGCGTAGGACGCTGAAAAATCAACGATTTGACTTGGTTGATTTATTGAGTTTTTCATAAAAAAGACCAATCGGTAAGATTGGTCAATTATGTAAGATTTTTGCGATAAAACGTACTATTTTTTATTAATGTTGCCAACAAACATGATTTTATCAAATGTTCTGTTTAGGCTTGAACTTTTAAAATCGGTCATCCACATTTGCTCAGACACTTCAACTTTATCGCCTTTATTCACTTCAGTTTGTGGGCCTGCTGCCCAGTATGTTTTGTCGGCTTCTTTTAGCTGAACATAGGTGTAACCGCCACCATTCATAGTGTCGATGACTTCTGCTTGATGCAAAGCACCTTGTGCCCACACAGAGGAAACACCTAAAGCCAAAGTGGCTGCGGCAGCAAATGCGATTAATTTAGCTTTCATGTATGTATTCCTATTTTATCTACAGATGACACTGGATAACGAGATTGGCTCAATTTTATGCTATTTAACCATCTCAGCTGATTATGGTCTGTGATCTAGCACGAATAATTGTTATCTGCCAGCGGTTAGGTATTACCACTAGATGGTTTAATCGTGCAGGCTAATGAAGTGAACATTAGCAAATAGTTGCCCACTCTTAAGTTGTCGATACCGGCTGACAAAGTCGTAAAAGCCGCTGGCAGCGTTTGAGTGTGCCAGTGGCTAGGTATTATCACTAGTTGATTTAATCGTGATGGCTAATGAAGTGAACATTAGCAAATAGTTGCACAGTAATAAGCTGTCCATGCTGGCTTGTAAAGTCGTAAAAGCCGCTGGCAGCGTTTGAGTGTGCCAGTGGCTAGGTATTACCACTAGATGGTTTAATCGTGATGGCTAATGTAGTGAACATTAGCAAATAGTTGCCCAGTAATAAGGTGTCCATGCTGGCTTACAAAATCGATAAAAGCTTCAGGCAGTGTTTGATTACTAATGGGTTGCTGCCAATGAGCATGTAATAATGCCTCGTATCCTTCTTTACCTGCAGCAGTATAAGAACTTGATACTCCCAAATACAGCTTATTAGGTTCTAGTGTTTGCCATTGATCGTCTTTGTAGATATCAATCTGAGTTATCCTTAAGCCTTTAGCTTGCTTACCGTCATAAAAGTAGCGCAGGCCATAAGGGTAGGGGAAACTGCCTGCGCCTGTACCCATTATGCCGTTATTGGTCGCGGAGTTTATCGCGGACTCTAATGCTTCGATAACGTATTTACCTTGAATTTTATATAAGGTAAGAGGGAGTTCAAAGGGCAAAATGCGCCCCACAACATCGGCTAAAGATAATTGGCCTTTGTTCAGTGACTGTCTTACCCCACCAGCATTGTGCAAGGCAAAATCTATTGTTGGTTCAATATTTTTAGCCGCTTTATACATGCTTCGACTGACCCAGGGGGCGATTTCACTGCCATGAGGTAAGTGTTTACTTGGTAAGCGAGTATGGACAAAGTCCCGAGGAATATGGCCAAGGATTTGATTTTCTATCGCATCTAATGATGGTCTGTATTGAGTATGGATTACTGAGTGAATATGTTCATCATGTTGTGCGTCTTTAATGCTCGGATGAGCAAAAAGTTGTTTGACTAAGGTTGCGGCAGTATTACTGTCTGTGGCATCACCGTCTTTGGTGGTTACTGTGATGTTTTCATCGACCATAAAATAGTTATTGCCCTGTAATTCAACTATTTTGCCATGTTGATCAAAACATATTTCAGCCAAGCCAATTGTTTCTGCATATTTACCTGCATGTAAAATAGGCGTTGAATTAATCGTTTCTGCATAAGGAATATTACTCCAACCAATATCACTCAGTTGGCCTTGCAGTGTATGAGAATGACCGCCAACAATTAAGCTGATCCCATCAACTTTTGCAGCAAGTTCTCGATCTTGATCTAAGCCTAAATGGCTCAATACTATAATGTGATAGATACCCTGCTGGTGTAAGCGTTGTATTGTCCGCAAAGTCGTGTCGATGGCGTTGGCAAAGTGGGTGTCAGGATCGGGCCGTGCAATTAAGCGCATTTGATCTAATGTAATACCAATAATGGCTAACTTAGTGTCATGAAATGGCTTAATTAATACTTTGGCTGTTTCAGTTGAGTCATCAAAATCGTACAGCATTGGATGGCCATAAAGTCGGCCCGATTTATGTCGGTCTTCTTGGCTGAGGTCCATATTGCCAGCTAGTACCGGAAAATCGATACGGTTTAGAAAAGCTTGAACTGGGCTATTGCCTGCATCGACTTCGTGATTACCTATTACCATAGCATCAGGTTTGAGTAAGTTTAGTAAATGCGCGTTGGCTGCACCTTTAAACTCTCTAAAATATAATGTCCCTTGAAAACTATCACCACCATGCAAAAAAATAAAAGGCGACTGTTTGATTGCTGCTTGTTGCCTGGCGTGTTCAATTTGATAACCTAAACGTGCATATCCGCCAGAATGTGCTTCGAGGGTATATGATTTTTGTTGATTCTCGAGGCTAAACTGAACGGGGCTGGGCTCAAAGTTAGAGTGGGTATCATTAATGTGGGCTAAAGTTAATGTGTAGCGTTGCTTCATAATTTCCCTCTTTAATTGGAAATCGATTCTAACATTATTTTACTCATGTTGGGCGCCAAACCAGGTGAATGTTTGATTTTTGATGCGATAACAAGGCTATTTGATTACTAGCTAATCTTGGCCAGCATCTGTATAATTTGCCGCCCTGTTAAAGGTTTTGGTGTTTGAGGTTAGGCAGATGAGTGAAAAGAAAATCAATTTATTAGATCTTGATCGTAAAGGACTGCGAGCATTGTTCAGCGAGATGGGTGAAAAACCGTTTCGTGCCGATCAGTTAATGAAGTGGATTTATCACTTTGGCGTTACTGACTTCGAAGAAATGAACAATATAAATAAAGTATTGCGTGGTAAATTAGCAGCGCGATGCGAAATTGTCGCACCTGAAATTTCTAATTTCCAAAAGTCTGCTGATGGAACCATTAAATTTGCTATTAATGTTGGTCAGGGCCAAGAAGTCGAAACCGTCTATATTCCAGAAGAAGACCGAGCGACCTTATGTGTGTCGTCACAAGTTGGTTGCGCTTTAGAATGTACTTTTTGCTCTACTGGTCAGCAAGGTTTTAACCGTAATTTAACCGTCGCTGAAATCATCGGTCAAGTTTGGCGAGTGTCGCAATTTTTAGGTTTCCATAAAGACACTGGCGATCGACCAATTTCAAACGTAGTGATGATGGGGATGGGCGAGCCTTTGCTTAACCTTGCTAACGTTATCCCTGCTATGGACATTATGTTAGATGATTTTGGCTTTAGTTTATCTAAGCGTCGAGTGACATTATCAACCTCGGGTGTGGTACCAGCACTTGATAAATTAGGTGATGTCATCGATGTGGCATTAGCCGTCAGTATCCATGCGCCTAACGATAAGTTACGTGACGTGCTCGTTCCGGTGAATAAAAAATACCCATTGCAAGAGTTTTTAGCGGGTATTCGTCGCTATTTAGAAAAGTCTAATGCAAACCGTGGCCGTGTCACGGTTGAGTATGTGATGCTTGATCATATAAATGACAGCACAGATCAAGCACATGAACTCGCTATCTTAATGAAAGATACGCCATGTAAGATTAACTTAATTCCGTTTAACCCGTATCCTGGTTCTCCGTATGGCCGTTCATCGAACTCACGCATTGACCGTTTTTCTAAAGTGTTAATGGAACATGGTCTAACCGTGATTGTGCGTAAAACGCGTGGTGACGATATTGATGCTGCTTGTGGTCAATTAGCCGGTGATATTCGTGATAGAACAAAGCGTTTAGCAAAAAAACAAATGCAACAGAGTCAGATTTCAGTCACAATGGAATAACTCGTTGTTTGCATAGATAATAGGCTTATAAATGAAGCATGGAATGCAAAAGGTTTGTTTAATGACTTTAGTGGCTTTGTCTGCCACTGCTTGTGTTACTGAGCGTACTTACAGTGGTACTGATACCCCTGTAGCTGAACGTCAGTTTGATAAGCAGGGAGCTGCTAGAGAACGTATGCAACTAGGACTGACTTATCTACAGCGTGGTAATAGCGAGCAAGCAAAGTATAATTTAAATAAAGCTGTTGAATATGCGCCGAACATCAGTGAAGTTCATATGGCAATGGCTTATTATTATCAAACCGTTGGCGATATTGAGCGAACGGAAGAGTCATACAAAAAAGCGATTAGTTTGAGTGATGTGACGGGTGATGCGCGTAACAATTTTGGGGTGTTTTTGTGCCAACAAAATAAGTTTGCCGAGTCTGAGAAAATGTTTCTTGCAGCCATAGAGACACCTCAATATACCCGTACCGCATCAAGTTATGAAAACTTAGGTGTATGCAGTCGCAAAGCCGGTAATAAAGAAAAAGCGCGACAGTATTTTAATATGGCGTTAAAGTATGATCCAAGACGTAAAGTCACATTATTAGAATTAACCGAGTTAGCCATGGAAGATGCTGACTACGGCGATGCGCGCGAACAACTCGCAAGATACCATCGAGTTGCTAGTGAATCAGCAGAAAGTTTAGCCTTAGGGATCAAGATTGAGCGGGCGGCGAACGATGTAGAGGCCGTAAAACGATTTGGCATTTTATTAATTGCGAAGTTTCCTGCATCTCCACAAGCCAAAAATTATAGAGCTAACTTGAATTAATGACTAAAGAATTCGAACAAGTAGAACAAGACGAAGAGAACGCGTCATTGTTAACAAATGTTGTTACTGCTGGGGCCATTTTAAAAGCGGCCCGCGAAGCAAAAGGGATCTCAATTGAGACCGTCGCAACTCAACTGCATTTACGCCCCAAGATCATTAATGATCTTGAAAATGACATCTTTGATAATATTGCCTCTACCACTTATGTGCGCGGCTATATTAAAAATTATGCTCGTGCAGTAAGTGCTGATATGAACAAAATTCAGCTATGTTTAAGCCAGCAATTACCTGAAATTGTTGCCCCTGAAATGCAAAGTTTTTCACGTAAGACGACGCATCAAGCTCGTAATAGCCGTCTAAATTTTGTGACTTACCTTATCATTGCCGTATTGATCGCCATGTTAGTATTGTGGTGGGTTCAAAAGTCATCGTTAATAACCAGTGTTGATTTATCTCAGCCAACCGTTGAAGAAATTGCTGCTGGAAGTAACATGGCCCAACCGCAACAATTCATTAGAAGCGAAACTGAACAGTATAGTGGTAATGAACCAAGTAACGAAGCCAGTGCGAGTGCGGCAGAGGCTCCTAGCCAAGCTGCAATAGATGCTGAAGATAAGCTTATTCAAACGGCGCAAGATGCTGCCAGTACTTCACCTAGCAGTGTTGAAAGTGATAACGCACAAGCTGCATCAACAAGCTCAAGTTTAGTGAGTGGTGCAAGTGTATTAACCATTGAACTTTCAGGTGATTGTTGGGTTAATGTGACTGATGCCACAGGTAAAGTCATGGTTGATGGCGTGAAAAATTCAGCTCAGCGAATTGAAGTTCAAGGTACAAAACCGTTTAAAGTGATCCTAGGTGCACCTCAAGTCGCCAGTATCAGCCTCGATGGCAATAAAATCAGTTTAGCTGAATTTGCCAATGGTCGAGTAGCAAGATTAACCCTGCCTAAAGCGTCATAATGCTTTAGCAACTGCAGTAGAGTACATTTACATGTATAACGAATCCCCAATTATTCGCAGACCATCGACACGTATATATGTGGGCAATGTGCCTATTGGCGATGGTGCACCGATTGCTGTCCAGTCGATGACCAATACCAATACTAATGATGTTGAAGCCACAGTTGCACAAATTCGTGCGTTGGAAAAGGTGGGTGCTGATTTAGTGCGTGTTTCTGTGCCAACGATGGATGCAGCTGAAGCGTTTAAAATCATTAAACAGTCAGTGAATGTGCCTTTGATTGCCGATATTCATTTTGATTATCGTATTGCACTTAAAGTGGCTGAATACGGTGCAGATTGCCTGCGTATAAATCCTGGTAATATTGGTAATGAAGAGCGTATTCGCAGCGTTGTTGAATGTGCACGCGATAAAAATATTCCAATCCGCATTGGTGTGAATGGTGGTTCGCTTGAAAAAGATCTAATGGACAAGTACCGTGAGCCAACACCAGAAGCCCTGTTTGAATCGGCAATGCGTCATGTGGATATTTTGGACCGTTTGAACTTTGATCAATTTAAAGTCAGTGTAAAAGCCTCAGATGTATTTCTTGCTGTCGCATCTTATCGTTTACTCGCTAAACAAATACGTCAACCTTTGCATTTGGGGATTACTGAAGCAGGCGGTATGCGTGCCGGTTCAGTTAAATCAGCTGTGGGTTTAGGCATGTTATTAGCTGAGGGTATTGGTGATACTTTACGTATTTCCTTAGCAGCCGATCCCGTTGAAGAAATCAAAGTGGGCTTTGATATTTTAAAGTCTTTGCGCATTCGTAGCCGTGGAATTAATTTTATTGCTTGTCCTTCTTGTTCGCGCCAAGAATTTGATGTGATTAGCACAGTTAATGAACTTGAACGTCGTCTTGAAGACATTACCACCGCAATGGATGTGTCCATTATAGGTTGTGTGGTTAATGGTCCAGGCGAGGCATTAGTGTCTGATATTGGTTTAACGGGTGGCCATGCTAAAAGCGGTTATTATGATGGCGGAGTGCGTCAAAAAGAACGCTTTGATAATAACAATATCGTCGATGGTTTAGAAGCTAAGATCCGTGCAAAAGCAAGCATGATGGCCAACCGTATCGCGATAACCGATAAAACCGAATAATCTTAATCCTGTGCATGACAACCTAAAGTTGCCGATGCAGAGGGTGTATTTACATTTTATTAGCGCAAGCTAATTCAATAAGTGGACAAGTTAACAGTGGCAAAGCAAATCCAAGCTATTCGCGGAATGAATGATATTCTGCCTACCCAAAGTCCTATATGGCAAAAACTCGAAGCAGTATTGCGTTCATCTGTTAGTGCATTCGGTTATAGCGAAATTCGCACTCCTATCGTAGAAAGTACCGACCTTTTCAAGCGCTCTATTGGTGAAGTGACCGATATTGTTGAAAAAGAAATGTATACCTTTGAAGATCGTAATAGTGACAGCTTAACCTTACGTCCTGAAGGTACCGCTTCAACTGTTCGTGCGGGTAACGAACATGGTCTGCTTTACAACCAAGAACAACGTTTATGGTATATGGGACCTATGTTCCGTCATGAGCGTCCGCAAAAAGGTCGTTATCGTCAGTTCCACCAGTTCGGTGTTGAAGTGTATGGCATTGGTAGCGCCGATATTGATGCTGAAGTATTGATGTTATCAGCCCGTTTATGGGACTTGCTAGGGATTAAAGAGCACGTTGCACTTGAGCTAAACACCTTAGGCGATCCCGCTGAACGTGCGGCCTATCGCGATGCGTTGATTGCTTTTTTAGAGCAGCATAAAGACATTCTCGATGAAGATAGTAAACGTCGGATGTATTCAAATCCATTGCGTGTACTGGACACTAAAGATCAGCAAGTGCAGGCTATTTTAGCTGACGCACCAGCATTAATGGATTACTTGGGTGAAGAAACTAAGACACATTTTTCAACTTTATGTGAACTCTTAGACGCTGTTGGCATCCAATACACCATCAATCCACGTTTAGTACGTGGTTTAGATTATTATAACCGCACCGTATTCGAATGGGTTACCACCAGTTTGGGCTCTCAAGGTACAGTGTTGGCGGGTGGTCGCTATGATGGTTTAGTCGGCCAACTGGGGGGGAAAGATACTCCAGCCGTTGGTTTTGCAATGGGCCTTGAGCGCATTGTACTATTACTTGAAACGCTTGAGTTAACCAGTGATATTGCCCCTGAAGTAGACATCTATGTTACTGCTATGGGTGAGAATTGTGTGGTTGAAGCCATTAAAGTGGCTCAAGAGTTGCGTCAACAGTTACCAACGCTTAAAGTCATGAGTCATTGCGGTGGTGGTAACTTTAAAAAGCAAATGAAGCGTGCCGATAAAAGCGGTGCTCAATTTGCGTTGATCATTGGCGAAAATGAAGTCGCGAATAATCAAGTGGCTATCAAGCCGTTAAGAACAAAAGACGAACAACAATTGGTTACGCGTAGTGAACTCGTAACTAAAATTGCAGAACTGATTTAAGAATTGATTTCAAAGGGGAAGTGCAAGTGGAAATTTATAGCACAGAAGAACAACAAGTAGATGCTATCAAGCAGTTCTGGAAAGATTATGGTACCTCGATTGTCGTGGGTGCCGTGGTAGGCCTTGGTGGTCTATATGGTTGGAATACTTATTCTGATATGAAGGTGGCGGCAGCCGAAAAAGCTTCCGAATCGTTTCAGTCTATCGTGACACAGTCAGCTAACCCTGCAGCGTTATTGGTTCAGGCAGAAAGCTTTACATCAGAACATGATCAGCAAGGTTATCAGGCATTACTCGAGTTGATGGTCGCTAAATCAGCGGTTGAAGCGGGTGATTTAGCAAAAGCTGAAGCCTCATTTACCAAAGTAATTGCCGCAGAGCCAGGTTCAGGTTTAGGCATGGTGGCCATGATACGTTTAGCGCGTATTCAAGCTGAGCAAAATAATCTTGGTATGGCCTTAGCCACACTAGAACAAGTGACTGATAAAGCATTTGCTTCGCAACGTGAAGAATTAAAAGGCGACTTTTTAGTGCGTCAAGGTGATTTGGATAAAGCCAAATTAGCTTATCAAGCAGCCGTGGATAATGGTGGCGCGATAGCCAGTCCTGCGCTAACCATGAAGTTAGACAATCTAAATAAGGCATAAGGAATTTAGCCAATGAAGTCTTGGTGTAAAAATCTACTTGCCGTCGGGTTAAGTGTTGCTCTTATGTCTGCTTGTTCTTCAAGTGATGTTGAAGAAGAGCCAGTGAGTGAATTAGTTGATATACAAGCAACTGTATTTCCTGAAGTGACTTGGGATACCAGTGTTGGCGATGGCGTAGGTGATTATTACTCGCAACTTCGTCCAGCGGTTCGTTATGGCAAATTATTTGTCGCCGATCGCAGCGGTGTTGTGGTTGCGTTTGATGAAACCAGCGGCAAGGAGCTATGGAAACAAGACTTTAATGATGTCTTTGAAGATAAGCTTGAAATTAAAACCAAAGGAATTCGTTTAGCTGCCGGCGTTACTGCGGCACGTAACAAAGTCTTTGTTGGTGGTGAAACTGGCTTATTAGTTGCGCTAGATGAGGCTACGGGTGACGTAGTGTGGTCTGCTCAAGCTAATGGTGAGTTATTATCGGCACCGACAGTGGCAGAAGATGTTGTTGCAGTAAATACCAGTAAAGGTGCATTTGAAGCATTTAATATCGATAACGGTGAAAAGTTATGGACCTATGAAATGCAGCTGCCAAACCTTACCTTACGAGGTACAGGTTCAGCCGCTTATGAAGCGGGCGGTTTCTTTTTAGGCACAGCAGATGGCAAAGTCGCTGTTGTGGTCAAAAGTAATGGCCAACAAGCATGGGAACAAGCGGTATTTACCCCAACGGGTTCCAATGAGTTTACCCGGATGGCCGATATTGATATGACGCCATTAATTTTGGGCGAAAATATTTATGTTGCGAGTTACAACGGTAATCTCGTGTCTATGGAGCTTCGCAGCGGACGGATTGTTTGGTCACGTAAATATTCAAGCTTTAATGATTTAGCTGCTGCAGGTATTGGCCTGTACTTAGTTGATGATCATAGCCGTATTTATTCGGTTGATCGCCGCAATGGTCTTGAATTATGGAGTAATTCGGTTCTTAAAAACCGTGAATTAACCGCTCCAGCCGTGATAGACAATTACATTGTTGTTGGTGACTTTGAAGGTTACTTGCACTTTATTGACCGTAATAGCGGTGACATTGTTGGTCGCATTGAAGTTGATAGTGATGGATTATATGCCCAACCTTTAGTGGTGGGTGACAACATTTATGTTCAAGGCCGAAGTGGTAAAGTTGCTATTGTTTCCTTGAACAAGCAAGAGCAAATGAATGCTGAGGAAGATACCAAAACTGATGCGGAATAAGTCGTAGCACTATTTTTGCGTTAATTAAGGTATAATATCCTTACTAGAGCCCCTGGAAGCGTTCCGGGGGCTTTTTATTGAAAAGTTTTTTAGAGGCAAAATCATGATCCCTGTAGTGGCCCTTGTAGGGCGACCGAATGTCGGCAAATCGACATTATTTAACCGTCTTACTCGTACTCGTGATGCGTTAGTCGCTGATTTCCCAGGTTTAACACGTGACCGTAAATACGGCCGCGCATTTTTAGCTGGCTACGAGTTTATCGTTGTTGATACTGGCGGTATTGATGGCAGCGAAGAAGGGATCGAAACTAAAATGGCTGAACAGTCATTGGCCGCGATTGAAGAAGCGGATGTCGTATTATTTATGACTGACGCTCGTGCGGGTATGACAGCTGCTGATTTAGCGATTGCTCAGCATTTACGTAGCCGTGATAAAGTCACTTTTGTGGTTGCTAACAAAGTCGACGGTATTGATGCCGATTCAGCTTGTGGTGAGTTTTGGTCTTTAGGTCTAGGTGAAGTATACCAAATGGCTGCCGCGCAAGGCCGTGGTGTGACCAACATGATTGACTACGCACTAACGCCTTATGCTGAAGCTATGGGTATCGTTCGCGAACTCGACGAAGAAGGCGAGCAAGTTGAACGTGAATATACTGAAGAAGAAGCTGAAGCAGAACAAGAACGCCTGCAAAACTTACCGATTAAGCTCGCCATTATTGGTAAGCCTAACGTGGGTAAATCAACACTGATTAACCGTATCCTCGGCGAAGAACGTGTGGTGGTTTATGACGAACCCGGTACTACTCGTGACAGTATTTATATTCCAATGTCACGTGAAGGTAGAGAGTACGTATTAATTGATACTGCTGGCGTTCGTCGTCGCAGTAAAGTGAATGAAGTTATCGAGAAATTCTCGGTGATTAAAACCTTAAAAGCAGTTGAAGATGCTAACGTAGTATTATTGGTTATCGATGCGCGCGAAGGTATTGCAGAGCAAGATCTTGGTTTATTAGGTTTTACCTTAAACGCTGGTCGTGCATTGGTTATTGCGATAAATAAGTGGGACGGTATTGATCAAAAAGTCAAAGACCGTGTTAAAAGCGAACTTGATCGCCGTTTAGGCTTTATCGATTTCGCCCGTATTCACTTTATTTCAGCATTACATGGTACTGGCGTTGGCCATTTGTATGAGTCAATTGAAGAAGCCTACGACAGTGCTACACGTCGTGTGAGTACTTCAATGCTGACTCGCGTTATGCAGATGTCGCAAGATGATCACCAACCACCATTGGTTAATGGTCGTCGTGTGAAACTGAAATATGCTCACGCAGGCGGTTATAACCCACCAATCGTGGTTATTCATGGTAACCAAGTTAAGAAGTTACCTGATTCGTATAAGCGCTATATGATGAACTACTTCCGTCGTTCATTGAAAGTAGTTGGTACGCCAATTCAGTTACGTTTCCATGAAGGTGCTAACCCGTTTGAAGGTAGAACTGAAAAGTTAACCGTGGGTCAAGAGCGTCGTCGTAAGCGTGCAATGAGCCACATTCGCGATCGTACTAAGTAACCTCGTATTGACTTAAGTTATTTATCGCTTAAAAAGCCTGACTTGTTCAGGCTTTTTTGTCGGTGTTAACCGTGCTATTGGAATTGCTATTGGCATTGCTATTAAAGATTAGGTGAACGAGGATGCAGCAAAAAATTATCGGTTATCATCTGGATGAAGAACAGCATTGGGTGGCAGAATTAGGCTGTGGCCATTTTCAACATGTACGCCATAACCCACCTTGGACTGTTCGCCCCTGGGTGACGACGGTAGAAGGTCGACAACAACAATTAGGCATGATCCTTATTTGTAAAAAATGCGATGTCGCGGCAGCGGCAGATAGGCTCGACTAAACTGAGTTTGCCTATCTTAAGACGATAAATCACTGGCGGTTCGACACCACCATAAGTAAGCGGCGATGTAGGTACATATAATAGTGTCCATTACCATTGATGACCAAAATCCATCGACAAAAGGTTGATTGGCATTGCTCAATACTAAGCTAATAAAAAACAGCTTTTCAATTAGCGCAATGCAAAATACTGGTTTGACCCAATCTGAGCGAAACATTGCAATAAAAAAACTGCATCCCACCATCAAAACCATTAATCCCCAATGCTGAATGAAAATTGTATCACTGGCAAAGAAGGGCAGTTGGTTTAGGTTTTCCAGCGCCCATTGGGGAAACAAAGTATACAGTCCACCTAATGAAGTCCCTAGACCGGCTAGAAATAACACTATTTGGCGATATTTAATCAAAATAGTTGTCACGTGTGACCTCTTTCAATGTTTTATGCTGTCATAATGTCATGTTTTAGAATATTTTTCGATTATTGTTATTCATAAGTAATTGTTAAGATTTCGGCGTAATAATAGCCGCATTATCGCAATCCTATCGAGGTTTATATGCAAACACAGACTAATTTCCCACTGCTTCATCGTCTCATTCACTGGGGGCTCGCGTTGACTATGATGGTCATGCTATTAACAGTTTTATTGCGACTTGGCTGGATGGAGAAAAACCATATGGCAGCGATTATTCATCAAGGTTTAGCCAAAATTGACGTCATCATTACTGATAAGCAAGCGGTGAGCATTGCAAGAAGTATTCGTGGTGTTATGTTTCAGTGGCATATTTATTTCGGCTATGCGGTCAGTGTATTTGTGTTAGCGCGTTTTATTTATATGGCTAAATTTGGTCTGCATTACACATCACCTTTTTCACGCCAAGCAACCACTAAACAAAAGTTTCAAGCGTGGGTCTATTGGCTATTTTATGCGGGTGTCGCCTTGTCAGTTATAACCGGTTTGTTGCTTAAATTTGGCCCAGAATCAATAGAAGGACAGGCTGAAACAATACATGTACTGGCACTTTGGTATTTCATTCCTTTTATCAGTTTACATTTAGCGGGTATTTTAGTGGCTGAATCGGGTCATGAGAAAGGTTTAGTGTCGAAGATGATTGGTGGTTAACTTTAACAATTGTGTGGTCGAGGCAGCATTTGCCTTGGCCAGTTTTTTAAATTGTTCGATCTGTTTACTTAAGTAAACCTTAAGCTTGGTAACTTACTTTGTCCTATATTCAGTCAGTAGGCAAAAATATGATGTCAAAAAAGTTATTTTCACGCTTAAGTAAGTTTAACATTGCCGCGTTAAGTTTGGCGTTAAGCCTTGGAGTCAGTGTTACAGCTTATGCTGCTCCGTCATTAGATAATAAAGTGATGGATCTGCAAGGGCAGTCTGTCAGTTTGCAACAATTTGCCGGTAAGGTCGTTTATGTCGACTTTTGGGCTTCATGGTGTGGCCCATGCCGCAAATCATTCCCTTGGATGAATGCCATGCAAGCTAAATATCAACAGCAAGGTCTCGAGGTTGTAGCGATTAACCTTGATGTTGACACAGCATTAGCGCATGAGTTTCTGAGTAAGCTACCGGGAAAATTTAATCTTCGCTTTGACCCTGAGGGCGATATAGCTCGAGCCTTTGAGTTACAAGGAATGCCAAGTAGTTTTATGTTTAACCGTAAAGGTGAACTGGTACAAACTCACATGGGATTTTTTACCGAAAATACCCCCGCCTACGAGCAAGAAATCCAAATGTTGTTACAGGAGTAAACTCATGACGAAAGCGTTTTATCAACCCTTAGCCAAGGCGGCAGTGGCGTTAGCCATTGTCAGTAGTTTGGCTGGATGTTCAAGCCTAGGTGTACAACCTTGGGAAAAAGATCAATTAGCCAGAGCTGACATGGCCTTAAACAGCGAAAAACTCGATCTTGCCTTAGATGACCATATTTATTTCAGTAAAGAAGGCACCAGCGGTGGGCGTTCATTAGCGGGTGGAGGTTGTGGATGCAACTAACATCTAAGCAAAATATTGCCAGTGCATTGGCGTTAGCAAGCTGCAGTCTACTGAATCAACAGGTGAGTGCTGCTGAAGCTACTCCTGCAAATGATGATTGGAAAGTCGATGCTGCCATTATGTATTATGGTGAGCAAGACCGCGTGCAAGCTGCAGAAGCCATTGGTAACGTGCAAAAAGCCTTTGGCGAAACTTCACTCCTAGACATGAAAATTGTAGTCGACAGCTTAACTGGCGCATCGGCTTCTGGTGCGGTTGCCCAAGACGAAAGCCAAACCTTTACTCGTCCTTCAGGCGACGGCCAATATACCGTTAGCTCAGGTGAGACGCCGCTTGACGATACCTTTCACGATACCCGGGTACAGCTAAGCGCTAATTGGCAAGAAGTGCTTAACCAAGATTGGACTGGTAATGTCGGTGTGTACGGCTCTAAAGAGTTCGATTACCTCTCTATGGGGATTAATGCGGGCCTTGAGCGCAGCTTCAATAAAAACAACACGACGTTGTCGTTGTCTGGCGCGTTCAGTAATGATGTGGTTGATCCTGTTGGCGGTCGCCCAGTAGCCATGTCACAAATGGTGTTTCGGGGTAATTATGCCAGTGATGCCGATTATCAAGCCGCATTTGATCAAACTCGTTTAGCGGGTGATGATACTAAGCAGACGAGCGATATTATGTTCGGTGTCACTCAGATTATTAATCGTAATTGGTTAATGCAGGCTAACTATGGTTTATCCAGTGTGTCTGGTTACATGACTGACCCGTATAAAATTCTTAGTGAAGTTGATGCTAATGGTCAAACACAAGCTTACCGTTATGAAAATCGTCCTGATTCACGCTTGAAACACAGTGTGTTTTTACTTACCAAAGGTGCTTTAGATTCTGGTGTAGTCGATTTTTCATATCGTTACAGTACTGACGATTGGGATATTCAATCACATACGTTAGAAACCCATTACCGCTATTACTTTAGCCCAAGCATCTACGGACAATTACATTTACGTTATTACCAACAGCAGGCTGCTGAGTTTTATCGACCATTCTTAATGAGTGGCGATGCCATACCTGAGTATGCCAGCGCAGATTATCGTATTGGTGATATGACGGCTTATACGATTGGGCTTAAATTTGGTCAGCGTTTATCCGGTGGACATGAGTTAAGTTATCGTATTGAGTATTATCAGCAAAATCCTGAAAATAATGGTACGCAATTACCGGGGCAGTTACAGAACTATGATTTATTCCCAGCAGTGAAGGCAATTGTAGCTCAAGTGAGTTATTCGTTTTAAGATGGATGTTATATCCATAAAACGAGTCACTTTACGTGCATAAACGGCTAACTACAGTGTTAAAAGCCCCAGAGGCGATGAGCTTACAGACTCGTCCTTGGGGCTTTTTAGGTTCATTTAACGCTATGGCAAGCCCATGCGAATTGTTAATGGCGGTGAATGACGAACATGTAGCTCGGCAAATGCTCAATATTGCTTATGATGAAGCTAAGCGTATAGAACATAAGTTTAGTCGTTTTATTGAAGGTAATGTGGTGTGGCAGCTAAATCATGCTCAAGGTGACACAACAGTCATTGATGCCGAAACCCTTCATTTATTTACCTTTGCGAAACAATGTTTTCAATTAAGCGAGGCAGCATTTGATATCAGCGCTTGCCCATTAATGGCCCTATGGCGTTTTGATGGCAGCCATTGTGTACCGCTACAAACTGAGATTGATAAAGCCTTAGATCAAGTTGGTTTTGAACGTATTACATTGACTAACACTAGTGTTCATATGCCGGCTGGCATGAGTGTCGATTTTGGCGGTATCGGTAAAGAATATGCCGTTGATCGCACCGCAAATATATTGGCTCAACGTTGGCCTGATACCTCGGTATTAGTTAATTTTGGTGGTGATATTGCTTGTCCTGTCTCCAAAGCGGATGGCTGGCAGGTGGGGATTGAAAACCCGCAGAAGCTTGATAACGCTGCAGCACTATTAACTATCCGTCAGGGTGCTCTCGCGACCAGCGGCAATACTCGACGTTATATAGAAGTGAACGGTAAGCGTTATGGGCATATTATTAATCCTCAAAATGGTTATCCGATAGAACAGGCGCCATTATCGGTTACTGTACTCGCGCCAAATTGTGTTATGGCGGGAATGTTAGCCACGATGTCGATGTTAAAAGGGCCAGATGCTGAAGCGTTTTTACAGCAGCAAGGTGTCGATTTTAAGGTATTTAGGGGATAAGTCATCATGCGCGTGTTACTGGTTGAAGACAATAAACTACTCGCCCAAGGCGTGATGCTGAGTTTGGCCAAAGAAGGTATCCAGGTTGATCATCTGCCGTCCTATAAGCAGGCGGAGGTAGCCCTGAATAATGAAGATTTTAGCGCGATTATTCTCGATTTGGGTTTGCCTGATGGCAATGGCGCTGACTTACTAAAACTGTGGCGTCGTAACGGTATCTCGTTACCGATTATTGTACTCACCGCGAACACTGATTTTGATACACGTTTGATGTGTTTAGATATTGGCGCAGACGATTATTTAAGTAAACCTTTTGATGTCAGAGAGCTTATTGCAAGATTACGCGCTATTATTCGACGCCAGCATGGCTTAGACAATAATCAATTTAGTTATGGCGCGCTTAATATTGATTTTGCCCGCTGTGAAGTACATTTTCGCGGCGTGTTAGTGTCACTCTCTCGGCGCGAGTATCAATTATTGCTCGAGTTTGCTCAATCTGCTGGACGGGTATTAACCCGTAATCAACTTGAACAATTAACTTATGGTTGGGATGAAGTCGGCAGTAATTCGATCGAGGTGCATATTCATCACCTACGCAAAAAAACTGCCACCGAATTAATCAAAACTGTACGTGGTATAGGCTACATTTTAACGGAAACGGTATAATCTTTTTCGTGACAAGTGATCAGTAAACAACGTAACACCTAAATTGCGCTATGATGCTATTCAATACCATAGGACATTATGTTTTCATTACGATTATTATTAAGTTTGCTCATGCTGGTGGGGATTGTCCTCACCGTGACGTTTTCGAGCATCTTGAGCACCCGTGATGCGACGCATGAAGTTGAAGAATTATTTGATGCACAGATGATCCAAACTTCGAAAATGCTAGAAAAGTTTTATGTTGATCATCTAACGCAAGCGCAATTAGCTCAGCTTGTTCTCAAGCCTATCCTGTTCCATGTTGATGATTCGAAAGTCGACACATTTGCCGAACAAGCTAACCCTATTACCTTATCTTATGAGCATAAGTTGTCATTTCAATTACTGTCTAGCACCGGGCAGTTACTGGCTTACTCTGACAGTTCTGGCGATCAACTACTAACTAATTTTACTCAAGGTTATGATACTCGTCGTATCGGTAATGATTTATGGCACGTATACAGTTTTTTTTCATTGCCGCAGCAGGTATGGATTGTTACCGCACAGCGTGATGATGTCAGACAGGAGTTAGTATCATTAATCATCAGCAATACTTGGCGCTCGCCATTGATCATTACGCCGATCATGATGTTTTTTATGTTGGCGTTAACTTACTACCTATTTAAACCGGTAAAATTATTAGAACGTCATTTAGACAATCGTCCTGCCCAAGACCTAACCCCAATCAATTTCACGTTACCAACAGAATTAGCGTCGACACAAAAAGCACTTAACAGTTATTTGCAGCGTATTAGCGAGACGATGATCCGTGAGCGTCGTTTTAGCGCAGACGCTGCACACGAGCTAAAAACACCGTTAGCGATTATTAAGTTACATAGCGACGGCTTAAGTGATGTATTGTCAAGCCAAGCCCCTGATGTTCAACTTGCGACCTTGGCGTATATAGAAGCCATAGGTGAGGGCGTAAACCGTATTAATCATATGGTAGAGCAGTTGTTACTGTTGTCGCGGGTTGATGCGATTGAAGCGTTAAATCAAACAGATTGTAAGCTACAAGACATCATTGATAACGTGATAAATCAGTTATTACACGTGATTGCTGATTATGAATGGCATATTGATATTCCTGCGGACATGACCATTAACGCCGATGCGTTTTACCTTGAGTTAGTCCTGAAAAATATTATTGAAAATGCCTGCAAATACAGTCCTGCGGAATCATTAATTACCATTAAGGCTTCTCAGGATGATGAGTACACAATGATTTGTGTGCTTGATCAAGGTCGTGGGATGTCTGCTAAGGAGATAGCCTTAGCCAAAAATCGATTTTATCGTGTTGATGAAAATGCTTCTCAAGGAGCGGGTCTAGGTTTGTCTATTTGCCAGCACATTATCAGCTTACATCATGGGGAGTTGATCTTTAATCAAGTCGATCCTCATGGGCTTGATGTGTGTATCGTATTGCCACGAGTTTAGTTCAATATCGTTAATTTTGATGACGTTAGTTTAAAAAAACAACATGGCAAACACACTTTGCTCATGTTGTGTTTTTCGCAATCGATTAAGTGTTTACTCTCTTTCTCTTGATGGTTTTATATCCCTTGATTGGCTTGTGCGATGTGATGAATTATCACGTTGCTGATTAACCGATCGTGAAACTTGCTGAGATGTGGAGCGGGATGTATCGCGCACTTGCTGTCTCTTTGGTTCGTTTGTGCGTATTTGTTTCACTTGCTGTTGTTGATTGCGCATAGTGTTAACCTGCGGCTCACGCACTTTTTCAACTCGAGTATTACGCTGAGCTTGTTGTAATTCTTGAATGCGCGGTTTGCTTGTCATATTTTCGACCGGTTTTGCCTCATATTTAGGCCCAGTTTGGGCCACATCGCGCTGACGACTGTAGCTTGACTTCATTGGTTCGCCTTTACGATCAAACGATTTTACCTGTGCAACTGGTTGACGCTGCTGACTTAATTCGCGCTTTAGTTGGGTACTTCTGTGTTCAACAGCATCATTGCGATTGACTCTTTTAAGCGCTGATTTGTCACTATGCTTGTCCTGCTTAGCGTAATTGACTTGATTATGTTGATCGTTCACCTTGGTTGAGTAATGGCGTGGCTCATTGGCTAGCTGGCGCTTAGGTTCGCGTGAATAACTTACTTGCTGGTTACGTTTTTCATAATGGCCATTATAACGTTTGCTGATCACTTGGCTGTGGTACGCCACACCTTTGCGATGTTTAGGCTTATGTTGCCAATGTTGTGCACCATGGCTGTAACTTATTTTCCGTGGCGTGTAGTAACGGTAGTTTTGATGTACAGGTACGGCGATTACGCGGCGGTCATGCCAATGAAAACCACTAAAAAAGAAGTTAAAACTGATATGTACGCCAGTGTCCCAGTAAATAGCGCTGTGGTTAGGGCGGTAGTGCACATAAGCTGGTGCACTCCAGTAAACGGGCGGGTAACGGTTCCAGCGCCAATCACCATAAACAATGCGACTGTCGTAATAAGGTACATAGACGATTTCAGGGCGAACCGACTCAATAATGATCCGACGCTCAACCCGCGACACTTTGACTTGTTCAAGGTCGGCTAAGTTATTGGCCTTATCGGCTTGTTGTCTCAGCGACTGAATGGTATCTAGCATGCGGCCTTCGTCTTGTAAAAAGGCATCTCCTACGCTTTGTGTCCAGGCTAAGTCATCATTTAAGCGTTGCAGTACATTGGGAAATGCCACTAGGGCTTTGACGCTTGGATCCCAGTCTTGTGACTCGACCTCTATCATGATTTGCTTAGTATCACGATCGCCTTGGTTTGATAACCAACGCTTAGCTTGAACAATTTCTAATGGATATGTTGACGCAATGAGGATGTGAGTTAATAAGCTGTCTGGATATAGCGCAATAGGCGCAAGCATTTGTGCTAACTCAGCATCACTGACCGCATCATCTGCCGCTGTGTAAGTGAGGTTATTAGTTGGCTGCGCCGCTTGCACACTTGTTAATGGCATACAAACCAGAGCTAAGGCAAGTAGCGCCTTAGCGGGTGCGTGAATGGCTTTTTTCATGTTATCTCCAGTGTCATTTATGACTGTTAAGCCAATCATAACGAGCCGAAGATGAACATAAGCTGAAGGCTAACCGAGAGAGTTAAACTATATAGTCAGGTTTAGCTAGAAATGAGTTATCTATTCATCAGACTATTAGACACTAATGCGTAAATTCAAATTCAAATTTGGCGCCGCCCAATAAGGTCGATTGGCTTACGGTAAGCTTACCGTGATAACTATCGACGAGGTCGCGCACAATCGCTAAGCCAATACCATGACCTTGATCGTATGTATCAGCGCGTATGCCTCGTTCGAAAATTTGCTGCTGCTTGTCTTCAGGTACTCCTGCTCCGTCGTCTTCCACACTAATCAGAAGGCTATTAGGCCCTTGCTTAACCGTTAGTTTTACTTGGGCATTTGCGGCTTTGCAGGCATTGTCTAACACATTGCCGAGCATTTCTGTTAAATCGGCTTCATCACCTTTGAAACGTGCATTGTGATCGCCTTGGTAATCAATGCTGAGTTGTTGCTGTTGGTATATCTTAGTTAAGGTTCTGACTAATCTCACGCTTATACTGTCAACACTGATCCCCAAATGCCACGCGCTACCCGCAGCACTTTGTGCGCGCCTGAGCTGATAGGCAATAATTTGATTTATGCGGTTAATTTGCTCGAGCGAGGCCTCGCTTAAGTTAGCTTGGGTTTGCATTACCGCCAAAGGGGTTTTTAAACTGTGGGCTAAATCGGCCAGGGCATTACGATAGCGTTTACGCTGATTTTGTTCGGTTTGTAATAAGGTGTTTAATTGCTTAGCGACTTTTTGCAGCTCAACAGGGTAGTGGGTGCTTAGCTGCATCGATGTCCCTTGCTCTACTGCACTCAGTTCTTGGCTAAATTTACCCAAGGGTTTTAGAGTCCATAATAACCAGCTCAATTGCACTATCAACAATAGGGCCGTTAAGATCAGTAACCAAGTCCATAAGGTATTAGAGAATTTTTGGATTTGTTGAAGGTATTCCTGTTTATTTTTTATAATGTGTAGCGTCATGGTAAAAGGCTGTTCGCTGGTGGTAAAACTCACGCTAAAGCTATATATCAACTGAGGTTTATCATTAATCATGATCGAGTCGAAGGTGCTTCTGCCCGTTGCTGGTTTAGGCAGATTAATTGGCGTGTTTAGGCCCAAAAATGAATTTGAGGTCCACAATAGCTGATTGTCTTTGGTGGTGATTAACGCATAAAGACCTGATCCAATGACATTAAATTGGTTTTCAAGTAAATGTGACGGCATTTGTAATTGGTTATTTTCCACTTCGGCCATGGCCAAGACCGAGTAAATATAAGCTTTTAATTGATTTTTGGCGGCGACATTCACTTGGGTCTCAAAGGCATTGTTTACTGTCATGCCAATAATCGGCAGCAACACCAATATTAACAATAAGGCGCTGACAACAATGCGAACTTTAAGCGAGTTGAGTAGATTATGCATTTGGGTCTAATTGGCGCAGACGATAGCCCTGACCGCGGAGCGTTTCAATTAATTGGTACTGATTGTCAGGGTCGAGTTTTTTACGTAAACGGCGAATGAAAACCTCAATCACATTCGAGTCTAAATCAAAATCTTGATCATAAATATGTTCAATTAATCGGCTTTTTGAATGCACTGAACCTGGATGCAACATTAGGTATTCAAACAGTTTGTATTCAGAACCACTGAGGTTAATGATTTGCTCGCCCTGTTTAATTTCTAAACTGCGAGTATTGATACTAAAGGGACCATTTTGGATAATAGGGCTTGCTTTACCTGCCGAACGGCGAATTAACGCATTAATTCGGGCAACCAGTTCTTCGAGCTGAAATGGCTTACTTAAATAATCATCGGCACCGGCATCTAATCCAACTACTTTATCTTGCCAACTGTCTCGAGCGGTTAAAATGATTATCGGGTAGCTAATGTCTTGCTCGCGTAATTGGCTGATTAATGACAAGCCATCGAGTTTTGGTAAACCGACGTCGATAATAGCGACATCGTATTGATATTCTTGAGCTTGAAATAAGCCTTCTTCGCCATCATTGGCGACATCAACAGTATATTGCGCCTCGATAAGGTGTTGTTTGATGTTCTGTTGCAAGGCTAAATCGTCTTCGACTAATAATAATCTCATGGGTTAGTTCCTTGTCACTGCGCCATTGGTGGCATCGACTAACACGTAGAAAATAACCCCATCATTGGTGAGTAGTTTAATCCGATACCCAGTATGTCCATTAACGTTAGCCGATTGTACTTTTAACACTTTGCCAGAATAACGACTTTGCGCTATTTGTACCGCATGTTGAGCACTTGCCACGACGAGGTTACTGTTCTGATTATTGTTTTGGCGATTATTATTAGGGCCGGGAGAGTGGCTAGCATGGGGCGATGAATACCATGCCGCATAAGACGGTACCGACGTGAGTGACAGTATCGTTAATATTAGGCCTAACATGATGGCATTTATGTTGAGCATACGCTGCATATTGTGATCCCTAATAACCTCAGTATTGCCAGTGTAAAAGATCCCTTTCTATATAGAAACATCTACTTAACCTAATCGATAAAATAGCCATAGGCATAAATAGCTGATTTGTCATCGCAGTATACGTTTTAACAGATGAACATTAGCTGAATCATTTACAGACACCTTGAGGTTTCTTGCTAGTCACGCATAAATAGCTGATTGTTTTGGTTGTTATGATTAGCCTATGTTCAGCTTATGTTCATTTCCATTAGGTTTTAATGGCCTCAATATCAAGACAGCGAGGAATGAACATGAAGCATAATAAAACTAACATATCCCAGATATCGGTAATGAATACCCAAATAAAATGGGGCTTAGGCTTATGTGTTGCCAGTGCGCTTTGGTTGAGCTCGCCTGTAGCACAAGGCGCCGAGCACATAGCTGAACAAGGCCTTGGGACTTACAGCCAAGCAAGGGGCATTAACCTTAAAACCCCAGAGTCTGATGCCGATAAGCAAGCTAGGATGATGGTGTTACATGAACAAGCTAAGTTGCAAAACCTTGATGGCAACATCAAGGTAAAAATGACTCGCGAACAGGTACTGGCTAAAAATAAAAAATCTGCGGCCACAGCTGAAAACCAGCAAAAACGAGTATTAGCGCAGCAGAATCAGGTGGTTTACTACGATTTCTCCTTCTACGGTGCCAATTCATATTTACTGGAAGATTACGATTACGACGGTTTTTATCAAACCTTTAGTGTGACTTTTGATGCAGATATTAATAGCAGTGCGGGCGATATTCAGGCCGATGTGTTTGCAGAACTCTATTTGAGTCAAGATGGTGGTCCCTGGATTCATTACTACTCAACCGATGTATTCACCTTACATGCAGACTCTAGCCATGATGACTATGAAGTGCTGACGACATTGGCTAATGGCTATCAAACCGATCATTATGATGTGTTGATCGATTTATATGAGTTGGGGTATGCCGATCCTGTCGCAACGATTAGTAGCGATCAATCTAATACACTGTATGCTCTGCCGCTTGAAAGTAGTGATCGAGATGCGGTTTATGTTGATGAGGTCTATATCGAAACGGAACATTCTGGCGGGACCTTATCTTGGTTAAGCATTGCGTTGCTTGCCGGAGTGATAGGCTTGCGTAGACGTTTCATTAAAAAAATATAACGAAAGCCTTAAGCTTTTCTGAGTTATAATAAATCTTTTTGATTTTAATTAGTTTTTATTGTGTCAGCTTTACTTATCCATGATGGATAAGTCGTTAGGAGTGAGTATGTTAGTAAAGTTAAATACATCATTGTTATGCAGTACATTAATTGGTTCGGCGCTCTTGTTGTCAGGTTGTCAATTACCTAATCCTTATACTGGCGAATCAGAAAACACTAAAGCGACTAATGGCGCTATGATTGGCGCTCTGTCTGGTGCTGCTATCGGTGTACTTTCATCAAGCAAAAGTGATCGCGGTAAAGGTGCTTTAATTGGTGCTGCATCTGGCGCTGCTGTTGGTGGTGGTATTGGTTATTACATGGATGTGCAAGAAGCTGAATTGCGTAAACAGCTAAAATCAACTGGTGTGAGTGTAACTCGCAACGGTGACAACATTGTACTAAACATGCCTAATGAAGTGACCTTTGCGGTTGATCAAACTGTATTAAGTGCACGCGCTAAATCAGTATTAAACAGCGTTGTATTAGTGGCCAAAGAATATGATGATACTCGCTTGAATGTCATTGGTTATACCGACAGTTCAGGTTCAGATTCTTATAACTTACGTTTGTCACAAGTACGAGCGAGTGAAGTTGCACAATATATCACTAGCCAAAAAGTCAGTGGTTCACGTGTGTCTTCTACTGGTATGGGTGAGTCAAGCCCAATTGCGAGCAACTCTACCGAGCAAGGTCGTTCGCAAAATCGTCGTGTAGAAATTGTATTAACGCCAATCGGTAAGTAAACCCGTTAGTAAGCGTTAACAAATGCCATCGTAAGATGGCATTTTTATATGTGATGCGCCACGGGATCAGTCAACATATCCGCGGTATTGTTGCTTGAATGTACCAGGAATAAAAGCGTTATAAAGTGATTTGAATGACAGTATGCCTAGACCAAATAGGATGAAAAAATATACCAATTGGCCTCTTGTGCGGAAATTTCTCACCTTTGGTGCCATATAATCATACGACAACAACATTTGTTGATTCATTTGCAGTTGATAAATCAATTCATCTTGTTGCCAAATCGATACCCGCATCCCCGATGTTAATGTCGTGGCAATTTGTTTGCATTTTGAACGGTGCAAATTTGGTGCAACAAAAGTATTGGGATAAGCCGAAATGACAATGTCATAGAAATCATTGATTTCACCGGTTTGTTGATTTTCAACAGCGTCCCTACGACATTCAATTTGATCAACTGTGATGTTATATCGATGTAGATTATCTAATGAACTCTCCCAATAGTGAGGCATTACCCATGCTAATAGCGCCACATTCACCAACAAGTAAGCTCCGACAAAAGTCATACGCCAAACTATTGGTATCGTGGTAAATTCAAAAATAATTTCACTTCTTCGCCAGTAATCTCGGTCGAACTCATTTTCTTTTAATTGAGGCTTAAGATTAAAACAGCCAAGTTTTTTACGTCGAGATATTTCGTCGCATAATTGCTTATATCGTTCAGGAAAAGCTTGTTTATTAATGTTGCGCTCAACATCGAGTAACTCATCATCCTTGTATTGCCGATAATCTATCTGTTTCACGCTATGTCCTTGCGCACCATTTTTTCAACGAGATCATGTTGTTTATTTGGTAGAGATATCTGTCACGGTTGAGGTGACACTTCCTTGCTTTAACCGAGTATGAATCACATCACCATTGCTTAACTGATTGGCATTTTCAACGACATGATCATTGGTACTTGTGATTGAATAACCCCGACTCAATGTTGCCAGTGGGCTGACGGTATCAAGTTTATGTGCTGCTTGTGTAAGTCGTAATTCAGCTTGTTTAAAGCAGTCTTTGCTGGCGTCATTAAAACGTTCAATTAAATATCCAAGCCGCTGTTTTTCTAAGGTTAGGGTATTAATAGGTGAACGTTGTTGTAAGCGATTATGCAATTGCTGATGGCGCAATGTTAAGCGGCTGAGTTTATGCTGTAAGGCATTTTCTAGGCGCATTTGCATTTCATCAAAACGCTGCTCAAATTGTTGCAGTTTACGTTGTGGCTCATGACGTTGTAGTTGATGAGATAACTGAGTTAATCGACCATACTGCTGTAATTGATAATGTTTCATACCCTGTTGCAAGCGTGATAACAGCAGGGCTAATTTTTCAGTTTTATTACCTTTGTCTTTTGATAATAACTCGGCACCAGCTGACGGGGTTGGTGCACGCACATCGGCAACATAATCGCTAATAGTGGTATCAATCTCGTGGCCGACGGCACTAATAATGGGTAAGGCACTGTTATAAATAGCATGGGCTAAATGTTCGCTGTTAAAACACCATAAATCTTCCAATGATCCGCCGCCACGGGTAAGCAACAGCACATCAACTTCCATGCGTTGATTGGCAGTGACAATTGCTTGGCAGATTAAGTTGCTGGCCGTTGCACCTTGAACTTGAGTTGGGTATATAACCACTTCAATAGAGGGATCTCGACGTGCTAACACATGCAAGATATCTCGCAGTGCCGCGCCTGTTGCCGAGGTGATAACCCCAATACGTTGAATGTTATTTGGAATAGGGCGTTTGGTTTCTAATGCAAACAAACCTTCAGCAGCCAGTTTAAGCTTTAACGCTTCAAATTCTTGCGCCAGTAATCCATCACCCGCCGGGAGCATAGACTCCAGCAGTAATTGATAGTCACCACGAGGCTCATAGACACTAATGGCACCTTTAACTAAGACTTGTTGGCCATTGACGGGTTTAAAGCGCACCGATTGATTACGGCCCTTAAACATCGCGCAACGAACTTGTGAATGAGCGTCTTTTAAAGTCAGATACCAATGCCCTGAACTTGGCGATGAAAAGTTTGATATTTCGCCATTTAGCCAAATTTTACCTATTTGACCTTCAAGAATATGCCGCACTTCGCTATTTAATTGCGAAACACTATAAACATTGTTTTTTGTGGCACTCATGAATATTCTCATTCTAACGTTAATAAAAATCTATTTTCCATTTACCAACTGCAATATGCAAGGTATAATCTCGCCGCAATATTTCACCCAAATCCTACTCAACTAGGGAGATGTTGCCATGCTACGTTTACTGAAAGATGCACTAACTTTTGACGATGTATTGTTAGTTCCTGCCCACTCGACTGTACTCCCTAATACCGCGGTTCTTAAAACTCGTTTAACCAATAAAATCGAATTAAATATTCCACTTGTGTCTGCTGCTATGGACACTGTGACTGAATCTCGCCTTGCTATCGCGATGGCGCAAGAAGGTGGTTTAGGTTTTATTCATAAAAATATGAGTATTGAGCAGCAAGCCGAAGAAGTCCGAAGAGTTAAAAGTTATGAAGCCGGTATTGTTCAAGATCCCGTCACTGTAACGCCAGCAACCACCTTAACCGATTTACGTTTATTAACAGAACGTAATGGTTTTGCCGGTTATCCCGTCGTTAATGATGCGCACGAGCTGGTGGGTATTATTACTGGCCGTGATGTACGTTTTGTAACCGACTGGAGCAAAACCGTTGCTGACATGATGACCCCAAAAGATCGTTTGGTCACAGTGGCTGAAGGCACCAAGCTCGATGAAGTGCAAAAATTAATGCATTCTCATCGTATTGAAAAAGTCTTAGTGGTTGACGGTAACTTCAAACTTAAAGGCTTAATCACTGTTAAAGATTTCGAAAAAGCTGAGCGCAAGCCAAATGCATGTAAAGACGAATTAGGTCGTTTACGTGTTGGTGCTGCGGTTGGTGCAGGTCCTGGTAACGAAGAGCGTGTTGATGCCCTTGTTAAAGCGGGTGTAGACGTATTATTGATTGATTCATCTCATGGTCATTCAGAAGGCGTTTTACAGCGTATTCGTGATACTCGAGCTAAATACCCAGATTTACAAATTGTTGGCGGTAACGTCGCAACCGCTTCAGGCGCACTTGCGTTAGTAGAAGCTGGTGTTAACGCCGTTAAAGTTGGTATTGGCCCTGGTTCAATTTGTACGACTCGTATTGTGACAGGTGTTGGCGTTCCGCAGATTACTGCAGTTTCTGATGCAGCTGAAGCTGTGCTTGCGTTAGGCATTCCGGTGATTGCTGATGGCGGTATCCGTTTCTCTGGTGATTTAGCTAAAGCACTCGCTGCGGGTGCATCATGCATTATGGCCGGTTCTATGTTCGCTGGTACTGATGAGGCTCCAGGTGAAACTGAACTTTATCAAGGTCGTGCATATAAATCATACCGTGGCATGGGTTCACTTGGCGCAATGGGCCAAACTCAAGGTTCATCTGATCGTTACTTCCAAAGCGACAATGCTGCCGACAAGTTAGTCCCTGAAGGTATTGAAGGTCGTGTGCCTTACAAAGGTAAGTTGAAAGAAATTATTCATCAACACATGGGCGGCCTACGTTCATGCATGGGCTTAACCGGTTGTGCCACCATTAAAGATTTAAATGAAAAAGCACAGTTTGTAAAAGTGACTTCAGCAGGTATGGGTGAGTCTCATGTTCATGACGTGACCATTACCAAAGAAGCACCAAACTACCGTTCTGGTTCATAATTACTGTGAGGACGACATTTGTCGTCCTTCTGTTATTAGCGTTAATTTGCCCGTATCGATGTGATACGGGGTATTACACTTAATCAATATGTAAAGGTTACCCATGAGTAATATTCACGATCATAAGATTCTAATCCTCGATTTTGGTTCTCAGTACACTCAGCTTATTGCGCGTCGTATCCGTGAAATTGGTGTGTATTGTGAGTTATGGGCCTGGGATGTGAGCGAAGCGCAAATTCGTGAGTTTGCCCCAAATGGTATTATTTTAGCCGGCGGCCCAGAAAGTGTTACAGAGGACAATTCTCCTCGAGCTCCAGAATATGTCTTTACTGCTGGAGTACCTGTATTAGGTATTTGTTATGGCATGCAAACCATGTCTGAACAACTTGGTGGTAAAGTCATTAAAGGCGTGGGTGAAGGCGAATTTGGCTATGCTCAAATTGAATTGCAAACCACGTCAGCCTTATTCAAAAGTATTGAAGATGCTGTCAGTGCTGAAGGCAAACCACTGCTTGATGTGTGGATGAGCCATGGTGATAAAGTCTCCGCTATTCCTGAAGGTTTTGTGACCGTTGCTAAAACAGCTACGTGTCCGTTTGCTGCGATGGCAAATGAAGAGAAAGGTTTTTACGGTGTTCAGTTCCACCCTGAAGTGACTCATACTCGTCAAGGTCAGCGCATGCTAGAGCATTTCGCGTTGGAAATTTGTGCTTGTAAAGCCAATTGGAAACCATCATCAATTATTGAAGATGCGATTGAGCGCCTTAAAAAGCAAATCGGTGACGATGAAGTTATTCTTGGTTTATCAGGTGGTGTTGACTCATCAGTGGTGGCGATGCTGCTTCACCGCGCGATTGGTGACAAGCTAACGTGTGTGTTTGTTGATAACGGCTTATTGCGTTTAAACGAAGCGGACCAAGTGTTAGAAATGTTTGGCGATCATTTCGGACTCAATATTATTCACGTTGATGCTGAAAACCGTTTCTTAGATGCCATGGCTGGCGAAGCAGAACCTGAAGCTAAGCGTAAAATTATTGGTCGGGTGTTTGTTGAGATTTTTGATGAAGAATCAAAGAAATGCGCGAATGCTAAATGGCTAGCTCAAGGCACTATTTATCCTGATGTGATTGAATCAGCGGGCAGTGCAACCGGTAAAGCTCATGTGATTAAGTCGCACCACAATGTTGGCGGTTTACCTGCCGATATGAAGATGGGTTTAGTTGAGCCACTGCGTGAGTTATTTAAAGATGAAGTGCGTAAGATTGGTTTGGAATTAGGCCTACCTTACAACATGCTTTATCGTCATCCGTTCCCAGGACCAGGTTTAGGTGTTCGTGTACTTGGCGAAGTGAAAAAAGAATATTGTGATTTATTGCGCAGTGCAGACGCTATCTTTATTGAAGAGCTACACAAGGCTGATTTGTATAATAAAGTGAGCCAAGCCTTTACCGTATTCTTACCCGTTCGCTCGGTAGGCGTAATGGGTGATGGCCGTAAATATGATTGGGTTGTATCGCTACGAGCGGTAGAAACTATCGACTTTATGACCGCGCATTGGGCACATCTACCATATGATTTCTTAGGTCGCGTTTCAAACCGCATCATCAATGAAGTCGATGGTATTTCACGAGTGGTGTACGACATATCAGGTAAGCCGCCAGCAACGATTGAGTGGGAATAATGTCATCTCACACAATAGCGAGTACTAACTTGCAATAAGTGATATTTAAGCCCATATTTTTATGGGCTTTTTTATTTTCTGAACATTTTTATTCGCACCAAGCCGCTTTAATAGAATATGACTCTGGGAATGATTTTTCGTTACCTTGGTATCTTCAATGTCTTACTGCTCATGTGGTATATCCAACATCTTGCTAATCATCCATCAGTGACTTCCAGCCAAACATAATGGTTTTTCGGTTAGCCTTTCGCACATAATTAAGTTTTATTACGATAGGCTTAATTAATGGTATCTACATGAACTATATATAATTTTAATCTATGTGTAGAATGCTGTCTCATGAACTCAGCCCGTGTTACATTGCCAAGGATTTGCAGCGCTTTGGGACGTGTCATGCTTTGAAACATAGGTTTGCTCAGGTCCGCGCTGACCCCCCTATACAAAGGGTGTTATTTTGAATATTGACACTGGAGTAGAGCTATTTTTAGCCTCAAACTGAAGCGGTAATCAATGAATACGGCTTTGATTTATCATGTCACTGCGAACGGAGTCTAGGTGATGGGTTATCTCACCCCGCTTAGCTAAATTAACGTCACTATCAATGGCCTGAATTGGAAAATTAAGACTTATGCAACCAATGATAAAACAAAAATTAATAGCGACTTTGGTGTCTTTAACCATACTGATCCCGGCAATGGCATCAGCACAAGAGATCCCAAAGCGGTTTCAACCTACTCTGGATGCCTTTCTTGAGGTAGCCAAATCGGAATGTGCAGCATTAGACAACGGCATATTCGAGGTTGTGGATGGCGGCATTCAATTTTACGCAGATTTCAATCAAGACGGTATCAGTGATCCTATCATCGACACCCGCGCGTTCAGTTGCTCAAGTTCTGCCACGCTGTTCGTCGGTGGAACAGGCGGACATTATATCAATGCATTCGTTTCGGATGATGACAAGAGCTATAAACAGTTCCAGTTTCTTGCCCAAGACAGTGCGGTTATCGCACTCGGCGGTACGGCAGTATTAGTGCTCAAGCACCATGGCACAAGTTGCAACCTTCAAGGACTCAGCCCCTGTTTTGCAGCTTATAGCTGGGCAGAAGGAAAGTTTAATACTGCTAATGCAATCATTCACCCACAACAGCAAACAGGAATCGATAAATAATGCCCTCTGATATAGCAAGCGACCCTAATGTATGGACAACAGGGGAGTTAATTAACATAGCACTGTTCGCAATACTGTATTTGAGTTGTTTAACATTCGCTATCCGCAAGACTTTACAAAAAGATTATGGCCGTTTTTACTTTATGGCTTGCGCTGTATTGGTGGTGGTTGGCACGCTCGCTATGGTATTAGAGCCATTTAATTCAACGATGAGTGGTGAGATGCCACCACAAGCTGGCCTCGGAGCTTGGGTCATGTTTCTCGGTTTGTTTGGTACCATTGCCGCTATTGTCTGGGGAGTTACTCGTCGAGTCTTTAGTCAACGCTAAGCCGTGTTTTATACTCAAGATTGCGGGGGGCGAGTTATAGCAGCACCTGCGCTATCAAAACGACAGTCTAATCCTAGTTTAGTGATAGCACTTTATGGCAGTAGATACCTTCTAGCGGGGTAAAAAAGAGGTGTTTGATACCGTTTGCTATGCAAAATTCAGGTTATAATAAGCCTGTATGACAATGACCTAGGGCAGTAGAGTGACAAATATTTTAAAGGCAGACCTTGCTGCCAACACGAACTCCATCACTGATATGGAGCATGACACTCAGCAAGCCATTGATAAAAAGTGGATGCGGTTAGCCATGCAACTAGCTGAACAAGCAGAATTAAAAGGTGAGGTGCCTGTCGGTGCCGTATTGGTAAAAGATGATGTGTTAATTGCCAGTGGCTGTAATTTAAGTATTTTAAATCATGATCCTACAGCTCATGCTGAAATGGAGTGTATTCGCCAAGCGGGTAAGGTATTAGAAAATTATCGTATGCTCGACACAACTTTGTATGTCACTTTAGAGCCTTGCACTATGTGTGCAGGTGCCATGATCCACAGTCGTATTGCTAGAGTGGTGTACGGTGCCGATGATTTAAAAACCGGCGCGGCGGGTAGTGTGATCAATTTGCTGCAACACCCTGTTTTTAATCATCAGCTTGACGTGACATCAGGTGTGTTAGCAGAAGAGTGCGCTTCACAATTAAGCGCTTTTTTTAAGCGGCGTAGGGCAGAAAAAAAAGCACTCAAAAAGTTAGAGAGAAAATCAACTGATTGAGTGGCATATTTTTCTGTGGTTAACGTGAGATTATGATTCGGTTTGTACCAACAAAAAATGTGCACGTTGACGATTTTGAATACGGGTTTTGTGTACTTTAAGCATGACACGACGTCGTGACATGGTATTGCTTATCGCTCTTCTTCTCATATCGTGATCCTTTCATATTGGGTAACCTCATTGAGGTTACTGATAAACAGCATACTTTACAGTAGGCTTTCTAACGACAGATTCGGTTCCATACTACCTTATATTGATGACGATTGTCGGTCAGCTTGATGACGATAACCGCATCGATAGCACAATTATTGTGCTGATACCTTGGTTTTATCTGCAGCCTCTTCTGCAATCACTTCAACTTGATCTTGGATAACATCAATTTTCTTGGTTTGATTATCAATCCAAACTAAGGTGTCGTAGTAACGACGAATACTGTCGACATAATGCACCGCTTCACTTCCGCGAGCATAGCCATAGCGAGTTTGCTTGTAATATTTAGCTTGCTGCAGCAAAGGTAATACTTTTTTGACGTCACGCCATGCACTGGGATCCATTCCCATTGACTCTGTTAACCGTCGCGCATCTTCAACATGACCTAAACCGATATTATAAGATGCCAGAGCGAACCAAATCCGTTGAGCTTCAGGAATTCTGTCTGGCAATCTGTCCATCATATCTTTTAAATAAAATGCACCACCGCGAATACTCTGCTCTGCATCTAAGCGATCATCTACACCAACATAAGCCGCGGTCGGTTGGGTCAGCATCATCATACCTCGGACACCAGTTGGTGAGCGTGCGCTTGGGTTCCAATGTGACTCTTGATAACTGGCAGCGGCTAATTTACGCCAGTCTAACTCACCTGAATACTGCTCAAAAAAACTACGGTATTCAGGGAGGATATTGTCAATGGCACGAATAAAGGCTCGTGTGTCGACATAGTCAAAACGTTTCACATGACCAAAATATTTTTCGTTTAAATGTTCAAGGGTGCCGGCACGTCTCTCTTGATGCCAAAAGGCCAGGAGTTGGCTCATTAAGCGGTCACTATTTCTCGGTGGTAACAGCCACACTACTTCAACTTTTTCTTCTAAAATCATTCCTGCGCGTAACTCAGGTAAAAAACGCTGGTTGATCAATAAACTATTTGAATCTGAAATGGTGTAGTTCAATTCTCCGTTGGCGATTAATGCAAACAGTTCTTCATTGTCTTTGTCATTAACTTGGTTCCACATCAATTCAGGATAGTCTTTTTGCAGCTTAGTTAAGGTATTGACCGAAGAGGAGTTCGCCATCACGGTAATTTCACCCGACAGAGTGCCAATATCTTTGGGTTCTGGAGTACCTTCTCGATACACCAATACTTGATTAACTTTATATAAGGTCGGTCCAAGTTTAAATTGTTGACTGCGGTTGGGGGTTTTTGCGATGCCAGCAGCAATAATATCAATCTTGTTTTCTTTTAATGCAGCAAATAATTGTTTGCGATTGGTGTATGGGATCATCTCTAGCGGCACGGCTAAATAATCGGCAAAGCGCTGGGCCATTTCAAAGTCGAATCCGCTTTCACCCTGATCTGAATTTAAATAAATCTGTGGACCATATAATGTCCCAACCTTGAGTACAGTACGTTTTGGGGCAGGCGCAGCAATGTCAACCTCATGAATATCAACAGGTTGACAGGCGGATAGCATCCCGCAAAGTAAGATGATGAATAAGGTTTTGATCATATTTATTAATTGGTTATCTTAAGTTGTTTCGTTAATTTCACCAGAGTAATGCATGAGAAACGAATATAATTCCGGTTGAATAGCCTTTAAATATGTAGGGGAGTTTAGGTGTTTTTGGTTACTTTATCAGGAGTTTTCCTAAACGCCTATAGTTGGACAAATAACCCGCTTTTAACGTCGGTTTATTGAACGACAGTAAAGTCGCTGTGTCATAAATATGCATAAGCACAATTGTGGATATTTTCCCTATCAGGAAACACTGTTTTCACGGGTGCTTAAAGGTGATTTGTACTGTGCAATTCCTTATAATAGCGCCAATTCTGACCCAATATAATTTATAAGGTGAATAGACGTGATTGAGATCATTCGCGGAGCCCCAGCACTATCTGCATTTAGAGTTCAAAAACTCATGGAGGCTTGCGAAAATGCAGCACTTCCAGTATCTCAAATTTATGCTGAATATGTTCATTTAGCTAATTTGAGTGAGCCACTAGATGATAATGAGCGTCTACAGTTAGAAACTATTCTTACCTATGGACCCGCTATTGAGTCGCATGCTCCACAAGGTACTCTATTATTTGTTACTCCACGTCCTGGCACCATTTCTCCTTGGTCTTCTAAAGCAACCGACATCGCACACAACTGTGGTTTGGGCAAAGTAAAACGCCTTGAGCGTGGTATGGCTTATTATGTTGAAGCTTCAGAATTGACCGCAGAACAACAAAAACAACTGCAAGGTTTATTACATGACCGTATGGTCGAAATCATATTGCCTGAGTTTGAAGCGGCTGAGGTATTATTTGCCCGCACAGAACCGGCAAAATTTAGCAGTGTTAATATTCTTGCTGAAGGCCGTCGTGCCTTAGAAGTGGCTAACGTTAAGTTAGGTTTGGCTCTTGCTGATGATGAAATTGACTATTTAATTGAAAACTTTGTTCGTTTAAAGCGTAATCCTAACGACATCGAATTAATGATGTTTGCTCAAGCAAACTCAGAGCATTGTCGCCACAAAATTTTTAATGCAGATTGGACAATCGATGGCGAAGTGCAGCCAAAATCATTGTTTAAAATGATTAAGAATACTTTTGAAGTCACTCCTGATTACGTGTTATCAGCTTATAAAGATAATGCCGCTGTGATGACAGGTTCGGTTGCGGGACGTTTTTTCCCAGACCCTGATGGTATTTATAACTATCACACTGAACCAATGCACATCTTAATGAAAGTCGAAACTCATAATCATCCTACTGCAATTAGTCCTTATCCTGGTGCCGCTACTGGTTCTGGTGGTGAAATTCGTGATGAAGGCGCTACTGGTCGAGGTTCTAAGCCTAAAGCGGGTTTATCTGGTTTTACGGTTTCTAACTTAAAAATTCCTGGATTTGTGCAACCATGGGAAGGGAATTACGGTAAACCCGATCGTATTGTGACTCCACTTGAGATCATGCTTGAAGGCCCACTTGGTGGCGCTGCATTTAATAATGAATTTGGTCGTCCTGCGATTACGGGATATTTCCGCACTTATGAACAATTAGTGTCTAGTCATAACGGTGTTGAAGTCCGTGGTTACCATAAGCCGATTATGATTGCCGGTGGTTTAGGCAATATTCGCGAAGAACATGTGCAAAAAGGTGAAATCACGGTTGGCGCTAAACTCATTGTGCTTGGTGGGCCTGCAATGAACATAGGTTTGGGCGGCGGTGCTGCATCTTCTATGGCATCAGGTCAGTCTAGCGAAGATTTAGATTTTGCTTCTGTACAACGTGAAAATCCAGAAATGGAACGTCGCTGTCAGGAAGTGATTGACCGTTGCTGGCAGCTAGGTGACACCAACCCTATTCAATTTATTCACGATGTGGGTGCCGGCGGATTATCGAACGCATTCCCTGAGTTAGTGAATGACGCTGATCGCGGTGGTGTGTTCAATTTACGCAACGTTCCCTCTGACGAGCCAGGCATGAGCCCGCTCGAAATTTGGTGTAATGAATCTCAAGAACGTTATGTGCTATCGGTTGCGCCAGAGAATTTACAGCAGTTTGCTGATATTTGTGCCCGTGAACGCGCTCCATTTGCAGTGGTTGGTGAAGCGACTGCAGAGATGCATTTAACGCTTGCCGACAGTCACTTTAATAACAAACCGATTGATTTACCGCTCGAAGTCTTATTAGGTAAAGCGCCTAAAATGAGTCGTGATGTGGTGTCGGTAAAAGCGGTATCACCGGCATTAGATCAATCTAAGATTGAATTAAAAGATGCGGTTAAGCGCGTTTTAACTTTGCCAACCGTAGCCGATAAAACTTTCCTAATCACCATCGGTGACCGTTCAGTGACGGGATTAGTTAACCGCGACCAAATGGTCGGTCCATGGCAGGTTCCGGTTGCTGATTGTGCGGTAACCGCATCAAGTTATGATAGCTATAGCGGTGAAGCGATGTCGATGGGTGAACGAACGCCATTGGCTTTACTCGACTTTGATGCTTCTGCGCGTATGGCGGTTGCTGAATCGATAATGAACATTGCTGGTACTGATATTGGCTCGTTTAAGCGCATTAAGCTTTCGGCTAACTGGATGTCGCCGGCGGGTCACCCTGGTGAAGATGCCGGTTTATACCAAGCTGTTAAAGCCATTGGCGAAGACCTTTGTCCAGAACTTGGTATCACTATCCCTGTCGGTAAAGACTCTATGTCGATGAAAACCGCATGGGAAGATAGTGGTGTACAGAAAACGGTAACATCGCCTATGTCATTAGTTATCACCGCTTTTGGCGTGGTACAAGACATACGTAAAACCGTGACGCCACAACTTCGCAGTGATAAAGGTGACAGTGCATTATTAATGCTGGACTTGAGCAATGGCCAAAATCGTTTAGGGGGTTCTTGTTTAGCGCAGGTTTACAGTGAGCTAGGTGATATTGCACCGACATTAGATGTTACCGCTAACTTAGCTGGCTTCTTTGAAGTCATGCAGCAATTAGTCGCTGAGCAAGCGGTTATGGCATATCACGACCGCAGCGACGGTGGTTTATTTACCACCTTAGTGGAAATGGCCTTTGCCGGTAATACTGGGTTAACTATTGATTTAGCCAGCTTGAATGGTACTGATTTAGAACGTTTATTTAATGAAGAACTGGGTGCTGTCATTCAAGTAGGTGTTGCTGATGCTAAAGCCATTGCCGCGCAATTTGAAGCTAAAGGCGTAGCTTGTCATCACATTGGTGGTTTACAAGCCGCTGACAAGATTAGCATTAACGATGGCCAGCGAGTGATATTTGCTGATAGCCGTACTGCACTGCGCACTATGTGGTCAGAAACCACCTATCGCATGCAAGCTCTTCGTGATAATCCAGAATGTGCACGTGAAGAGTATGAGCTTAAACAACAAGCTGATGCACCTGGTTTAACGGTAAAATTAGGCTTTAATCCAAGTGAAGATGTAGCCGCACCTTATATTCTTAAAGGTGCCGCACCTAAAATGGCTATTTTACGTGAGCAGGGCGTTAACTCTCATGTCGAGATGGCAGCTGCTTTTGACCGTGCCGGTTTTGAAAGCCGCGACGTGCACATGTCGGACATTTTATCAGGGCGTATTAGCCTTGAAGAGTTCCAAGGCCTAGTGGCTTGTGGCGGATTCTCTTATGGTGATGTATTAGGTGCTGGTGAAGGTTGGGCTAAGTCGATTCTATTTAATGATCGTGCTCGCGATGAGTTTAGTCGTTTCTTCGAACGTGATTCAAGCATCGCCCTTGGTGTGTGTAATGGTTGTCAGATGTTATCTAATCTGAAAGAAATTATCCCAGGAAGTGAGCATTGGCCGCGCTTTGTGCGTAACCGCTCTGAGCGTTTTGAAGCTCGATTCAGTTTGGTTGAAGTGCAACAAAACCCATCGGTATTTTTTGACGGCATGGTCGGTTCTCGTATGCCTATCGCAGTATCTCATGGCGAAGGCTTAGTTGAATTTGCTAATGCTCAAGCGTTAGCTAATGCTGAAGCATCGGGCACTATTGCACTGCGTTATGTTGATGGTCATGGTCAAATTGCGACCCAGTACCCAGAAAATCCAAATGGTTCAGCCAATGGCTTAACGGGTATTTGTACCACTGATGGTCGCGTAACCATTATGATGCCGCATCCTGAGCGAGTATTTAGAACTGTTGCTAATTCATGGCATCCAGATAACTGGGGTGAAGATAGCCCATGGATGCGCATGTTCCGTAATGCTCGAGTCAAGATTGGTTAATTTCAAATTAACTATCTAGTTTAGATAAAGTAAAAAGGCGACTCATTTGAGTCGCCTTTTTTATTGGTTAATTCGTTTTATCAACTAATGGCTTTGATGTCGTTGAATAAATAAAACCCCCATAGAGTAGCTCTATGGGGGTTTAGTTTCGTTATATATAGATAATAACGATTGTCGCTTAATATGATTTCTGCGCTAACAAAAACATCTACTAAACAGGGTATAGATAAAAAAGTGAGCGATCTTACTTCACTTCTTTAGCAGTAAACATTTCAGTAAAAACGCGTTTGTACAAGTTGGCAATATTTTCGAATAATTGAGTCATAGCACTTCTCTTTAGGTTAGGTTACTGGAATTAAGACGACGACTCATCGTGCAACCACTGTTCGTTTTCTTAACTGTGTGGAAATTATACAGTTACCTTATTGCTGGCTCAAACGAGAAAAAATGATTCTTGTCATTAGTTAATCTAATGGTTTGTTGGCGTGGTTTTTTTATATTTATTATATTTAAATTATAAGTTATTGATTATTAGTATTTAATTTAATTCATTTAAAATTAACATTATTTAAATAATTTATTAATTATTATTGAGTTGTTGGTTTTTATACTTTCTTTTAACAATAGCGATGAGTAGGGTTTTTTATGGCGACCTATATTTAATCGATTTATCTTCCTAGCAATTGGCTTGTTTTTGTCAATACCTCAAGAGGGGATGCGAGAGATGTTCAAAAAGTTTTACAGAAAATATGACCATTTTTTTGATAAATTGTGATCCATCTGACAACAAGTGGAGATCATTTAAGAGTGATTTTCACTGTAAAGGCCTGATTTTTTATATCAAAATATTATCCATTCGAAAAATCTAATGTTTATCACATTTTTGACTAAAAAATATGATCTTCTAGGTATTTATACCGTAAGATACAAGGCGTTTAAGATTGCACTTGAAAACACAGGCAAACAGATTAATTTATCATTTTTACTCATTGGTGAGTTATCCACTGCTTCAATATGACCGTTTTCAGGTATAACATCATCATTATAGTAACCCCGTGTTACTGTGTAGTATTTGGTTGTACTGAAGTAAGGAGCCGCCAATGATTATCGAAGAGGTCGTTGAGCTATCGCGTTTTCAATTTGCGTTGACAGCCATGTATCATTTTCTATTTGTTCCACTCACCCTAGGTTTAGCTTTCATCCTTGCGATTATGGAATCACTGTATGTGATGACGAATAAGCAAATCTATAAAGACATGACAAAATTTTGGGGTAAGTTGTTTGGGATTAACTTTGCTCTAGGTGTTTCTACGGGTTTAGCAATGGAATTCCAGTTTGGTACTAACTGGTCCTACTATTCTCACTATGTAGGTGACATTTTTGGTGCGCCTCTGGCCATTGAAGGCTTAATGGCTTTCTTCCTCGAGTCAACGTTAGTCGGGATGTTCTTTTTCGGTTGGGATCGTTTTAGTAAACGTCAGCATTTAGTGGTCACATGGCTTGTTGCCATCGGCTCTAATATGTCAGCCTTATGGATTTTGATTGCCAATGGTTGGATGCAAAATCCAGTAGGTTCAGTATTTAACTATGAAACCATGCGCATGGAGATGGTTGATTTTGGCGCCGTAGTGTTTAACCCTGTCGCGCAAGTTAAGTTTGTTCATACTGTAGCCTCTGGTTATGTTGCTGGTTCGATGTTTGTGTTAGCTATTAGCTCATACTACATATTAAAAGGGCGTGACTTACCGTTTGCTCGTCGCTCATTTGCTGTTGCAGCAAGCTTTGGTATGGCAGCGATTTTATCGGTTATCGTATTAGGCGATGAGTCGGGTTATAAAATCGGCGAAGTTCAACGTGTTAAGTTAGCAGCTATTGAAGCTGAGTGGCACACTGAGCCAGCTCCAGCAGCCTTTACTGCAATTGGTTTCCCTAATCAAGAAACCATGGAAACCGACTATGCGATTAAAATCCCATACGCTATGGGGATTATTGCAACGCGTTCATTAGACGAAGAAGTGACGGGTATTAAGGATCTTATTAAAGATCACGAAGTACGAATTCGTAACGGTATGGTTGCCTACGCATTGCTTGAAAAACTTCGCGCTGGTGATAAATCAGCTGAGGTTAGAGAGCAATTTGAAGCGACTAAAATCGATTTAGGTTATGGTTTCTTGCTTAAGCGTTATACCGACAAAGTGGTTGATGCTACCGAAGAGCAAATTAAAGCGGCCTCTTATGATTCTATTCCAACTGTCGCACCAATGTTTTGGAGTTTCCGGATTATGGTGGCAGCAGGGGTGATTATGTTGTTTGTGTTTGCAGCCGCTTTCTGGCAAAGCACTCGTCATCAAATCGCTGAGAAGAAATGGGTACTGCGTGCAGCACTTTATAGCTTGCCACTTCCTTGGATTGCCATTGAAGCTGGTTGGTTTGTGTCAGAGTTTGGTCGCCAACCTTGGACTATTTCTGAAGTGCTTCCGACCTTTATGTCGGCGTCTAGTTTAACCACGGCTGATCTTTGGTTTAGTATTATTTCGATTACGGTGTTCTATACCATTTTACTGGTGATAGAGGCTTTCTTAATGTTCAAGTTTGCTCGTCTTGGCCCTAGTAGCTTAAAGACCGGCCGTTACCATTTCGAAACCCAAGATGCTTAATCTGAGGACCTGATTATGTTTGATTACGAAGTATTAAGATTTATTTGGTGGGCGTTAATCGGTGTATTATTAATTGGTTTCACCGTGACAGATGGCTTTGATATGGGCGTGGGGATATTGTTACCTATTATAGGTAAAGACGATACCGATCGCCGTATCATGATCAACACAGTTGCTCCGCACTGGGATGGTAACCAAGTTTGGTTAGTTACTGCTGGTGGTGCATTATTTGCAGCTTGGCCTATGGTTTACGCAGTGGCGTTTTCTGGTTTTTATGTGGCAATGATGCTGGTGTTGTTCGCACTCTTTTTGCGTCCTGTTGGCTTTGATTACCGCTCTAAAATTGAAGATCCAAAATGGCGAAAAACATGGGACAAGGCATTATTTGTCGGCAGTTTCGTACCACCGTTAATCATTGGTGTTGCATTTGGTAACTTACTCCAAGGTGTACCGTTTAACTTTGATGAATATTTACGTGCTACCTACCATGGCGGTCTATTCGGTTTATTAAATCCGTTTGGGTTATTAGCCGGTCTTGTGAGTGTCACTATGGTGATAATGCAAGGGTCTACATGGTTACAAATGAAGACGGACGGCGAGCTTCGTGTGCGCAGTGCTAAGACATCACAAATTTGTGGCAGTCTATTAGTGGTTCTGTTTGGTGCAGCAGGCTTTTGGTTGGTCAATGGTATTGATGGTTATGTGATCACTTCAGCTCTTGACGTCGCTGGAGCATCAAATCCAACCACTAAAACGGTAGCGGTTGAAGCCGGTGGTTGGTTGATAAACTACGATAAATATCCTTTGACTATGCTATTTCCTGTATTAGGTTTGTTAATGCCAGTACTAGTGGTATTAGCCAGTCGTTTGAATCGTAGTGGTTTTGCATTCTTTTTCAGCTCGCTTGCTGTTGCGGGGGTGATTTTAACGTGTGGTGCTGCTATGTTCCCATTTGTTATGCCTTCATCATTAGAGCCTAATGTGAGCTTAACTATGTGGGATGCTACTGCTAGCCAAATGTCACTTAAAGTAATGACCGTTGCCGCTATCATCTTCGTACCGACTGTCCTAAGTTATACCATTTGGACTTATTACAAGATGTTTGGCCGCTTAAATCGTGAGTTTATTGAAAACAATAAAAACTCACTTTATTAAATTAAGGAGCAACATTTATGTGGTATTTTGCTTGGATTCTTGGTGTATTGTTAGCGTGTTCATTCGGTATTATCAACGCGTTATGGCTTGAGAATACTGAAAATATGGATCGTAACAGCGACAACTAATCGCGACATCTGTAATTGAAAAACCGTCTTGGTAACAAGGCGGTTTTTTATTGGCTTTTGTTTGGTAGGTAATAAAGCACACTTCTAAACAGGCTTGATAGTAGTCGAATTACCAACTTATCTTGGTTATTCATTCAGCCTATAGCTAACCTGATCGAGCAAGTATAAAGTCACTTTACGTTATGTTGATGTCTATAAAGATAGAGCCCAATCGATGTAGGACAAGATGTCTTAGAGGGAGGAGATCGATGTAGGACGCCGATGTAGGGGATTGATGCAGAAGGCTGAGAAAGATAACTGAAAACGATAACTGAAAACAATCATAACAGTGGGATGGCACCACAGTAATAATGCTTTCAATATAGTGATAATTGAGTCTTGTAGAAGAGATAAATCGCGCTGTGCTGTACTTAAATATTAGTGATATTTGAGTCGCGTGGTAATCGGGTATCATGGGCCTGAAGAGTATTTTATTGGATCAGAACCCAATCGCTGAGCTCTGATCCCTGTTATCAATTTTAGTCAACTACACGACTTTAAATACTCCAATCTGTTGCTTGATGCTGACAGCAAGTGCGGTTAATTGTTCTGCATCACTGACCGCTTTTGTTGCCCGTTCATCACTATTTTGTGCCAACGTCGCTATAGTATGCAAGCTATGAGATACCTCATCTGCCACTGTGCTTTGTTGATTAGTAGCACTGGCTATACTGGATGAGAATATTGCCATTTCACCGATACTCTGATTAATCTGACTGAGTTGGAGATTGACGATATTAGCTTGTTCTGCTGAAGATGCTCCTAACTGCTGGCACTCGACCATTTGTGTCGCGGTAAATTTTACTTGATGCTGTAATTTAGCTATCGTCGAGCTAATCTCACTAATAGAACGCTGCGTTCTTTGCGCAAGAGAGCGCACCTCATCAGCCACAACGGCAAAACCACGACCTTGTTCTCCTGCTCTAGCAGCTTCAATAGCGGCGTTTAATGCTAGCAAGTTAGTTTGTTCTGCAATGCCATTAATCACTTCAGTTACTTTACTAATAGCTTGGCTCTCACTGCTGACACTTTCAATATTTTTTTGACTTTGGATGAGTTGCTCACTTAAAGATTGCAGCGCGGTGACCTCTTGGCTTAACTGAGCATGCCCTTGAGCTGATGCACTATCAATTTCCTGCGCTTGCTGTGCTCCTTGACTAGCATTTTGGGCGACGTCTTTAATCGAAGAAGACATCTCTTCGATAGCCGTCGCAATTTGCTCTGTTTGGTTTAACAGTGCTTTTGCTTCATGGCCATTTAACTTTGATGTTTGTTGGCTTTGATTGGCTTGGTTTTCTAAGCTAATAACCGACTGTTTTAATGATTCAATTAAACTCGCCAAACTTGCAGCCATTTGGGTCACACTGATGGTGATGTGGTCAACTTCATTACCACTGCTTTCAGAGCATTGCATGAATGTTTGTGAAAGATCGCCCTGACCTAATTTAGCGATTTGTTGCTGTAGATTTTTTAATGGCTTCATCGCACGATTGATCACCATAAACAGTAAAACAGCAATCAGAACTATGCCTATCAATGCTAAAATCACGTTAATTTTTAGCATAGCTAAACTTTCATTATTTAATTCTTTGGTTGGCACATAGCCAACCATGGTCCAATTCCAACCTGCAATCTTTATTGAATAAGCATACATCTCTTCATCCGATAATGAAGTGTAAACCCAGCTGCCTTTATCTGTGAGTGCCTGTTCAAGCGATAAACCATTAAACAATGATTCAGTAAAAGGCGCTTCAGTGTTCAAATCGCGATGTGAAATAACTTGTTTATCAGAATTACGGATAATGGCATAAGATCCTGACTCTTCGAGTGTGAGTGTTTTAAGTGCATTCTGGATTTGCAGAATTGATTGGCTAATGTCATAACCGATAAAAAGGATAGCATTAACTTTGCCGCTGCTGTCTTTTACTGGGCTATAAATTGTCATGTAATCTTTGCCAAAAAGCTTGGCATAGCCTTCGTATTTTTGACCACTAATTAATTGCTTATAGCCTGGGTGATTAACCCCCAGATAAGTCCCTAGCGCACGGTTACCATCCGTTTTTTTCAGTGATGTTGACACTCGAACAAAATCATCATTATCACGAGCAAATATAGTCGCTACGCCGCCAGTTAGTTGCGAAAAGCGGTCTACATTATTATTTTCATTATTAACTTGTTCATTATCATGTAAAAGAACCGGAGTCTTAACGCCTAACACGTCAACGGATTTATTTTCTATCGAGAATTGTCCTGGATATAAAGTACGAAGAATATCGGAGCTGCGTTTCGCCGAAGACAACATACTGTCGTATTCCAGTTCAAGTAAATGAGTATTACTGTCCATTTGTGATTGTATAGCTTTGATCGCTTTATCATGTAATACAGTGGAAGCGGTTAGATATGAAAAACAAGACATAGCGGTGAAAATAATAACGGATGACAACACGACAAGAGAGCCTATTTGTTTTGAAATAGGCCAGTTTTTATAGTTCATATGCTCTTTCTCATAATTATTGTGATGATTAATCTAAATAGATATGGTTCGCTCAATTTAATATACCGCGTAAATGTAAAGATTGTCTGGTATGAAGCCAAAAGTGTGAAACAAATGAAGATTCATGTTCTATGGGTACATTTATCGCATAATACGACTAGGAATTTTAAATTTAGACTGTTTTTTTAGGTTAATCAATAACGCTTATGTTAACAATGTCTAAATTAGCGCCTGCCTTTTTGCTCAGGCCACTACCAGCAAGTATTAAGAGGGTAGGGCTAATCATAATATATTAAGTTGACTTGAATTATTATCTTGTTTATTTGACCAAATTGTCGATTTATACCTAATTGCACGGTACAGGTTAGTGAAGTCATGTGGCTTAAAGGCTGGACAAGAAAGTGTGTTGGGCCGGTGAAATGCTCGACAAGTATTCAGATTTAACCTTGGTTGATTATGGCTTTGTTTACCACAGAGACATTAATTTCCCCCAAGACGACACCAATTGGTTCTTGTTAGAGAAAACCGTTTAATTTATGTTTGAGTTTTGTGCTTACTGCCCTAAACCGGATTTTTACTGCCAGTTTAGGGCAAATCTTTATTTTGTATTGAACATTAAATTGAAATTGGCTTCTTGATAAGGTTGACCTTAGGTTTCATCAACAAGGTATACATTACAGGCACCCAAATCAGTGACAACATGGTCGCCAAAAGCGTACCGCCAGCAATGGCTATGGCAAATGGCGGCCAAAAGCCACCACCTGCAATAATTAGCGGTAAAAAGCCGCCTATAGTCGTGATGGTGGTGGAGCCGATATGACGACCACAACTGCTCACAGTACTGATGATTAACTCAACATTACCATGGCGCGCCTCGGGTATATCTTCTAACTCAGCCAAAATAACAATCGCAGCATTAATGGCTAAGCCCATTAATCCCAATAAGCCGATAATAACGGTAAACCCAAACGGATAGCCAAATACATACACGGATAATAAACCTAAACCCGCCGATTGAAATGCACTCAGTAAAATGATTGCCGTTAATCTAAAGGAGTTAAATGACAGCACTACAGTGGCCAATAATAAGGTGACAACTAACACTACATTTGACAATAAATTACCCACAGCCTCATTACGTTTTGCACTTTCGCCGCCAATTTCAAGATGATATCCCGCCGGAATAGACAAATTAGCAATGGTATCCTTAACCTCGTTTAATACTTGTGCAGGCAGTACTCCACTGGTGATATAAGCTTCAATAGTATTGACTCGTTCGCCATTTCTGCGGGGGATTGCGCCGCGACTTACATTGATTTCGTTATAAGATAATGCCGCTAGCGGTATACCTGAACCCGAAGGCGATACCAGATTTATCTCGGCTAAACGTGTGGCTTGTTCGCGACTGTTGTCGCCTAAACGAACACGAATGGGCAGTGATTCTGTTTGCTCTAAAATGCTGCCACCAATTATACCGGTAGTCGCCATTTGAATTTGATTGGCAATATCGCTAAGGCTCAGGCCGCTCATTAAGCTGGCATCTTCATTGACTTGTAACCACACTTTTGGCGCGCCAGAACTTAGTGTTGCGCGAGTATGGATCACATCGGGTGTTGCAACTAAAATCCCGCGCACTTGTTCACCCAGTGCTTTCAATGTATCCAGATTGGGGCCGTATATACGCAACTCTACCGGAGCGTTAAAAGGAGGGCCTTGTTCCAGTTTTCGAACCAAGATTTGGGCTTGTGGAAACTCCACATCAAACTCTTTCTGCAATTGTAAAATCAATCGATTAGCCGCCGCAAAATCGGTTACTTTAATCATTGCTTGGGCATAGTTAGTTGCCCCTTGCTGTCGTTGAGTTAAATTGTAATAGAAAGAGGGCGTGTTACCCCCGACAACCCAAGTCGCAGCCACAATATCTTCAATTTTTTGCAGTTTATTATCAATCAGTTTTACCTGTTCTAAGGTGTTTTCAATGCTCACATGCGGCGCTAAGTAGACTTCAATTTGGAACATATCGCGGTCAGACGGAGGGAAAAATTGTTCTGTCATTTTGCCAGCGGCAAAAAAACCGATAATAGGTAATATACCGATAACAATCGCCGTCAGTATTGGCCGTGTTAACGCAAAGTAAAGGCTGGCTGTATATGCTTGGCTGATTTTGGGAAATGCCATACCTTGTTGATACCAAGCCGTTGGTTTTTCACTGCTGCTAAAGCGCCCAGCAAGGCCTGCGATAATGGTATGCGAAATAATATATGACCCCAGCAATGCGAACATCACCGAAATTGCGATACCACCAACAAACTCACCCGCTGCACCTGGCATTAACACAATTGGTGCAAAAGCTAACATGGTGGTAATGGTTGAACCCGCCAGTGGTAGCCATAAGTGGTGCAGAGTTTTAGATACCGCTTCAAGTTTGCTCATACCTTGCTGACGGCGTTGCGCAATGGCATCAACAATCACAATTGCGTTATCAACCATAATACCCAGCGCAACCACTAACCCTGTTACCGACATTTGATGGATCGGTAGTCCAGTATATTTCATGCAGGTGAGGGTAAACAGTGCGGTTAGTGGTAATGATATTGCTACAATCACTGCATTACGTAGGCCTAATGTCAGCATTAATACCAGTAAAATAATCACAAACCCTTGCAGCAGATTAATGACCAAGTCGCCTAAGCGATCGCTGGTATAGCTTTGTTGGTCAAATAACCATTGCACCTTAATATTGGCCGGCAAGTTTACTGAAAACTCGTCAATGGCGTTACTCACGTGCTGTTGCCATACATCGACGCGGTTATTATTGAGCATGCGAGCAGAGACTAATACGCCCTGTTGACTGTCGATTAAAGCAATACTCGATGCAGGCGTTTTAGCTTGGCGGCTAATATTGGCCACATCGCCTAAGCGAATAATTTGGCCGTAATCGTCTACTTTTAACGGCACTTGGCGGATACGGTTTTGTGAGTCTAATTCACCAGAAACCTCAACTAAGGCTCTAAACTGGTTGTTATTAATTTCACCGGCGGAAATTTTGCTGTCGGCATTATTTAAAATTGCCGCGATACCTGCGGGAGTTAAATGCAGTTGACTGATTTTATTACCATCTAATTCTACTAAAATCTCTTCTTCAGGTGCGCCATACAACTTTGCAAAGTCAGTGCCGCTGAGTAATCTTAAGCGACTTTGTAATTCTTTGGCGTACCGATTAAGAATATCGACTCTTACTGGGCTGTCATCGGCCCAAACCAGTCCTAAAATAGCGGTATTGGCATACCCTAGCTGATCATCTAATACACTGTTTTGTGCTGCAACGGGTAACAGTGATTTACTGTCGGCAATAAGATCTCGTGCCCGTGACCATACTGGAGCGGTATCGGTAACGGTATCTTTTAATTCTAACTGGATCACCGAAATACCCGGTCGAGAAGTTGACTGGACTAGCTTCAACTCTTCTAAACGGCGAAGTTGATTTTCGAGCACTTCGGTCACGAGTGCTTCAACGCGTTCTGCTGATGCCCCTGGGTATTGAGTAATAACCGATGAAAATCGGTTCGTAATATGTGGGTCTTCCGTACGCGGTAAGCTTGAAATTGCTCCTAAGCCAGCAACAATTAATAATGCAATAAATAAACTGGTTAGGCGGCCATTTTCTAAAAATGCTTTAATCATAATGCCCCCGTTTTCTCAGCTTGAGCTAGGGTGACTTTTTGATTAACTACTAACTTATGCAAGCCTTGAGAGACAATGATATCGGTTGGTTTTATGGCACCTTGAATATACGCTTGTTGTTCATTGGTATAGATAATTTCAACATCGCGACGTTCAATGGTATAAAAACCTTGCTCAGCTTTAACTAAGGCAAACACGTTCCATAACCCGCGTACGCCATCGGTTAATGCCGACATCGGCACCCAGTAACCAGATGCAGGCACATCTTGTTGATAAGCCAAATAAGCTATTTCGCCATTGATTACTCTGGCTGAGTCGGGCAAATGAATACGCAACTGCACCGTGCGACTAATGGTATTGACCTCGGCACTAATACCGGCAATTTTAGCGGTAAAGGTTTGTTTACCTACACGGACATCTACCATCTGCTCGGCGGCTAACTGCTGTGCAATATCAATTGGTACCCCAATATAAGCTAAAGGCTCACTGTTACCCACTAAGGTAAAAACCGGACTGCCTAGCGCAATCACTTCGCCGACATTATGAAACCGCTGACTGATAGTGCCATTGAATGGAGCTAACAATGTCGATTTTTCAATTTTTAAATGGGTGGCACTTAAGCTGGCTTCTATGCGCTTTTGATTCGCTTGTAAGCTAATGACTTGTTGCTGGGTTTCATCAAGCTGCTGTTCAGACACATAATTTTGTTGTTTTAGTTTTTGAGTGCGAACTAAGGTGCTTTTGGCTAAATCGATGTCCGCTTGGGTTTGTAATAAACTGGCTTGCAGTTGCTGTTGTTCGGCCGTTAATAACTCGATATCAAGTAGGGCTAATGTTTGACCTTTAGTCACAGTATCGCCACTGTCGACTGAGATATTGTTGAGCTTACCCGCAAGCTCAAAGCCAATACCTGTGGTATTGGCTGAGCGAATTGTCCCTGTATAGGTTTGCATATGCTGGTAATGGTCATTTAACACTAAGCTTTGTGATAACACCGCTTGATAGTCAATTGTATGCGAGTGTTCTTTTACCTCAGAGCCACAACCGCTTAAAACGATTAAGCTTAAACTTAGCGCCCAGTATCGAATGATGGCAGTGAATGTCTTTGACGCGTTCATAAGTTTATTCCTTGCAAAGCAATTAATAGTGTCAATGTTGATTTATTTTTCGCCGTTGGCATGAAAGGCAATAAGCTCATAGGTTTTCAGCACAACGTAAAATGTAACTTTAATGTTAACTAGACTCGATAGTCTAATTTTATAAAACTAGACTGTCCAGTCTATTTTTGGTTACTATTAGGCTAAATGCTGATCAGCAATGCAGAGGCTTGATTTGCTTAATGAGCTAATTTATGGAACCAATATGACAAAACAACACACAGCCCTTAATCCCAGCGGGCAGATCCACATCAGCCGCAGTGAACAAAAGCGTGCTCAGGTGCTCGAGTCTGCGATTGATCTTTTTTGTCATCATGGTTTCCCTAATACCAGTATGGATGAAGTGGCCAAGCATGCCGGTGTATCAAAACAAACTGTTTACTCCCATTTTGGTTCTAAAGACGATTTATTTGTGTCTGCGATTGAATCGAAATGTGTTGTGCATCAACTCACTGACGATGCCTTAATTGATGCCAGCCAACCACAACAGGTTATTTTGTTATTTGCACAGCAGTTTGGCGAAATGATTGTTAGCAAAGAAGCCATGACAGTGTTTAAAACCTGTGTTGCTCAAGCCGATACTCACCCAGAAGTGTCTAGATTGTTTTATAATGCAGGCCCTAAGCATGTACTAGGATTGGTTCGAAACTACCTAACAAAAGTCAATGAACACAACGAATACTTTTTTGAAAACCCTCATGAAAGTGCGGTTAGATTGTGTTTAATGTTGTTTGGTGAGCTAAAATTACGCCTAGAGTTAGGCTTAGAAATAGAAGATTTAATCGTCACCAGACAACAATACCTGCAAGATACCGCCGACATGTTTTTACGAGCACATAAAGTGGGCGTAAAATAAACTCAACCTCAAGTTGAACTTAATTGGCCATATAGCAGTATTACTTGAGCAATTAAGCCAAAGTAATATTCAGTTTATTTCATTATTTGAAGGGAAGCAGATTAGTATGACGCTTTACAACACTAAGGTAATTTCTTCTCCGGCACAGAATAAGTCACTGAATTTATCTGTACGGTCATTATTGTGCGTATCGGGTCTGCTGTTAAGTCAGCATGCTTTAGCGGCACCAGAACGTTCACCGTTTTCACTCACTGTTGCTCGTACATCAACGGGCACCGCTAATGTAGGCGCAGAGAGTGCTAACCCTAATCAGTTACAACGAGATACATGGAAAACCAGTTTTTCGGCAAACATGCCACTTAATCGTCAGTGGTCTATAGGGGCAAACTTAGGCTACGATAATCTCGATTATGACTGGGATATTAACCAAAACAGCCTGTTACACAGCAATACTCAACCTTGGTCAACCATCCATCAGTACAGTGCTGGTTTATCACTATCGTATCGCTTAGATAATCATTGGATGTTTCTCATCGCACCCAAATTACAGTATGCCTATGCTGATACGGCATCATCTTCAAATGCACAAAGTTATGGTGTCGTCGCCTCGGGGATGTACCGCTTTGATTCGGGTAATATGCTTGGTTTCGGTGTGGCATATTTAAATGATATTTCAGAAGTGCGCACCTTGCCTTATTTAGCCGTGCGTTGGCAGATAAGCGACAAGTGGGTACTTGCTAACCCGTTCCAAGCTGGTTTTAGTGGCCCTGCAGGATTAGAGTTAAGTTATCAATATAATCGTGACTGGGATTTTGGCGTGGGCAGCTCAATGCGAACAGAGCGTTTTTTAATTGCTGACGATGACAAAACCATTGAAGTTGAAGAATGGGTAGGCTTTGCTCGCGCAGGTTGGCAAGCAACGACTAACGTTAGCCTTAACGCTTATGCTGGTTACTATTTTGGCGGTGAAATGCAGTTAAGTTATCCCGATGTCACTGAAGACATGGAAAACCAAGCCGCATTCGGTTTAGTGTTTAAACTGAACTTTTAACGATTAGTGGTAAACCATACAATAAAAAATGCCGCTGATATCAGCGGCATTGTTGTAAAAGTTAATCTAGCAACTGAGCATTTATCTAATAAAATCGTCTGAACTGCTAATGTGAATCGGCCCTAGAAGTAAGTCACTTCTTTTACCCGCTTAGGGCGATTTTGTTGTTCGTATAACTGCCATACTTGTTTAAAATCAAGTGCTAACTCAGTGACATAAAACTCACCTGCTGGGTAGGTTTTTACCACTTTAGCCCCGCGAATAATGCCACTCACGCTAGACTTAACGTTGTCGTCAGTTAATAACCACTCACTCACGTCGCTGTTTGCGGTAATCTTTTGGCCATACACTTGCTCTGCTAACTCACGATATGCAGCAATTTTTGATGCTTGCATTGCCATTAAAATACGATGCGATGGTTCTTTGCTTGGCTGAGTCGCTAAGGGTGCATAACCAATTGCGGTTAGGGTAGGGAACGAGGCTGGAGCTTCGGTTTCCCACTGGACATATTTATCCTTGCTTACACAGCCAGTTAACAGTACCAGCACAATTAACATTAACGACTTCATAGCTTATCTCCTAATACGGTATAACGACTGTCGCCCTTATTTTCGTGGCGATACAGTAAACCATTACGCGATTCAATCATTTCAGACGGTTGTAAATAACCCGATAAGCTCGACGCCGCCACAAATGATTGCACCGCAGAAACCACTCTATTATTGGTCACATTCACTATTCGGCCGTTAAAGACTATTCCTTCAGGTGTTAAGGTCATGGTTGATACCAAAACGTGCGCTACCGGTAAATCGGAACGCAACAGCTCCCAGTTTCGGCTCAACATAAATTCACCTTGCTCTGTTGCGCGTAAATTGGTTGCGACGTTTAAATCAACCAAATTAAACTCATGGGCATGGAATGCAGCAAGCAATCCTTGCTGTAATTGAAGGCCTAACTCATTGGATGTATTTAAATTGCTGGCCATTACCGGCGTAGAAATGAGCAGTGGTTCATCAGGGCGAAGGGCATCATTTTGCAATACTAATTCGTTGACTAACTTTTCTGCCCACACATTGACCTGGCCCTTAGGCGATATTCCAACAGCTTGTATATCATAAGCTAGCTTGTGCTGATAAACCTGATCTTCATCGACCACTTTGACAAATTTACCGTTATTACTAAAGGCAAGATTATTGGCAGCATTAGGCGTTTGGGTGCATGCAGCTAACGTCAATGACGCCAGTATGACCGTGGGGACAACAAGCCTATTAATCATAATAATTCCTCTTACAAAAATGCCGCAAGTCTTGGTATAAATGAGTCATTTTATCGCCTTATTTATCGGTAACTAAGGTCAATTTTTTACTCTTTAATATTCGTTCCTTTATATCGGCAAATGCGTTAGAAGCTTTACTATAATTACCCTACATCTAAAAAAAACTATTAAAGCGGTTATAGGCACAATTTTTGCTTTGTAAAATATAGAGTAAGCTTAATTCATTTTATTAGGCCAAATAGACGTTTTTTTGACATTAGGACATCGTATGCTGATCCGACACAGCCCTACTAACCGAGCTAATCCCTTTAGTCATCTTGCTGTCATAGCCATATTATGTGCAAGTGGCTTGCTAGTGACAATGTCTGCATTTGCTGAACAAATTGAAGTGACTGGCAAAGCCAAAATTGTTAATGGCGATATTGATAAAGCTCGCGAAGACGCTATCAGCCAAGCATTAAATTATGCCAGTTTAAAAGCGGGAGTTAACTTTTCTAGCGAACAACAAATTAATCAAGGACGGCTTACTCAAGATACTTTTCAAATGCAGCGTATGGGCTCGGCCAATAATGTTGAATTAATGAGTGAAATGATCAGCGAGCATACTATTACTGTCATTTTACAGCTTGAGCTTAGCGAACAAGAGTCCGATGCCCAATGTAAAAGCCAATCACTCAAAGCTGCGATTATGCTGCCTCAAGCTTATTTACAAGAACGCGAACAATTACGCTATGGTCAATTAGCCCACTTTGAAGAGCGCATTACCGAACAATTAGGCAAAGCGATTAACGCGCAATCGCGATACAGTTTTGCCAGGCTACATGCAGATGAGAAAATTGATAATACCAATCAATTGGTCAATTTTAGAGGTAACCGCATACCCAGTTGGTTAGGTGAACTTACCGACAGCCAATATTTGCTGCAGCCCGAAATTATTGATATTTCAACTGAACCAGTACAAAGCAGTTATTTGGGCTTTGTAGAAGATGATCCACTGAGGCAATTTATCCTTAAATTAACTCTTTATCATGGCATTAGCGGTGAAGTTGTCTGGTCGGAATCATTCGCGACATCAGCGCCTTGGGAATTTGAACGACAAGAAATAGTGTCACCAGCGAATCAACGCTTTTGGCGATCATCTTATGGCCAGGCGATCAGTGATATTTTACAACAAAGCGTTATGTCGTTAGATAAGCAACTCAATTGCCGACCATTACTAGGCCAAATTGTGGCAAGAGATGGTGATCGCATTATCATCAATTTAGGCCGTAAAAATGGCGTTAAAATGGGTGATAAGTTCCAAATCGTCCTACAGAAAAACATCCCCGACAGATTCAACTCTATGCGCGCTATCGCGACTAAAAGTCGGGCGAATGTGGTTATCGAACAAGTGACCGAAGACAGTTCAACGGCAATCTTTGACGGTATCGACAGTGCTTATAATATTCAAGTGAATGACATTGCGATTAAGAACTAGTTGGTTGTTAATTAAGCAATTAAATTTAAAAGGTTTAATTCGATTATAAACTCAGTATAATCACTGGGTCTCTCTATAGCTCAACAGGATAGAGCAGCCGCCTCCTAAGCGGCCGATCGGGGTTCGAGTCCCTGTGGGGAGACCATATAAACTACTCCTATGCTCATTCTCTGTCTTTTCTCATCATCTGATTTATTTCATTGTCCCTTACCAGAATTAAGATATTTACTCGTATCAATATTTTTAACTACAGCATTAATCTTTTTAACAAATCATCTCATCATTTGTGTTTATCACTATCGCAGTCTGATCGGGTTTAGCGCTATAATTGTGTTTCATTTTCTATTGCTAGGGGCAGTTGTTTGTCACATTCATATATTCCGTTTGATCTTTATAAGCGTAAGTGGATTTTTAACCATAAAGATTTGCCTGTATCAGATGATGATAAGGCCTTGATTAAACCACTGACCGATAAAAGTGCCATGGAAGTGTGGGATAAGTGGATAAGCAATAAGAGCAGTCGGGCGGAATTATTTGAGAAAGGCGATTGGCCAATAAAGCAAGACGCTTGGATGGCAACAGAACATTGGCAATCGGCGTGGGACTCACTGGACAACGCGATGCCTGAAGCTGTTAGTACACATATTCAATGGCCTGATGATGTGGTGGTGTATTTTTGTTATGAAAAGTACCAAATCATTGAAACGCGTTGGGATGTCTTTGTGCGTAATTGGAAGTGCTTCTTGTTTTTTGATGATGGTCCAATTTTAATTTCACCTAAGCACAAGCAAGCGTTGATGTTTAATCAGAATGGCCAATTTAAGTTAGGTGTTCGTGGTTAACCCCTAATGCAACCTCGAAGTGCAATACTCGGCAAATAAGCTATTAACGGTTAATCGCTGAGTTTTAGTATGTGATTTGGTTGCGGCATATATTGCCAGGCATAAAACCACTTTTTATTCTTTCTGTGGTTATTTTTGTGGCGTTTTTTAGAGAGTTTATATGAAGTTATTAGCTTTAATGGGTATGAGTTTAGTGTTGATGCTGCCGTCATTCGCGCACGCTAAAGTGATTGGCGATATTGATGTGGTAGAGCAAATGACGGTTGCTGAACAAGCATTAATACTGAATGGCGCAGGAGTGCGCAGCAAGTTTTTTATCGACTTATATGTGGGCAGTTTGTATTTACCGACAAAAGTGCAAACCTTAGATGATGTGCTGGCGCAGCCGATTGCGGTTATACAGTTATCCATTACCTCTGGAATGATTACCTCAGATAAAATGCGTGATGCAATTATTGACGGTTTTGATGCTGCTACCGACGGTGACACTCATTCTATCGCCAAAGATATTGAACATTTTACCCAGTTGTTTGCTGACGAGATTGTTGAAGGTGATCGATTCACTTTTGTGACTCAAAAAGGCAAGGGCGTCAGCAGCATTAAAAATGGCAAGGCTCAGGGGGATATTGCTGGTGAAGCATTTCGTCAGGCATTACTTAAGATTTGGTTAGGTGAACATCCTGCGCAACAAAGTTTACGTGAGGCCATGCTCGCTCAATAAATCTCCTGCTAGGAAGAAACGATAACAAGTGAACACTGCGCTCACGGTGGCACTTGGCTTGTTATCGCATGTCATCGCTCGTATGGCTTGCTACCAAGATTTTAACGCTAGGCTGAAAAGTCATTCCCTAGCGTTGAAATGGTCGACGTTTTGCCTTTGTCATTGTAGGTCAAGCTTGAAGCGTTGCGGCTAGCTTGTAATGCTTGTGCGAATCTATTGAGGCTGGCGATATTGAGCTCAATTAAACTGGCATTTTGGCTATTGATGTCTTTGCACTCAGCGAGTATCGATTTTGCTTGAGCAACTTTTTGTGCCAGTTCAACATCTGTGTTGATCAGCGTGTGGTGTGGATGATTAGCCAGTTTTTCGTCAGTGGTTTTCATATTGAATAAACACTGGGTTTTATCTTTGGAAAGTGCCAATAATTGATCGGCGTCTTGCTTTTCTAACGCAGCTTTCTCTGCTGAAATCAGCTGTTTTAGTTGAACTAACGTCTGATTTTGCGTATCAAGCAAAGTATGCAGTTCTGTAAGTAATTGCTTGTTTTGCGGATCGTTGGATTGTCCTGAGGATTGTACGTTTACTTGTGTCATAAGTTACTCTTGTTTTTTTAACTAACACTTCTCTATGATGCAAATGCGCACCTATTATTCTAGTGTTGTTAAAGCAAATTAAAGAGTAACGTTTAACGGTTACTCTTTGTCAAATGATAGACTGCCTAGCTCTGCTTCAAAACTAGCAATATTAGCCGCAAGTTTTTCTGGGTCGACTTTATATCGTCCTTCAGAGATTGCGAGTTTAATTTCAGCGACCTTTTTTTGGTCTACTTCAGGCAATGATGCCATTTTAGTTTGCGCGCCCTGAAGCTGTTGAGCTTGAGAGGTAATGCTAACCGAATCAGTTTTAACTGGAGTCGCTGTTTTTTGCGCCACAGCTGCAGTATCAGATTTGGTATTAGACTGCGTTTCACGTGCAGTGCGCAGTTGTGTATTAGTAGCAGTGTTATGCTTAATGTCAATTGCCATGGGAGGCTCCAGCGTAATTATCAGGTTTTCCAAACAGGCTATCGGCAGTCCAGGAAAAAACTTTAACTCTATTTTACATTCTTACTTCAACTTCGCCAATGCCAATTACAACAGCATCAAATTGTTTGCTCGTATTACTATTTTTTACTCTGATAACGTCATTGAGATTACCGTCCCGTAAAGCTTCACCAAGGGTTTTAATTTCAATATTAGCTGTTTTAGCATAAATAGAAATCGTGTCTCCTTTGCAAACAAAACACAGGTTATTACTTAAGACTGGTGAGTCTTTCGCAACCCGACGTTTTACTCTTGAACCAATTAATGAGTTGATATCTGAAAAAAATTGGCCTTTTAGACTATATTGATCAATATACATAATGTGTAAATGTTGTTGGTCAATAATTTGGTCTGGTGACAGTATCTGGTTTGCCGCGACAACGGGGTATTGAATTTCAACTCGAACTGAGAGATACATTTGCCATGGGTAGTCATAGTCTGGACTATCACAGCTCAGTTTTACCATATTATTGCGACTAATCGCTCGTTCACTGGCAAGCTCAGCCGTTATCGGTGGATAGCACCGCGGAGGATTGACACGACCTTCAAGGTTTTGTGGGGTAATTTCGACCTTAGCTTTTGAGTCTGCTTCGATTTTTTTTTCTATCGTCTCTTTAGCTAAGTCATAAATGGTCGATAGTGAGGGTGTTATTATCTCTTCGCTGGCAAATGCTGGCAAAAAAAATGTTATTGAACATAATAAACATAAAAAAAATACTTTCATAATGAAGATACTAGCTTGTTTTGCCAGAATACACCTATACTTTTAAAAACGGAAAATATGCGAGCCATCTCTGCATACACAATAAGCTAAAAAATATGCACCGATGACATAATAATTTCATTATGTCGCCGTCAAAAAAGTGTCAGCTCACCGTGTGTGAGTTAATCAATACAAATTAAAGCAAGTTGTATGCCCACTTTTTTAATTTAATGAATAGATAAGTATTCGCTGGGTTGTTGATGGTTTACACTCAAGGTTGGTAGGTCTTTAGCGATAAATGAGCTAGACGTAATCAGCTAACGTATTGTGTTGAACCTGGGTTTACTATAATTTTAATGAACAATTTTTATCCTTTTGGGTGACAGTTAACTACAAGGTCGTGTTATGTCGAGCATTTTAGATTCAGTCAATAAACGTACTCAGCTTGTCGGGCAAAACAGACTCGAGTTACTATTATTTAGGCTTAACGGCCGCCAACGGTTTGGGATTAACGTGTTTAAAGTGAAAGAGGTTTTACAATGCCCACCACTGACAACCTTACCGAAATTAAATCGTTATGTTAAAGGTGTTGCTCATATTCGTGGCGCAACGATTTCTGTTATCGATTTAAGTGCTGCAACGGGTGGTCGTCCACTGACATCAACTGAAAATTGCTTTATTATCATTTCCGAATACAACCGAAGCATTCAAGGCTTTTTAGTGAGTTCTGTTGAACGTATTATCAACATGAATTGGGAGGCAATTATGCCGCCTCCACAAGGTTCTGGTCGTTCTTCATATTTAACCGCAGTGACAGAGATAGAAGGCGAGTTGGTTGAGATTTTGGATGTTGAAAAAATTCTTGATGAAATTTCACCGGTTAAGACTTCGATCAGTCAAGAACTCAACGAAACTTTAACGATTGATAGAGAACAGCATTATCATATTATGGTTATTGATGATTCTGCAGTGGCACGTAAACAGATTATTCGTTCGTTAGAGTCTTTAAATCTGCAAATCGATACTGCCAAAGATGGTAGAGAAGCGTTAGAGATGTTGAAAAATATTGCCAAAGAAATGGATGATGTATCAGTGGAAATTCCGTTGATTATTTCTGATATTGAAATGCCTGAAATGGATGGCTACACTCTAACAGCAGAAATTCGTGATAATCCAAAGTTAAAGAATATAAAAGTCGTACTGCACACATCGTTAAGTGGTGTGTTTAACCAAGCGATGGTACAAAAAGTTGGGGCTAACGATTTTATTGCTAAGTTTAACCCCGATGAATTAGCCGCAGCGGTTAACAAACATTTGAGTTTATAATTGTTTAGAATTGAATAATATTGAACGTTCGGTCGGCTCATCGGCAAACATATTAGGAAGATAATGTGACAGATAAATCACTTGCTGAAGCAGAGTACAATCAATTTAGGCTGTTTTTAGAGCAGCATAGCGGTATTGTGTTAGGTGAGAACAAACAGTATTTAGTTCGTAGCCGCTTAGCGCCTCTGATGGGAAAGCATAATTTGCCTTCTCTATCTGAGGTGGTTAAAAAGTCGATGAAACCGATAGAGCGTCAATTACGCGCTGAAGTGATAGATGCGATGACTACTAACGAAACCTTATGGTTTCGAGACCGTTATCCATTTGAGTTACTTAGTAATTCTTTGTTGCCTGAATACAGCAAGTTGGGCCGACCATTAAAAATATGGTCTGCTGCTTGCTCATCTGGGCAAGAACCTTACTCTTTAGCGATGACAGTGTTGGAATATCAACAGCGTAAACCCGGTGCTTTGCCTGGGAGCGTGACAATTCAGGCAACAGATTTATCACCTTCTATGTTAGAGCGTTGTAAGAATGCTGAATATGATGGTTTAGCTCTGGCTCGTGGTTTGTCTGAAGAGCGTAAACGTCAGTTTTTTGATGCTTTACCGTCTGGCAATATGAAAGTGAAAGATAACGTAAAACGTTTAGTGAACTTCAGAGCACACAATCTACTTGAAAGTTATAGCTTATTAGGCAAGTTCGATATCATTTTTTGCCGTAATGTATTGATTTATTTTGCGCCAGAGGCAAAGGCTACCATTTTGCGGCAATTTGCTGCCGCACTTAATCCTAAAGGTATCTTATTCTTAGGTGCGTCAGAATCTCTTGCGGGGTTAACCGAAGAGTTTAATATGGTTCGCTGTAATCCCGGTATCTATTACCAGAAAAAAACCTAGCTAAAACAGTTGATTAGATTCACCTCGTGCCGACGGTCGTCGGCATGTTAGTTTTTTTATTTTATTCTCCCATTATAAAATTGTTGGCATAACCTTTGCTTTATATCTATCAGTTAGCTGATGGAGGCAATTTTATGGCGATTAATTTCGATAATGCATTAGGTGTTCACCAATATTCTTTGGGCGTACGAGCTCAAAGAGCTGAAGTGATTTCAAGTAACATCGCCAATGCCAACACTCCTCATTATAAAGCTCGAGATGTTAATTTTGCTTCTGCTATGCAAGCAGCAAGCTCACATCAGAAGGGTTTGAGCATGAGTCAAACCACAGAAAAACATTTCGATTTAACAGCGTTAAGTCAACAACATGTCCAATATCGTGTTCCAAATCAAGCCGATACAGGTGACGGTAATACTGTTGATACGCAGAAAGAACAATCAGCATTTATGCAAAATGCGCTCGAATATCAAATGTCATTAGGCTTCCTTGAAGGTAAGTTTAATGGCATGCGTAAAGCTTTGCGAGGTGATTAATCATGAGTTTATTTAATGTTTTCAATGTGTCTGGATCAGGTATGTCTGCGCAGTCAGTGCGTTTGAATACCACTGCCAGTAATATTGCCAATGCGGATTCTGTATCAAGCAGTGTTGATAAAACTTATCGAGCACGTCATCCCATTTTTGAGGCTGAAATGCTTAAAGCTAATAGCCAGCAAAATAGTTCGCCGGGTGTTAATGTCAAAGGCATTGTTGAAAGTGATAAACCATTAATAAAAGAATACTCGCCAGATCATCCGATGGCTGATGGTGATGGTTTTATTTATAAACCGAATGTCAATGTGATGGAAGAAATGGCCGATATGATTTCTGCATCACGCTCTTATCAAATGAACGTTCAGGTGGCTGATGCAACTAAGTCTATGTTGCAACAGACGTTAAGGATGGGTAAATAGTATGATTATTCAAGGAGGTAACAATGAGCCTCGTTAATTCTTACAGTCAGTCTTTACCGCAACAATCCAGTAGCACATCAAATACAAGTGCTACCACGAAAAGTTCTGTACAGACAAATACAACCAGCACTACTACGGGGAACCCTTTCCTTGACGGAATTCGTTTACCCGAAGAAAGTGCTATCCCTGAATCAAAAGATCAGATGTTAAAGCAAGAAGATTTTTTTGCTTTACTCAGTCAACAGTTGTCTATGCAAGATCCTTTTAAACCGGTTGATAATGATCAAATGATTGCCCAAATGGCATCGTTTTCGACGGTTGACGGTATTTCAAATCTGAATGATGAGATCCTTAACCTCAATACGGTAATGAGTTCTAGCCAAGCGTTACAAGCATCAGGCTTGGTGGGTCGAAAAGTGCTTATCCCTTCTGATACCGGGGCGATTTCTTCTGAAAGCCCTGAGATTAAAGGTGTGATCAGTACGCCATCTGCAATTGAAACGATTACGGTGAAAATTGAAGATGAGTCGGGTCAGGTGATTAAGAGCTTTGATGTCGATGGCAGTAAAGGCGGCAATGTTGATGTGACATGGGATGGCTTAGGTAAGGATGGCCAACCCGTCAAAGCGGGTAATTATTCGATTAAGGCCAGTGGTAAAGTGGATGGCACCGCACAAGATTTAGCGGTATCAACTTATGCACACGTGACAAGTGTGTCATTGGGCACTGCCGCGACAGGGGCTATTTTGAATTTGCGTGGAGTAGGCGGAATTAAGTTATCTGACGTACTCGCAGTATCTGAAACATAGTAAGGCCTGTATTGAATTATTGGCTTTATTGATAAATGAATTAATTGTGAGAGGTGAACTATGTCATTTAACATTGCACTGAGTGGTATTGCTGCCGCGCAAAAAGACTTAAATACAACCGCGAATAATATCGCAAACGTGAATACTATTGGTTTCAAAGAATCACGAGCCGAGTTTGCTGATGTGTACGCAAATTCTATTTTTTCGAACAGTAAAACCGCTGTCGGTGGTGGAGCAACCACCACTCAAGTGGCACAGCAATTTCATCAAGGTAGCTTGCAATTTACCAGTAACTCACTGGATATGGCTATCAGTGGCGGTGGTTTCTTCGTTACGTCGTCTGAGTTAGGGTCGCAAGATCAGTCATATACACGTGCAGGGGCATTTAAAGTTGACTCGGCCAACTATATGGTCGATTCAGCGGGTAACTTTTTACAAGGTTTCCCTGTTGATGAAGATGGTAACTCGACTTCTGTGAGTTTAACCACAACCCAACCGATTAAGATCCCTGACACTGCAGGTAGCCCAGTGCAAACCGGAAATGTTGGTTTGCAAATGAACCTTAATGTGGGTGAAACCGCATTAGACCCAGCTAATTTTAATCCAAACGATTCTGACACGTTTAATAATTCAACCTCGGTGACAATTTATGATTCATTAGGTGAGTCGCACATTATGACCACTTATTTCATTAAACCGACCAATGGTTCATTTACAGGTGAAAGTAATTGGGTTGCTTTTTATGCTGTTGACGGTGATCCCGTTGATTTAACAGCTGGCGCTGGTACTTATTCAACAGATACCAATGGTGATGGCACTGCTGATGCGACGGGTACTGCATCCGCTGCTAATCCCGATGGATTAGGTGGAGTCTGGTCAGGAGCTGTGCTTAAATTTAACTCTGTAGGTGCTTATACTGGCAGTGATCCTGCTAACATTACCACTGAAGCATTAGGTGCTGGCGGTGCTGGTGCATTGGGCCCTGGAGCTGATGGTACTCAAACACTTACGATAAAATTTAATAATCCAACTCAGTATGCATCTCCATTTGAAGTCACTGAATTGACTCAAGATGGTATTACCGTAGGGCGATTAACCAATGTCGGTATTGGGTCTGATGGTCTGATTACCGCCAGTTACAGTAACGGTTCAACGGTTCCGTTGTCGCGTGTGGCATTAGTACGTTTTGCTAATGAGCAAGGTCTTACTCAGGTGGGTAATACGTCTTGGAAAGCCAGTTTAGATTCAGGTGCAGCATTAGCTGGTGAGGCAAATAGTGGTACATTTGGTAGTATTCGCTCTTCTGCACTTGAACAGTCAAACGTTGATTTAACCACTGAGCTTGTCGATTTAATCTCAGCTCAGCGTAACTTCCAAGCTAACTCACGTACGCTTGAGGTTAACAATACCTTGAACCAAACGATATTACAGATCCGCTAAATGATCCTTAGGCTATATATAGGTGTTGCCGTTTACGGCAACACCTTGCCTTTTCCACCTCGTTACTTGTCCCCCTTATTACACCCCTCGCGTCGATAGAAGCTTTTTTGACACTCATGCGCTACCCATTAATTTTATTGATTAACTGATTCATACAGTTACATCTCAATCCTCTCACTTAAAAATCGTTGGCATGATGCTTGCTTATTCTGTGTATATAGTGTTTTTGCAGAAAGTTTGACGGAGCAAAAAATGGACAAATTTCTTTATATTGCCATGAGCGGCGCAAAGCAAGGGATGAATGCCCTAGCAGTGAGTGCGAACAATCTTGCTAACGCGAATACTGATGGATTTAAAGCTGACATGGTCCAAGCCCGTTCAATGCAGGCATTTGGTGAAGGTTTGCCTACACGGGTATTTTCGATGATGGAAAGCCCAGGCAGTAACTTTAATGGCGGCCCCATTAAAACTACTGGTCGCGATCTTGATATTGCGGTTAAAGGAGATGGCTGGCTTGCTGTGCAGGCGGCTGATGGTTCCGAGGCATATACCCGCGCTGGTAGTCTAAAAATTGACAGTACCGGCTTGTTATTAAATAGCCGTGATCGTCCCGTTATGGGCGCTTCAGGTCCCATTGTGTTACCCATTCCAGTTGAAAAAATAGAGATTTCGGCCAACGGTATTATTTCTGTACGCCCTCAAGGGGCAACCGCAGAGGTAATAGAAGAGGTCGGAAGGATTAAGTTAGTTAATCCTGGTAACGAAAACCTTATGCGCGGTGAAGATGGTTTATTTCGTCTTATTGCCGGTGGCAATGCGCCAAACGACCCAGGCGTTCAAGTTGAAAGTGGTGCGGTCGAAGGCAGTAATGTTAATTCTGTGCATGAAATGGTCGCCATGATTGATATTCAACGTCAATACGAAATGCAAGTCAAAATGATGAAGAACGCTGAAGAGATTGATCGAGCGTCCACTTCCTTGATGAGAATTAGTTAGGAGTAATTATTATGCATCCAGCGTTATGGATAAGTAAAACCGGTGTCGACGCCCAACAAACCAATATTGCGGTTATTTCAAATAACGTGGCTAACGCCAGTACCGTTGGATTTAAGAAAAGTCGTGCAGTATTTGAAGACCTTCTTTATCAAACGGTTAACCAAGCTGGTGGCATTAGCTCAGACAATAGCAAGTTACCTAATGGTTTAAACATTGGTGCCGGTACTAAAGTGGTTGCCACGCAAAAAATGTTTACCCAAGGCAACATGCTGACTACAGATAACTCATTAGATTTAATGATTGAAGGTTCGGGCTTTTTTGAGGTGCAAATGCCAGATGGTACAGCAGCCTACACCCGTAACGGCCAGTTTAGCTTAGATGATACCGGCCAAATCGTCACACCAGGTTCTGGTTATGTGGTTCAACCGCCTATCACTATTCCAGAAAACTCCACCAGTATTACGGTGTCGGCCTCGGGTGAAGTGTCAGTGCAAACCCCAGGTACAGCTGCCAGTCAGATTATTGGCCAGTTAACCATGACAGATTTTATTAACCCTGCTGGTTTAGATCCATTAGGGCAAAACTTATACACCGAAACAGGTGCCAGTGGCACGCCTATTCAAGGTACTGCATCACAAGACGGTTTAGGTTCTATCCGCCAAGGCGCATTGGAAACCTCTAACGTTAATGTGACAGAAGAATTGGTTAACCTTATTCAAGGTCAACGTATTTACGAGATGAACTCCAAAGTTATCTCGGCGGTTGATCAGATGCTGTCTTATATTAATCAGAATCTCTAAGGAGCTAACATGATTAAATACATTGCGTTAGCGTCAGTATTGTTATTGGCTGGGTGCAGTTCTACGCCCAAGAAACCGATTGCTGATGATCCATTTTATGCGCCGGTATACCCAGATACTGTACCAACGCAAGTGGTGCCAACGGGATCTATTTATCTTGATAGCCAGGCATCAAGCTTGTATTCCGATATTCGTGCGCATCGGGTCGGTGACATCATCACTGTGACCTTAAAAGAATCAACCCAGGCGAAAAAAAGTGCCTATAACCAAATCAAAAAAGGCACTGACTTAACCGTCGAGCCTATTTATGCTGGTGGCAAAAATGTGTCTATAAGTGGTATCCCGCTCGATCTTGGTTATAACGACAGCATGAATACTAAGCGAGAATCAGATGCCGATCAATCAAACAGTTTAGATGGCAGTATTTCAGCCAACATCATTCAAGTACTTAGCAACGGCAATTTAGTTATCCGTGGTGAAAAATGGATTTCGATCAATAACGGTGATGAGTTTATTCGCGTCACTGGCATGATCCGCAGTGAAGACATTAACCCAGATAATACGATTGATTCTACACGAGTGGCTAACGCTCGTTTTCAGTATAGCGGTACCGGTACGTTTGCTGACTCCCAAAAAGTCGGTTGGCTGAGTTCATTCTTTATGAGTGACTGGTGGCCTTTCTAAGGAGTAATGCATGAAAACTAAATTGATCGTGTCGCTTGTAGCGTCGATATTAATGCTCAGCGCTTCTGCAAATGCGGAGCGGATTAAAGATATCGCCAGTATTCAGGGAGTACGAAGTAACCAACTAGTGGGTTATGGCTTAGTTGTTGGTTTGCCTGGTACCGGGGAGAAAACCCGATATACCGAACAAACATTTAGAACCATGCTAAAAAACTTTGGCATTAATTTACCTGAATCAGTTCGTCCAAATTCAAAGAACGTAGCCGTTGTTGCTGTACACGCTGAAATGCCAGCCTTTATCAAGCCGGGTCAAAATCTTGACATTACCGTGTCTAGTTTAGGCGAGGCAAAAAGTTTACGTGGTGGCACCTTATTGCAAACCTTCTTAAAAGGGGTTGACGGCAATGTGTATGCCATTGCTCAGGGCAGCTTAATTGTGAGTGGCTTTAGTGCCGAAGGGCTTGATGGCTCTATGGTGATTCAAAATACGCCAACGGTTGGTCGTATTCCAAGTGGCGCCATTGTTGAACGCAGTGTGATCAGTCCGTTTGCTAGTGGTGATTACCTGACATTTAATTTACGTCGCTCAGATTTTTCTACCGCCAAACGTACTGCCGATGCGATTAACGATTTACTTGGCCCCGACATGGCAAAAGCTATTGATGCTACTTCTATTCAAGTCAGTGCACCGCGCGACGCATCACAGCGGGTATCGTTTTTATCAACATTAGAAAACATTGAGGTCATTCCGGCTGAAGAGTCAGCCAAAGTCATTGTTAACTCTCGTACTGGCACCATTGTGGTTGGTCAAAATGTCAAGTTACTGCCTGCGGCTGTGACCCACGGTGGATTAACCGTGACTATTGCCGAAGCTACGCAAGTATCACAACCCAACCCCTTAGCGGGTGGTAATACGGTTGTTACCACCAACAGTACGATTGATGTGTCAGAAAAAGATCGTCGTATGTTTATGTTTAATCCAGGCACCACTCTTGATGAGCTTGTCAGAGCCGTGAATCTAGTGGGCGCAGCACCATCAGATGTTCTTGCCATACTCGAAGCGTTAAAAATGGCAGGCGCTTTGCATGGTGAACTTATCATCATCTAAATATTGTCGGAATGACTATGGAAAAGTTGTCAGCTTCATCGAACTTTCTGGATCTAGGAGGACTAGATTCACTTCGTGTCCAAGCCCAGAAAGACGAGAAGGGGGCACTTAAAGAAGCGGCTAAGCAATTTGAAGGGATCTTTATTCAAATGCTCATGAAAAGCATGCGAGATGCCAATGCCGCGTTTAAGTCAGACAATCCAATGAACAGTGAAACAACAGCATTTTTTGAACAAATGCGTGATCAACAAATGTCTGTCGATTTATCCAATAAAGGCATGCTAGGGCTGGCTGAAATGATGGTGCAGCAATTAGACCCAGAAAATAGCCCTATTACTCCGGCATCAGTATTACGCGGTAATAGCGACTACAAAGTAAACCCGAGTATGTTTGTTGCGCCAGCAACAGAGTTAGATAAAGACACCTTAGATGCTATAGCACCAAAAGATCAAATAGCGGCATCGCATTCTGTTATTGATCATGCGCAGTCTATGCAACCTATGACGGCCAAGCTTTCTCGGGTGTTATCTGGTGATCAATTAGACAGTGTGTTACGCGGCGAGCAATTAACCAGCCAAGCGTTACAAACGGGCAAAAGTTTGCCGCCAGTTGATACCCCTATGGCAAAAAGCAAAGGTATTGCGGTAAGTCAATTTACCAGTCCAGAACATTTTATTTCGGTGTTGTATCCCCACGCTGAAAAAGCGGCTAAATCCTTGGGTACCTCAGCTGAAGTGTTAATCGCTCAATCAGCACTCGAAACCGGTTGGGGCCAAAAAGTGGTACGTCGTAACGACGGCACTATGAGTAATAACTTATTTAATATCAAAGCTGATAAACGTTGGCAGGGTGACAAAACCTCTGTCAATACTTTGGAATTTGAAAAGGGCATAGCGGTGCAACAAAAAGCGGATTTCAGAATGTATGACAACCTTGAACAGAGCTTTAACGATTTTGTGTCGTTTATTAGCCAAGGTGATCGTTATCAAGATGCGCGTAAAGTTGCCGCAGAGCCGACTCAATTTATTAAAGCACTGCAAAAAGCAGGCTACGCTACCGACCCTCAATATGCCAATAAAGTTATCAATGTGATGAAGTCGGTAAAAGAAGGCCTTAAATCTCTATTACCTGTGGAGACTAAATAATGTCGATTGACTTACTCAATATCGCTCGCACAGGCGTTCAAGCATCTCAAGCGCAATTAGGTGTCACCAGTAATAACATCGCCAATGCGAATACTGCTGGTTACAACAGGCAAGTTGCCACCCAGACCACTCTAGAATCGCAACGCTTGGGCAATAGTTTTTATGGTACAGGTACTTATGTTACTGACGTAAAGCGTGTTTATAACGAATTTGCTGCGCGCGAGTTACGCATAGGCCAAACCAGCATGAGTGCGGCTGAAACCTCTTACAGTAAGTTAAGTGAGTTAGACCAGATTTATTCTCAAATTGGTAAAATGGTACCAGCAAATTTAAATGATTTTTTTGCCAGCATTAATAATGTAGCCGACTTACCGACCGATTTAGGCATTCGCGGCAGTAGTCTCAGCTCTGCTGAACAGTTGGCCATTGGCCTAAATCAAATGCAATCACAACTCGATGGTCAGGTAAAGCAAACTAATAGCCAAATAGAATCGGTTACAGTTCGTGTTAATGAAATCAGTAAAGAATTAGGTCGCATCAATTTAGAATTAATGAAATCTCAAGGCGAAGACAGTCAGTTATTGGATAAGCAAGATTCATTGATACTAGAACTGAGTGAGTATGCTCAGGTGAATGTTATTCCGTTAGATACCGGCGCAAAATCAATTATGTTAGGCGGTTCAGTGATGTTGGTGTCAGGTGAAGTGTCGATGTCAATTGGCATGAGTCCAGGCGATCCATATCCAAATGAACCGCGCATTAATGCTTCTATTGGCGATAAAACGCTTAACATTGATCCGTCTAAATTGGGCGGTCAACTTGGCGCATTATTTTCATTTAGAGATGACACTTTATTACCGGCTAGCACTGAGCTTGGCCAATTAGCCTTAGGTATTGCAGACACCTTTAACGAAATGCAAGCCAAAGGTTTTGACTTAAACGGTAACGTCGGTAGTGATATCTTTCGTGACATTAACGATCCATTAATGGCATCAGGCCGTGCAGCAAGTAATTCTACCAATACTGGTACAGCAGCAATGTCGGTCGATATTGATGATGTGGGTGCATTATCAGGTGGCAGCTACGAGTTGAGCTATACCATCGCAGATGGTTACCAATTAAAAGATACTAAAACTGGAGAGCAAACCACATTAACAGTATCGGGTAGTCAACTTACCGGTGGTGCAGGTTTTAGCATTAATATTGCCAGTGGTGCCGTAGCGGACGGTGATAAATTTGAAATCCGCCCGACAGCAGGCGCAGCCTCTGGTTTAAAAGTGGTGATGACCGATCCCAAAGGCATTGCTGCTGCTGGGCCTAGTTTAAGTGCCGATGTTGCCAATTCTGGTAATACATCTATCAGTTTAAATAGCATGAACTCCAGCGCTGCGGGTTTCCAGGGTGTTGGATCGTCGATTACTTTTCAAATCAATACAGCAGCCAATACTTACGAAGCATTTGACAGTGCTGGCGTGTCGTTGGGAGTAGGTGCTTATGCCGGCAATAACATTAACGCTTTTGGCATGGACTTTAATATTACCACTTCAGGTACTGCGACTGGCGAACGTTTCACGTTTGATTTGTCATTTGCAGAAGGCGACAACAGTAATGCAGTTGAAATGGCTAAATTGTCTGATGCTAAATTGATGAATAACGGCACTGGTACCTTAAACAGCGTATTTGAAAATACTAAATTGGATATTGGTAGCCAAACTAAGTCTGCTGAAGTGCGAGTGGGCTCGGCAACGGCAATATATCAACAAGCCAGTAACCGTGTGCAAAGTGAATCTGGTGTCAACCTTGATGAAGAAGCAGCAAATTTATTGCGTTTTCAACAGTCTTACCAAGCCTCCGCCAGAATAATGACAACTGCACAAACCATTTTCGACACTCTATTAAGCTCGGTTCGCTAGGAGATATATCATGAGAATTTCTACCGGACAGATGTTTCAGCAAAACACTAATAGCATATTAGAAAAGCAATCTGCCACAAACACCATAATGGCACAAATTTCTAGCGGCAAAAAAGTCAATACCGCTGGTGACGACCCAGTTGCGGCTATTGGTATTGATAACTTAAAGCAAAAAAATGCTTTGGTGGATCAATTTGTAAAAAATATCGATTACGCCACTAACCATATCCAACAAGCCGAAAGTCAGTTAGGCCAAGCAGATACCTTGGCTGGCAGCATGAAAGAGTCAATGCTTCGCGGCATTAACGGCAGCATGACTTCCGCCGAGCGGCAAGTGATTGCCGATGACATGCGTCAAAGTCTTGAACAATTAATGTCCATTGCCAACACCAAAGACGAGTCAGGCAATTATATTTTTGCTGGTAATAAAACCAACAGCGCACCATTTGCGTTTGATAATAATGGTGATGTGGTTTACAGCGGTGATGCCGGCATTCGTAAAAGTAATATTGCACAAGGAGTCCAAGTTAATACCAATACTCCTGGCGATGCCGCCTTTATGAACGCGCCCAATGCCATGGGCGACTATGGCGTCAATTATTCGTCAACTCAACAAGGTGATTTTGTCGTAACAAGTGCCAAAATAACTAACCTAGCAACCCATATACCTGATACCTATAGCTTTAATTTTGTTGATGATGGTACTGGCGTAATGAATTTAGAGGTGCGTGACAGTGCGGCAACGCTTGTCACTACGGTTGCCCCTTTTGACGCTTCTTTGCCGGTGAACGTTAACGGCATAGAGATTCAACTCGATGGCGAACCAGCAATTGGCGATACTTTCACCATCAACGAAGTCGCACAAGTCAGTATATTCGATACTTTCAGCAAGGCTATCGCATTATTTGAAAGCGGCAACGATGCACAAACACCTGCTGGGCAGTCAGAGTTGGCACAGCTCTTGAATAACATTGATAGTGGCGTCAATCAAATGAGTCAGCAACGTAGCTTAACCGGCAACAGCCTAAAAGTGCTGCAACAGTATAGCGACAATCATACTGATGAAAAGTTGATTAACACCTCGGCATTATCAAAGTTAGAAGATTTAGATTTGGCTTCGGCCATTACCGAATTCGAAAAGCAGCAACTCGCACTCAACGCTGCATCGAGTTTGTTCAGTAAAGTAAGTTCGACCAGTTTGTTTGACTATATATAAAACGTTTTAGATTTATACCGTCTTTATAAACGCTTATGTAGGCTCGTATAACAAAAGTGCTTACAAACAGTCTTTATAAAAGACATGTTTCACTACACATTAAACAGTTTAATGATTAACCGTTTAGCCAAGCTCCGAGTCTTGGCGTTCAACTAAGAAGAGGAATTTTACATATGGCTATTTCAGTTAATACCAACGTCACATCAATGAAAGCGCAAAACAGTTTAAATGGCGCTAACGGCAAACTTTCCATGTCAATGGAGCGTTTATCATCAGGCTTACGCATCAACAGCGCTAAAGATGATGCTGCAGGTTTACAAATTTCTAACCGTCTAACCAGTCAGATTAATGGTATTGGTGTTGCAGTTCGAAACGCTAACGATGGTATCTCGATTGCACAAACAGCTGAAGGTGCGATGCAAGAGTCGACTAATATTTTGCAACGTATGCGTGATTTGTCATTGCAATCGGCTAACGGTTCAAACTCCACCGATGACCGTACCGCCATGCAAAAAGAAATGTCAGCTTTGCAAACAGAATTAACCCGTATTTCTGACACCACCTCATTTGGTGGACAAAAATTAATTGACGGTAGTTATGGTACACAAAAATTTCAGGTAGGCGCCAATGCCAATGAAACTATTTCGGTAACCTTATCCTCTGTTGCCGCCAACAAAATTGGTAATAACAGTGTTTCAGGCGCGGGTACCAAGTTTGGTGTTGAAGCTGCATCGGTATTAACTCAAGGTACTACAGCTGATGCAACTTTTGCCGTTAATGGTAAAACCGTTGCAGTTGCCGCAGGTGCCGGCGCGGCGACGGTTGCTAAGGATATTAATGCATCAGGTGCTGGTGTTAAAGCCGAAGCGTCGGTCACGACAACTATCGGTGGCCTAGGAGCTACAGACACTGGTGTATTATCTGTAG
>NZ_JBGOOV010000005.1:89600-210162 GCF_041439795.1 Shewanella sp. 5S214
GGAAAGCGGGTTATGATGTCAGTTACGATAAAGATACCAGTGTTATCAGTCTTACAGCTAAAAATGTAAATGGTATTCAAATTGCTGGTGCGACAGCGGGTACAGCAAAACTTGGAGGTCTAGTTGCAGGTGCAACTAATGCAGCAGTAAGTAAAACGTCTGAATTGAAGCTATCATCATCGGATAAATTTACTGTTACAGGTGCATCAGCAGATGAATTACTCGGTGGTGGTACTACGGCTACCGCAGGAGCTTCAAAGCTTAATAAAGTGAGTTCAATTGATATTGGAACAGCAAAAGGTGCTCAAGATGCACTCGCTGTGATTGATGCGGCAATTGGTGGTATTGATGCTCAACGTGCTGATTTAGGTGCGGTACAAAACCGTATGAACTTCACCATTAATAACTTGAGCAACATTCAGTCGAACGTATCTGATGCACGTGGTCGTATTCAGGATGTAGATTTTGCTCAAGAAACTGCTCAGTTAACTAAGCAGCAGATTTTGTCGCAAACATCATCTGCAATGTTGGCTCAGGCTAATCAGTTACCTCAAACCGCGTTATCACTACTATAATAGTGAATAGCTAAGTAAAGGTTAAAGATAGGGAGAGTCGTTAGCGATTCTCCCTTTTTGTGTTTTAACAGTAATAAATGAGCAGAGTTACCATAATAACTTGTTATTAGTTAAGTGAAACTAAATGTGATTAACTCTTGATAGGTATGTAGTTCAAAATTGGTGTGGTATTTGCTTTATTTTATGCGTTCTTTAGAGGTGTATTATGGATATTAATGTAACAGCATTAAATACCAACTTACGAAAAGATAGCCTGTCTAATCTTGTCGATAAACAGTCCAGTATTGCAAATGTTGATCAACCACAAGACGGTATCCAGAATGCTGGGGATGCAAGCAGGTCGATTAAACAGGTTAATCAGGCTTCTAAAGTTGATGCCGAAGAATTAAATCAAGCTGTCAATGATATTGCTGCTAGCATGAATGTGATGCAAAAAGGATTAGCCTTTAATATCGATGAGGAATCAGGCATACAAGTGGTTAAAGTCATCGATGTTAAAACGGGTGATTTAATCCGTCAAATTCCTAATGAAGAAGCGCTTGATATTGCCAAGAAATTGAATGAAGTGACTGGTTTGTTGATGAAAACGGAAGTTTGACCAATAAAATAAACAATTATTAGCAGGTTTGTTTTTAGATGAAATTGCAGAGGTTATTATGGGATTAACATCAGTTGGTATAGGTTCAGGTCTTGACATCGGTGGTATTGTTACCGCGCTTGTTAATGCAGAAAGTGCAGGGAAAACTGCCAAGTTTGATGTTAATGAAGGTAAAATTAATGCACAAATTTCTGGTATCGGCTCTTTAAAAAGTGCCATGTCGGAGTTTAAAGACAAAATAGCTGCTTTAACAAAACCAGAAACCTTTGGCAGTCAAAAAGTAGCAACCTCTACTAAAGATTATCTTTCAGCGACAGTTGATAAAACTGCGGTATCGGGTAGTTACCAGGTAAAAGTAGAACAACTCGCCCAAAGTCAAAAAGTCGGTTCCGCTGTGGTGGCAGATAAAACCTCAGCTATTGGTGAGGGCTCGTTAAGTATTGCTCTAGGAACTGGGGATAGCTTTAATATCGATATCGCAGCCACTGACACACTGACTGATATCATGAATAAGATCAATAAATCTGAGGATAATAATGATGTTACTGCCACAATTATCAATGGTGAATTAGGTCCTCAGTTAGTGCTAGGTTCTAAAAAAACTGGTGAAGATAACACTATCAGTGTTAGTGCCACAGATACTGATGGTAATACTGGCTTAGCAGATACTTTTTCTATGACTGAGCTGACCCCGGCTAAAAATGCCATTGCCTATATTGATGGTGTAAAAGTTGTCTCACAAAGTAATACCATCAGTGAGGGAATTACCGGAGTGTCACTCTCATTAACCGCTGCAGATATTAATAAAACAACCACATTGACAGTAAGTAAAGATACAGCAAAAACCAAAACTGCGATTGAGGGGTTTGTTGAGGCTTACAATACTGTGATGACAACTATCAAAGATTTAACGGGTTATAATCCTGACACTAAAGCTGCAGGTATTTTACAAGGTGATGCTTTACCTCGAAGTATTCAAAGTCAACTTCGTGGCATGCTGTCGAGTAGCGTTGACACCTCTGACGGATCAAAAATGCTCGCCAACCTTGGAGTAAAAACTACTCGTGAAGGATTACTGGAAATTGATTCGACTAAACTGACTGATAGCATTAACAATGATAAAGGCTCTATTGCTGAGTTATTTAGCACTGAAGATACAGGTTTAGGTAGTAAAATATCGAACTTAATGGATAGCTATATAAAGTCAGGAGGTATCATGGAAAGCCGTGACACCTCATTAGATGAACAACTATCTCGAATTGAAGATAGTCGAACACAGCTGAGTGAGCGTATGGCTGCTTTTAGTGATCGCTTATATAAACAGTTTAATGCTATGGATCTGGTTGTGGCTAACTTAAATAGCCAAGGTAACAATTTACTTTCTCGTATAGATTCCTTACCTGGTGTGGTATCAAAGAACAAATAAACCAATATGGCAGTTTTTTGGCTTTTGGGGTTTAGTTAATCCATGAACTATCTATGAGTATGAGGTTTTGTTTTGACGTATTCACTCAAAATGATTGATGAAGTAAATGGTAAAATATTGTTTACTATTGATAAAATTGATAAAGCTAAACCAGAAGATGATTTTTTACCTGATGTGGTATTAGAATTGCATTCACTGGTTGAAACGCGTCAAAGTTTGTTGAATGCCTTAGTAGCTGACAATAATTTTACTGATAGAGATATACTCGAACAACAGTATGATTTAACTCAGACATTGATCAAAAAAAGTCAGAAAATCATGGATTTTCGTCAAGCACTATTACAGGCTGGCAATACGACTAAACGTCAAATTAATGTATATAAAGCAATAGATTCAAATAGGTAGGTATAAATATGCGCGGTTCAATGCAATCATATCGAAAAGTTTCAGTTGACAGCAATTTGGCTGTAGCAACACCACATCGTATAATTCAGATGCTTCTTGCGGGTGTACTTGAGCGACTAGCTCAGGCTAAATTAGCTATAGAGAATAACGATATTGCTAACAGGGGTGTGTTAATCGGTAAAGCTATCGGTATCGTTAACGGCTTAAATGGCAGTTTGAACATGGATGCAGGTGCTGAGGTTGCTGGTAATTTGACTCAGTTATACGATTACATGTTACGCAGAATGTCTGAAGCCAATCTCAATAATGACTCTCAAGCTATTGACGATGTAGTGTCTATTTTGAAAACTATTAAAGAAGGTTGGGATGCAATCCCACAGGATATGCACGAGCTAACCTCTGAAGTGAGTTAATCCTTACAGTGTTCTGTATTTCAACTAAAAAGACGCTTCGCGTCTTTTTTTATTTCTATTAGTCTTCAATTCATTACATGAAATTCATGTATCTAATTCATCATTTTTCATCTATTTATTACCGTGAGATGATGCTATGGCGAGTCTATATTTAACCTCTCAGTTCAAACGAAACTTGGTTCATTAGATTTTTCGAATAAAAAAGCAGCATATTGCTATTAAAATGTGGGTCAATGTAGATAAAATGTAACTGGTGCTTGCTTATGGTGAGCTGATAATACAATATTTATCCCTAAGTTCGTTTTTCTACCCAGAATTTTGCGGATTTACGATCATGTTTTAGGAATAATGCTAGAATACTGTCAGTGTTGTCAGCTGTTATGGCTGCAATGTACTTTGGTTTTTGTTGCTGTGTGCGACGCAACCATTCCGAATAAATACCTATAACAAGAGCTTTTGGCCTTCTGAATGATGCAAATAGAACAACGAATTTTAATTGTCGGTACCCCATCAGAGCGCGTGACCCGTTTGTGCTGTATTTTAGAATTCTTAGGTGAGCAATGTGACATTGTTTCTAATGAATCTTTAGCAGCCTTAGTCGAGCTTTCTCGGTACCGAGCAGTTGTCATTGTGAATGAAAATATCGATGTCGATAGTATTAAAAACATTATCGCTGCAGCTCCTTGGCAACCCATACTCTTGCTGGGTGATATTGATATTCATCTATCAAATGTGCTTGGGCTGATCGAAGAACCGATAAATTATCCGCAACTTACTGAGTTATTGCATTTTTGCCAAGTGTTTGGTCAAGCAAAACGTGAGCATACCTTAACAAACGGTAATCAGACTAAGTTATTCAGAAGCCTAGTGGGGCGCAGTGAAGGTATTGCTAACGTTAGACACTTGATTAGTCAAGTATCTAGTTCTGATGCAACTGTATTAGTGTTGGGGCAATCTGGCACAGGTAAGGAAGTGGTTGCACGTAATATTCATTATTTGTCTGAACGACGTGATGGCCCATTTATTCCTGTTAACTGTGGTGCTATTCCTGCTGAGTTACTTGAAAGTGAGTTATTTGGCCATGAGAAGGGCTCTTTTACCGGGGCAATATCTGCACGTAAAGGTCGTTTTGAAATGGCTGAAGGCGGTACGCTATTTCTCGATGAGATCGGTGACATGCCATTGCAGATGCAAGTTAAGTTGTTGCGTGTATTGCAAGAAAAGGTTTTTGAGCGTGTTGGTGGCAGTAAAACGATTGCCACAGATGTACGTATTGTGGCAGCTACGCATCGCGACCTTGAAACCATGATTGTAGATAATGAATTTCGTGAAGATTTGTTTTATCGATTAAATGTGTTCCCAATCGAAATGCCGGCGTTAAGTGAGCGACGTGATGATGTGCCGTTACTGCTGCACGAACTCGTTAACCGAGTGTTTAATGAAGGCCGTGGTAAGGTTCGCTTTACTCAACGAGCCATTGAATCATTAAAAGAGCATCCTTGGTCCGGTAATGTGCGTGAATTATCAAACTTAATTGAGCGCTTAACGATTTTGTACCCAGGCGGACTGGTTGATGTCAACGATTTACCGCATAAGTATCGTTATATTGATGTGCCAGAATATTGTATTGAAGTCAGTGAAGAACAGCTAGAACGTGATGCGTTAGCATCGATATTCAGTGATGAAGAGCCTGTCGAAATACCCGAAACTCGCTTTCCAAGTGAATTGCCGCCGGAAGGGGTTAATTTAAAAGACTTACTGGCCGAATTAGAAATCGACATGATCCGTCAGGCACTCGAACAGCAAGATAATGTTGTCGCAAGAGCGGCTGAGATGCTTGGTATTCGCCGTACCACATTAGTCGAAAAAATGCGTAAATATGGTTTAAGTAAAGAATAATTAAACTGTAATTAATTGATATTGTAATGAAAACACACTAAGAGTGTGTTTTTTCGTTTGCGTAGCTTGCTGAGGAACCGTGCACCGATGTTTCAGCTACGACAAAATGTTTGCTTGGCACGGTAAATGCATTGGGTTAGTCAAATGTTATTTTTTTGACGGAGCGACCATGTATTCAGCACGAGCGTTAACCCAGACAGACGATTCATACTTTGAATTATCTGCGTCAGCTTCGTCTTTCGCTATCACTGATGCGGAAACACAAACGTCTGCAATTGACGTGAATTCAAATGTACAAAGTCATACCAATCAGGGACGTGTTCACTCAAGCTCATTCATTGCCACAGGCATAGCAACGTCTCTCGTCAGTTCATATTCCAGTAAGGCCGCCAATATGTCGAATCAAATGGCGCATATTCTTCAAGCTATGCCATCTGGCGTGGTGATCATTGATGGTGATGGTGTTGTGACGTTAGCTAATCCGGTTGCAACAGAGCTATTAGGCCGACCTCTACAAGGATTACGTTGGTTTGATATTATTCATCGTGCTTTTGCACCTCAAGATGATGATGGACACGAAGTGTCGCTAAAAAATGGCCGACGGGTAAAGTTGGCTATTACACCGTTAGCCCCTGAACCTGGGCAGTTAATTGTGTTAACTGATCTTACCGAAACCCGTTTACTGCAGAAAAACCTATCTCATTTACAACGTTTATCGGCGTTAGGGAAAATGGTGGCCACGTTAGCACATCAGGTACGCACCCCATTATCTGCAGCGCTTCTGTACGCTTCTAATCTTGCTAGTCCTAAATTAACCGATTCTGCACGGTCTAAGTTTCAATCTAAGTTGGTTGACCGACTCAATGAACTCGAGCGTCAAGTAAATGACATGTTACTTATGGCTAGAGGACGCCAAGATGGAATGGCTGAATCTGTTTCAATGGATGAGATAATCAGCCAAGTGATGGCCAGTTGTGAACCGATTGCAGATAAAAAACATTGTCAGCTGGTTGTTGAAGATACTTCACATTCATTGATGCTTGCCAATGCGAATGCGCTCAGTTCAGCGGTAAATAATTTAGTGATGAACAGTATTGAAGCAGGGGCCACAAAAATAAAAGTCAGCGCCAGTGAAACGCCTGATGGTCTATTATTGGATGTTATTGACAATGGCAAAGGGCTTGAACCGTCAATGCAGCAACAAATACTTGAGCCGTTTTTTACAACAAAGAGTCAAGGTACAGGTTTAGGCTTAGCTGTTGTGCAGTCGGTAGTACGAAACCATGGTGGACAGATACAGTTGTCGTGTAAACCCGGTATGGGTTGCCATATTCGTTTGAGCTTTCCGCACATTAACAAAATGAGTGTTCAGGAGGTGGCGCGTGGCTGAAGCAAATATTCTATTAGTTGAAGATGATGCTGATTTACGTGAAGCATTGCTTGATACACTGATGCTTGCCCATTACGACTGTGTTGATGTTGGCAGTGCTGAAGAGGCTATATTGGCCTTAAAAGTAAACCACTTTGATATGGTGATTAGCGATGTGCAGATGGATGGCATCGGTGGTATGGGCTTGCTGAGTTATTTACAACAACATCAACCTAAAGTGCCGGTATTATTAATGACCGCATATGCCACGATTAACAGTGCTGTTAGTGCGATGAAATTAGGCGCAGTAGATTATCTTGCTAAGCCTTTTGCACCAGAAGTGTTATTAAATCAGGTATCACGCTATTTGCCTTTAAAACAAAATCACGACAATCCCGTGGTTGCCGATGAGAAAAGTTTAGCATTGTTGGCGCTGGCTCAGCGCGTTGCGGTGTCAGATGCTTCGGTCATGATCATGGGCCCGAGTGGTTCAGGTAAAGAAGTGCTGGCACGCTATATTCACCAGCATAGCCAACGTAATGAGCAGCCATTTATTGCGATTAATTGTGCGGCAATACCAGAAAACATGTTAGAAGCCACCTTATTTGGTTATGAAAAAGGTGCATTTACTGGTGCTTATCAAGCTTGTCCAGGCAAGTTCGAACAAGCTCAGGGCGGCACCATATTGCTTGACGAGATTTCTGAGATGGAGCTTGGCTTACAAGCAAAATTATTACGGGTATTACAAGAGCGCGAAGTAGAGCGTTTAGGTGGCCGTAAAACCATAAAATTAGATGTGAGAGTTCTCGCAACGTCAAACCGCGATTTGAAATCGTTGGCGACGTCTGGCGAATTCAGAGAAGATTTATATTACCGCATTAACGTATTTCCACTGACGTGGCCAGCACTAAACCAACGTCCTGCGGATATTCTTCCGTTAGCACGTCATTTATTGGCGAAGCATGCTAAAGCATTGAATATGACGTCGGTGCCTAAACTTGATGATGCGGCAACTCGACGGTTACTGACTCATCGCTGGCCGGGTAATGTGCGAGAGTTAGACAATGTTATTCAACGCGCCTTGATATTACGAGTAAATGATGACATTGGTGTCAATGATATTATTATCGACTCTGCTGATGTGAAGTTAGTTGCCACAGAATATGCAGAGACAGAGCAGTCTATTGAAGTAGATGGCTTAGGTGACGAATTAAAGGCCCAAGAACATGTGATTATTTTAGAAACCTTGAATCAATGTCAGGGGAGTCGAAAAAAGGTCGCTGAAAAACTCGGTATAAGTGCTCGAACATTACGTTATAAGATGGCCAAAATGCGTGATATGGGCATTCAACTTCCTGCTTAGCGTTATCTGTAATTGGTTAATTAACCTTATGATTTATAGTCTAATTAACTTTGCTTATTTATTGCTAACATCTGTCAAGATGCAAAAAGTAACCTGTCCTATCTAATGGAACGGTTACTTTTGCTCTGTTTCCCGCCATTTTATCTACTCATATTATATTTCTTCTAATATTGGCATCTAAATTGCTTTAACTCTTTATTAGTTATTATTGTCGTCAAAAAGTCGACGAAAGGGAGTTACATCATGCAGATTAGCGCAAATCCATTAATGCAAGAAATGCAGTCACTTCGTGGCGAAATAGCCCCTTCGATTGGCTCATCAATTCGACCTAATCTTACTCAGCAAGTGAATAACACCACAGGCGTCGATTTCAGTCAGTTATTGTCTCAGGCTGTCGGCACTGTCAATGAGTTACAACAAAACTCGTCCAATTTAGCCACTCGTTTAGACATGGGCGATACGACGGTTACCCTTTCTGATACGGTTATTGCGCGTGAGAAAGCCGGTGTTGCCTTTGAAGCAACGGTGCAGGTACGTAATAAACTCGTTGAAGCATATAAAGAAATTATGAGTATGCCTGTTTAGCTGCAGATAGCGTTAAGCACTAAATAATATAACAACATTAGATATAGCAGGTACGTATTGTGAGCACAGACATGATGGTAGGTTCAGATTCAACAGTTGATGGCGGCGTCCAGCAAGAGAATAAATCTGGGCTGCTTGGCGGCATCGGCGGTGCAGATATGATGCGCCAAGTGATCATGATTTTGGCACTAGCGATATGCCTAGCGCTCGCTGTGTTTGTGATGATGTGGGCACAAGAGCCAGATTATCGACCTCTGGGTAAAATGGAAACAGCTGAGATGATCCAAGTCTTAGATGTGCTTGATAAAAACCAAATCGAGTATCAAATCAACGTCGATGTTGTGAAAGTACCTGAAGATAAATATCAAGAAGTAAAGTTACTGCTTAGCCGTGCGGGGATTCAAAGTAGCACTCAAGCTAACGATTATTTAAGCCAAGACAGTGGTTTTGGTGTTAGCCAACGTATGGAACAAGCGCGCTTAAAACAAAGCCAAGAACAAAACCTAGCCAGAGCTATTGAAGAATTAAAAAGTATTAGCCGTGCTAAAGTTATTTTAGCGTTACCCAAAGAAAATGTTTTTGCCCGCAATGCTTCTAAGCCAAGTGCTACAGTAGTTGTGAGTGTGCGCCGTGGTGGTTTAGGCCAAGAAGAGATTGATGCGATTGTTGATATTGTTGGTTCGGCTGTTCAAGGGTTAGAGCCTTCTCGTGTAACGGTAACTGACTCCAATGGGCGTTTGCTGAATTCAGGTAGCCAAGATGGTACCTCAGCAAGAGCACGTCGTGAGCAAGAGCTCGTGCAGCAACAAGAAGCTGAATACCGTAAAAAAATTGACTCAATCCTAATGCCAATCTTAGGCCCAGAGAACTTTACTTCTCAGGTTGATGTTAATATGAACTTTACTGCAGTAGAGCAAACCGCAAAACGTTTTTCACCAGATTTACCGGCTATTAGAAGTGAGATGACCATTGAACGTAACTCAACGGGTGGAAGTTCTGGTGGTATTCCTGGTGCGCTAAGTAATCAACCGCCGATGGAGTCTGATATTCCGCAAGTTGCAGGTGAAGCGACAGCTTCAACCGTATCTGGCGATTCTTCAAAAGAAGCGACTCGTAATTATGAATTAGATACAACTATCAGCCATACTCGTCAGCAAATTGGTGTGGTACGCCGTGTGAGTGTGTCAGTAGCGATTAACTTTAAACCTGGGCAAGTAGATGAAAATGGCCAGGTCACTCGTGTAGCGAGAACTGAGCAAGAGTTAACTAATATTCGTCGTTTACTCGAGGGCGCTGTTGGGTTTAGTACCCAGCGTGGTGATGCTCTTGAAGTGGTAACCGTTCCCTTTATGGATCAGCTAATTGAAGAGTTACCTGAACCTGATATGTGGGAACAACCATGGTTTTGGCGTGCAATTAAGCTAGCATTAGGTGCGATTGTTATTTTAGTGCTTATCTTGGCTGTGGTTCGTCCTATGCTTAAGAAGCTCACCAATCCTAATGGGATCAACATGCCAGATGATGTTCGTCCTGGACATGAGTTAGCAGAAATTGAAGATCAGTATGCAGCAGATACCTTAGGTATGCTCAATACTAAAGAGGCGGAATACAGTTATGCTGATGATGGCTCAATTCATATACCTAATTTGCATAAAGATGATGATATGATTAAAGCAATTAGAGCGTTAGTGGCTAACGAGCCTGAACTTTCCACTCAAGTAGTTAAAAACTGGTTACAAGACAATGGCTAAAGATAAAGTAGAAAAAACAGAGAAATCAACGGCATTTGACCCAGATTTAGTTACTGGTGTTGAGAAAACAGCCATTTTGTTGCTCAGTTTGAGTGAAGCGGATGCTGCGTCAATTTTGAAACACTTAGAGCCTAAGCAGGTACAAAAAGTGGGTATGGCGATGGCGGCGATGGATGACTTTGGTCAAGAAAAAGTCATTGGGGTTCACAAGCTATTTTTAGATGATATTCAAAAATTCTCTTCAATTGGTTTTAACAGTGAAGAATTCGTCCGTAAAGCGTTAACCGCGGCATTGGGGGCAGATAAAGCTGGTAACTTAATTGAACAAATTATTATGGGCAGCGGCGCTAAGGGGCTTGATTCTTTAAAGTGGATGGATGCCCGCCAAGTGGCGACCATTATTCAAAATGAACATCCTCAAATTCAAACCATTGTTTTGTCTTACTTAGAACCGGATCAAGCCGCTGAAATTTTTAGTCAGTTCCCTGAAAATACTCGTTTAGATTTAATGATGCGTATTGCCAATCTTGAAGAAGTTCAGCCAGCAGCATTGCAAGAGCTAAACGACATCATGGAAAAACAATTTGCGGGTCAAGGTGGTGCGCAAGCAGCCAAAATGGGCGGCTTGAAAGCTGCAGCCAATATTATGAACTACCTCGATACTGGTATTGAGAGCCAAATAATGGAAACTATGCGTGAGTCTGACGAAGAGATGGCGCAACAAATACAAGACATGATGTTTGTATTTGAAAACCTCATTGACGTTGATGACCGTGGTATTCAGGCATTGTTACGTGAAGTACAGCAAGATATCTTGATGAAGGCACTCAAAGGTGCAGATGAAGCTTTAAAAGAGAAAATTCTGGGGAACATGTCCAAGCGTGCTGCAGAATTACTGCGTGATGACTTAGAAGCCATGGGGCCTATTCGTATCAGTGAAGTTGAAGTAGCACAAAAAGAAATTCTGTCTATTGCACGTCGACTCAGTGACAGTGGTGAAATTATGCTTGGCGGCGGTGGCGGTGACGAGTTCTTATAATCCTACAATTAGGTATGTCTGAAAGATATACCTAATTTACTTGCCTAATTCGTTTGTTGTCAGTAAAGCTAATACATTGTACTCCTGTTATTATTTTGTTTTGAGCCAATGTTTTCAATAACACAAGTGACCAATTATGTCTGAATCAAAAGTGCCTAAAGATGTCACCAATGCCGATAATGAGCATGAGTTTAGCCATTGGCAATTACCTGATATTACCAAAGACAGCAGTCACGATCCTTCAAATTTATTTGGTCAATTTTCTGAAGCTCATCGGCCAAACCCCATTTCTGGCCCCGAGAAGTCTATGGCGCCGCCTACGATGGCACAAATCGAAGATATTCGCGCAGCGGCAGAGCAAGAGGGGTTTGAGCAAGGTCAACAAGAAGGTCATCAACAAGGGCTGGAACAAGGGCGTTTAGAAGGATTAGAGCAAGGTCATCAGCAAGGTTTTGCTCAAGGCGAACAACAAGGTTATGAGGCTGGTCAAACTAAAGTTAATCAGTTAGTTGAGCAACTTAATCACATTATGACTCAATTTGAGTTGCCATTATCAATCGTTGATAACGAAATTGAAGCAGAATTGCTCGCCATGACAATCAGTTTAGCAAAGTCGGTAATTGGTCACGAACTAAAAACACATCCAGAGCATATATTATCAGCGTTACGCCAAGGTGTTGACGCCCTACCATTAAAAGAACAACTGGTTAAATTACGCTTAAATCAAGCCGATGCTGAAATCGTCAGCCAATGCTATAGTGCTGAACAATTACAAAAAAATAACTGGCAAATTGATATCGATCCTACTTTATCAAATGGCGACTGTATTATTGAAAGTGTCCGCTCCTCCGTTGATTTACGCGTCGAGCAACGTATCAATCAAGTCTTTAGTGAATTGGATGCGCAGTCGAATCAGATAGCTAAAAATGTACAACAACAAAAGTCTACTCATCCACAATATCAAACAACATCAGTCGATAATTTGACAGAGTATCAACAAGCCTCTGAGTCTGCTGATGGCATTGAGGCTGTCGACGATCAAGCCGCTTCAGATACTGCTCCCGACCAAGATAATCAGCTCGAGACTCGACAAACCGATGTTGCTCAGAATACTAATGCGACTGAATCTGTCGCTGAAAATGTTCTAGATGGCTCAGCTGCATCACTCAATGTTGAGCATGATAAAAATGCCACTGTCGATAACGATATAACGCTCAATACAAGTGCACCAGCGGGTAGTAGCGCAGGCGATGACGATCAGCAACAGAACAAAGGTCTATCTCAAGGAAATATCGATGACCACCCGTCAACATAAACTCCTCAATAAACTGTCGGTGCATCATAAACACGTGCTACCGCTTAGACCCGTCGCTAGCGGCCAGTTAGTTAGGGTTGTTGGTTTAACCTTAGAAGCGACAGGATGTCGTGCGCCTGTGGGCAGTTTATGCTCCATTGAAACCATGGTTGGTGAGTTAGTTGCTGAGGTGGTTGGCTTTGATGACAAACTGTTGTATTTAATGCCTATTGAAGAGCTGCGAGGTGTCTTGCCTGGCGCACGGGTTCAACCCTTGGGTGAGCAATCTGGATTAAATGTCGGATTAGCATTGTTAGGTAGAGTATTAGACGGTAGCGGCGTGCCGTTAGATGGTTTGGGGCCATTGAATACGGATCAATACGCAGCCCGTCATGGTCCTTACATTAATCCATTGTCTCGACGTGCCATTACCGAACCATTAGATGTCGGTGTTCGTGCCATTAATTCGATGTTAACCGTAGGTAAAGGTCAGCGAATGGGGCTGTTTGCTGGCTCTGGGGTAGGTAAAAGTGTGCTCCTAGGCATGATGACTCGAGGTTCTAAAGCCGACATTATTGTGGTGGGATTAGTCGGCGAGCGTGGCCGCGAAGTTAAAGAATTTATTGAAGAAATTTTAGGTAAAGAAGGTCGTGCCCGCTCGGTTGTAGTGGCTGCACCGGCAGATACTTCGCCATTAATGCGTTTACGTGCCTGTGAAACATCGACTCGTATAGCCGAATATTTTCGTGATTTAGGCTACGATGTTTTATTGTTAATGGACAGCTTGACACGTTATGCACAAGCGCAACGTGAAGTGGCGCTTGCGGTAGGAGAACCGCCAGCAACCAAAGGCTATCCACCCTCTGTGTTTGCTAAGTTACCCCGTTTGGTTGAGCGCGCCGGTAATGGCGGAGCTGGACAAGGTTCTATTACGGCTTTTTATACTGTGTTGACCGAAGGTGATGATCAGCAAGATCCGATTGCAGATGCTTCTCGAGCGATTTTAGACGGCCATATTGTGCTATCTCGTCAACTTGCCGATTCGGGTCATTATCCCGCGATTGATGTGGAAGCATCAATTAGCCGCGTTGCGCCAATGGTGATAAGTGGAGAACACTTAGAGGCGATGCGTAAAGTCAAACAGATGTATTCTTTGTATCAGCAAAATCGTGACCTGATTTCAATTGGCGCGTACTCACAAGGCAGTGATCCTCGGATTGATAATGCGATACGTTTACAACCTGCAATGAATGCTTTTTTACGTCAAGGGTTTAAAGAACCTGTCTCATTTGAAGAAAGCCGAGTGATGTTGACTCAAATTGCCGCTCAATGTCAGGGATAACCTAGATGACTCGCACAGACCCATTATTAACGGTATTGAAGCTAGCGACTGCTGCCGAGGAACAAGCGGCATTGCAGCTCAAGTCGGCTCAATTTGAAAAACAAAAACGCCAAGGGCAGCTCGATGCGCTAAACAATTACCGTTTAGATTACATGAAGCAGATGGAAGGGCACACGGGCACGACATTACGTGCTAATCAGTACCATCAGTTTCATCAGTTTATTCGTCAAGTTGATAGTGCTATTACCCAACAAGTAGCAGCGGTTAAAGATGCCGAAAAACAAGTGGGTTACCGTCAAGTTCACTGGCAAGAAAAACAACAAAAACGCAAAGCGGTAGAAATGTTACTCGCTCAGAAAGCCAAAAAGGCTATGGTCGTAGAAGCAAAACGTGAACAAAAAATGTCAGATGAGTTTGCTATGCAACAATATTACCGTCAAAAATCAATTAAGTCATAGCCTCCAAATCTAACATTCGTTTTACCGCAATCCCTTTGATTGGTTCGTGTTCAAACTCTATTTATTATCTAAACTTTATTAACTAATATTTATTGGCACTTAAATTGCTTAATATAAATTTAAGTTTACATTGGAATAGAAATCGTCAGCGAAGCGACAGTGGAAACCTCATGATGAGGTTTGTAATGACTCTATTGATATTACCTAATATCGACATATGATTCATCGAGGTAATTTGATAGCTGTTTGTTAGACGATAATGACCTAACTTTGTTTGATTGAGTGGAGCTGATTATGCAGCAGATGAGCAATATCTTACTTGGAAATAGCAGTAAATCTGCTGATCTTAGTACAAAAGGAAACATGCAAGGTGTTGAAAATACATCATTCTTGTCTGCTTTTAATCAAGCGAGTGAATCCGAACTTGCTTCGCGGCCTAACGCCAATAGTGCACCTGTATCGTTAGACGCTGAAGTGGATCAAGTCGATGCTGCCAATGACCTTGATTTATCTACTGAAGAAAATGCTGATATTGAATTGATTTTTGCTCAGCTTAATATGGCCGATGCATTAAATAAACGTCATTCCTCTGGCGGAAATGAATTGCCGCATGTGGATACATTAGATATTGGTTTTGACGCGATATCTTTGATCGACCCTGACAGCAGTATTATTGATGAGCTGAATAGCGATAGTCAGTCAGAGATGGGGGCGCTATTCACTGATGCTATTGATTTACCCGCTGACTCTCTTTCTACCAAAGAAGCTCTTTCTCAGCTTAGCCCTGAAGATATATCCAGCTTAATGGCATTTGCCAATTTATCTGAAAATGATTTACAAGCACTAGACATTAAGGGCTTAAGCGAGTTAATTAGTGACTTTAATTTACAAGCGCCTGTTGTTGATGAATCCATTCTAGCGATGGTGTCTGCAGATATGGACAGTAGTGACGATTCCCCAAAAAGTATCCTTAGATCTGAAGAACAAAACCAAATTGATAAATCAATTGCCGCCAGTGTCACCGTTCCAGGCCAAACTGGCTCTGCGGGTCTTAATTCTGCGGTTGTTAAATTAGACCGCACCGTTTTTTTGGAGGCTAGCGCCACTCTTGCATCTTCTTCAGCGATATCTGCCGACCCTAAGACGATTTTAGGTGATAGCACTGGTATTGATGCCAATATTCAATCAGATACTGATAATGCTAAAATGCTGGCGAAAGCTGATTTTTCTGTGGTCCTAGATTCCCTAGCGACCAAGCGTGCATCAGGAGAACTGTCAGCCAATATAAATTCGGCTAACTTGGGTTTAGACGCAGTGAATGATATCGGTGATACCGACACTAAGGCTTTACAAAATCAGAGTAGTTTTACTCCGATACATAAAAGTGATGTACCACAATTTCAGTTATCGTTGAAACCGCAAGGCGATCATGGTGCGCAAATGCAAGAGATGATCCAGCGCTTTTCTCCGGTCATGAAGCAGCAGTTAATTACTATGGTCAGTAATGGTATTCAGCAAGCTGAAATTCGTTTAGATCCGCCGGAACTTGGGCATTTAACCGTTAAAATTCAAATTCATGGTGATCAAACCCAAGTACAGTTTCATGTTGCTCAGTCGCAAACCCGTGATATTGTTGAGCAAGCAATGCCTCGATTACGCGATATGCTTGCCCAAGAAGGATTACAACTAACAGACAGTCAGGTTTCTCAAGGCGATGGCGGGCGTGATCAGCAAGGACAATCTGGTGAACATGCTGCTGGAGATACGCAATTGGATGAAATTTCAGCACAAGAGCCTAGCTTGATGACAAATCCATCAAGGAGTTTACATTCTGCTATAGATTATTATGCTTAAGCAGGTAACCTATAGCATTAATATATCTTTTCAAGAATAACGAGTTATTCAGTTAAGTTATAATGTTAATCACAATGTTGATTAGGAACCATAATGCCTGAACAAGAATTAGAGTTAAACGACACCCCTAACACCGGTAAAAAAAGCAAGAAACTATTCATCTTTGGTGGCATTGGTTTAGTATTAGTTTTGCTTATTGGCGGCGGATTGTGGTTTTTTATGGGCTCGGACGAGCCTGCCGCTACCGACGTCAGTGGTGATGCATCTGCCGATCCCGCTGCGCCGATAGTCAGTTCTGAAGCAGAGTATGTCGGTATGCCAAGACCTTTTTTATTTAATTTACCTGGCGCTGACCGTGCTCGTTTAGTTGAAATAAAAGTCCAATTAATGGTGCGTGGTGAAAGTAATAGTGTATTGACCCAAAAACATATTCCTTTAATTGAAGATGCGTTATTAACGACCTTTAGTGCTGCTGATGTGCAAAAGCTTAGTACCCAAGCCGGTAAAGACGAGCTGCGCCAGTTAGCCTTACTCAATGTTCAGAATACGCTGCAACCAATAACAGGAACTAAAGTGGTAGAGAAAGTCCTGTTTACTGGTTTTGTCATGCAATAACTAAAAGCGTTAACTGCTAAGGCGATGATGTGAGTGATTTATTAAGCCAAGATGAGATTGATGCGCTATTACATGGTGTCGATGACGATGATGATGATGAGATTGTAGAAGATAGTGCTGATGCACGATCGTATGATTTCTCATCTCAAGATCGTATTGTGCGCGGTCGTATGCCAACGCTTGAAATCGTCAATGAGCGATTTGCTCGGCATTTACGCATCAGTATGTTTAACATGATGCGTCGCGCTGCAGAAGTGTCAATTAATGGCGTACAAATGCTTAAGTTTGGTGAGTATGTACATACGCTATTTGTTCCAACGAGTTTAAATATGGTGCGTTTTAGTCCACTAAAAGGCACAGCGTTAATTACCATGGAAGCAAGACTAGTCTTTATTCTCGTCGACAACTTCTTTGGTGGTGATGGCCGTTTTCATGCCAAAATTGAAGGTCGTGAATTTACTCCAACAGAACGCCGAATAGTCCAGTTACTGCTTAAAATTATTTTTGAAGATTACAAAGAAGCATGGGCGCCGGTAATGGACGTGGAGTTTGAATACCTCGATTCTGAAGTGAACCCTGCCATGGCCAACATTGTCAGTCCAACTGAAGTGGTGGTGATTAACTCATTCCACATCGAAGTCGACGGTGGGGGGGGAGACTTCCACATCACTATGCCGTATTCAATGATTGAACCAATACGTGAATTACTCGATGCCGGTGTTCAAAGTGATAAACAAGATACCGATATGCGCTGGTCGCAAGCATTACGTGATGAGATCATGGACGTGCAAGTTGGTTTTGATGTCAATGTGGTTGAGCATGAAGTGACTTTACGTGATGTGATGGGATTTAAAGCGGGTGATATTATTCCGATTGATTTGCCTGAACATATTATGATGCGAATAGAGGGCTTACCAACTTACCGCTGTAAAATGGGTAAATCACGCGATAACTTAGCATTAAAAATCAGTGAGAAAATCCCGCGGCCAGAAACGGTTAAAACAGAGCTGCAATTAGTGACTCGCAAAGGCAAGTCGCGTGATATTTCAGACTTATAAGGTGAAGTAAATGAGTACAGAAGATACTGGCGATGACTGGGCTGCAGCAATGGCTGAACAGGCTTTAGAAGAAGCGGAACATGTCGAATTAGATGAGTTAGTCGACGAGTCCAAGCCTATTTCTAAAGAAGAAGCGGCAAAATTGGATGGTATCCTAGATATTCCTGTGACCATTTCTATGGAAGTTGGAAGAAGTTTTATTAGCATTCGAAATCTACTCCAGTTGAACCAAGGCTCTGTTGTTGAGCTTGATCGCGTCGCAGGTGAGCCTCTGGATGTTATGGTTAATGGCACCTTGATTGCCCATGGGGAAGTGGTGGTCGTTAATGACAAATTTGGTATTCGTTTAACTGATGTTATTAGCCAGACTGAACGTATTAAAAAGTTAAAATAACCATTTACACTAACGAAGCAGAGATCAGTATTCATTGAGTCTTTGCTTGGTGGGTTAACTATCACAAGGAATCACAGTGGCTAATATGATACCAATGCTCGGCATCATGAGTGAGGCATTAAGCGCCCCTGCAATGTCTAGCACTTTAGCTAGTAACACCTTAGTTCGGCCCGCCGAAACCTCTAATGTTGCAACCTTAGCGAATATGGTTGGTGGATTAATTGTCGTTTTAGCGCTGATTTTCTTGTTAGCGTATATTGTGAAACGTCTTAAGTTAGTCCCATCAAATGGTGGAATCATTAAAACGATTGCTGTGACGCCCATTGGACAGCGTGAAAAGGTGGTATTGGTGGAGGTCAATGGTCAGCAATATTTACTTGGCGTGACTTCGCAACAGATTAATCTTATCGATAAGTTATCTACCCCTGTCGACGTTCCACTTTCCTCGTTTGCCAGTCGCCTAAAACAAGCCAAGGAACAGCAATAATGAATAAGTACATAACAGCATTGGTGTTGGCGATACTGACGTTAGTGGCCGTTGTTCTATCACCCTCTGCACTGGCTCAAGACGGAGTGTTACCTGCATTGACGGTTACAACTGGTGCTGATGGAACCACTGAATATTCGGTAACCATGCAGATTTTATTGCTGATGACGGCAATGAGCTTTATTCCTGCCATGGTGATTATGCTCACCTCTTTTACCCGTATTATTGTGGTGTTATCGATATTAAGACAAGCTTTGGGGTTACAACAAACACCGTCGAATCAGGTATTGATTGGGATTAGCTTGTTTATGACTTTTTTTATTATGGCGCCCGTGTTTGACAAGATTTATGCTGAAGCCGTAGAACCTTATATCAATGAAACCATGACCTTAACCCAAGCTTATGACGTTGGCAAAGAGCCAATTAAAACATTCATGCTGTCGCAAGTTCGCACCACAGACTTACAAACTTTTATTGAAATATCAGGCTATAAAGACATTCAATCTCCTGAACAAACGCCAATGAGCGTTGTTATTCCTGCATTTATTACTAGTGAGCTGAAAACGGCATTCCAAATTGGCTTTATGCTGTTTGTGCCTTTTTTAGTCTTAGACTTAGTGGTTGCCAGTATTTTAATGGCGATGGGGATGATGATGTTGTCACCAATGATTGTGTCGTTACCCTTTAAAATCATGCTGTTTGTACTGGTTGATGGTTGGGGTCTTGTGATGGGCACATTAGCGAATAGTTTCGGAATATAAGGCCTCGTATTTATGTCTCCAGAATCGCTCATTGATATCTTTCGAGAAGCACTGTCAATTATTGTATTGATAGTGTCAGCGATTATTTTGCCTGGCTTATTTATTGGTTTAATTGTGGCGGTCTTTCAAGCTGCAACTTCAATTAACGAGCAAACCTTAAGTTTTTTACCACGTTTACTCGTGACCTTATTTGCATTGATGTTTTTAGGCCACTGGCTAGTGCAAACTATGATGGATTTCTTTTATGAGATGGTCAACCTCATCCCACAGGTTATAGGTTAAGTTGTGGATATTTTGTTTGATGAAATCAGTCAAACAATTGCGGCCTATCTTTTGCCTTTTTTTCGTATTTCATCCATGTTGATGGTAATGGCTGTGTTTGGCGCAAATACTACACCCGCTCGAGTTCGGCTGATGTTATCTGTTGCGATAACTATGGCCGTTGCGCCTATGCTGCCTCCTATTGAAAATATCGAGCTAATGGCATTAGGTTCCGTTTTTGTGATTGCTCAGCAAATTTTGATCGGGGTCACTATGGGTTTTGTCACCTTAATGGTGATGCAAACTTTTGTGTTAACGGGGCAAATTATTGGTATGCAAACCAGTTTAGGTTTTGCCTCTATGGTCGATCCAGGATCCGGTGAACAAACACCCGTAGTGAGTAACTTTTTTCTATTGCTCGCCACATTAATTTTTTTAGCCGTAGATGGACATTTATTGATGTTGCGGATGTTGGTAGCCAGTTTTGAAACGATTCCAATTTCAAATCAAGGCATATCAATTGCTAATTACCGTGCCCTTGCTGATTGGGGCAGTTTCATGTTCGGCTCAGCCTTAACGATGTCGATTTCTGCGATTATTGCCTTGTTGCTAATCAATTTATCCTTTGGTGTGATGACTCGTGCATCGCCGCAATTAAATATTTTTTCGATTGGTTTTCCGGTCACTATGGTTAGCGGTTTATTGATTTTATGGTTAACGTTAGCCCCAATCATGGCGCATTTTGATGAGGTGTGGTTAGCTGCACAGCTGCTCATGTGTGATCTACTGCTACTTCAATGTCAAATTGATGGCTCAGTGGTTTTTTAGGGGGCATAGATGGCAGAAAATGATAGCAGTCAAGAACGCACCGAGGAACCTACAGGGAGGCGACTTGATCAAGCGCGTGAAAAAGGTCAAGTCGCTCGCTCTAAAGAGTTAGGTACTGCAGCTGTATTGCTTGCTGCATCGATAGGGTTTTCGATGACAGGACCTGCTATTGCCAAAAGTCTCTACACCATTATGAAGCAAGTGTTTTCAATGGAACGCGATCAAATTTTTGATACTAATTCCATGTTTCGGGTTTGGGGCGTTGTTGGCAATGAGCTTGCTTGGCCGTTGATCAGCTTTATTGCTTTATTGGCATTCGTGTCTTTTCTGGGGAATATTGCCTTAGGTGGTATGTCTTTTTCAGTCAAAGCCTTTATGCCAAAAGGCAGTAAAATGAACCCAATGAGCGGCTTTAAACGCATGTTTGGTACTCAAGCCTTAGTTGAACTTACAAAGGGTATCGCTAAATTTTCTGTGGTAGCGCTATCTGCATATTTCCTTCTTAGTTTTTATTTCTATGATATTTTGACTCTGTCTAGCGATCATCTTCCTGGTAATGTTTATCACGCCTTAGATTTGTTGATTTGGATGTTTATTTTACTGTGTAGCTCCATGCTATTGATTGTTGTTATTGATGTGCCATTTCAAATTTGGAATCATAACAAACAGTTAAAAATGACCAAGCAAGAAGTCAAAGATGAATATAAAGACACTGAAGGTAAGCCAGAAGTTAAAGGCCGCATAAGACAAATGCAGCAAGAGCTGGCGCAACGACGCATGATGAGTGAGGTACCTAATGCTGATGTTATCGTGGTCAACCCAGAACACTATGCTGTGGCGGTTAAATACGATGTAAGTCGTTCTTCTGCCCCCTTTTTAATCGCTAAAGGGGTCGACGATGTTGCTTTTAAAATACGTGAAATTGCTCGTGAACATAATGTTGCTATTGTTTCTGCTCCACCACTTGCCCGTGCTATTTACCATACAACTAAAATAGACCAGCAAGTTCCAGAAGGCCTATTTACTGCAGTAGCACAAATACTCGCGTATGTTTTTCAGCTAAGACAATATCAAAAAGGCAAAGGTCGTCGGCCTAAACCCATTCCTATTAATCAACCCATTCCTGATGATTTAAAACATTAATCAACCCTATATCAGTCAAATCGCGACATTATGAATGATGCTATAACTAATAGTGGCTTAGTTTTTGCTTTGTAGATTTATTAGCGTCAAATAAAAACATAGTATTTCGCAATAGACTATACAAAGGGTTCCCCTCTATGGATGCAAAAGCAGCTTTCGGGCAGTTTAAACAAATAAGACCATCGACATTTAAAGGTATCGGTACACCTTTATTGGTACTTGCTGCGCTTGGGATGGTAGTTTTACCCATTCCTGCTTTTTTACTCGATATCCTATTTTCATTCAATATCGCGTTAGCATTAGTTGTGTTACTTGTTGCTATTTATTCAGACAGACCCCTTGATTTTGCTGCATTTCCGACAGTCTTACTGGTTGCTACTTTATTAAGACTCGCGCTTAACGTTGCCTCCACCCGTATTGTATTGCTCGAAGGTCATAATGGTGGTGATGCTGCGGGTAAAGTGATTGAAGCCTTTGGTTCTGTGGTTATTGGCGGAAACTATGCGGTTGGTTTAGTGGTGTTCATTATTCTTATTATCATTAACTTTGCTGTGGTAACTAAAGGTGCGGGGCGTATTGCTGAGGTGAGTGCTCGATTTACCTTGGATGCTATGCCGGGTAAGCAAATGGCCATTGATGCTGATTTAAATGCTGGCACCTTAACCCAAGACCAGGCGCGTATTCGCCGTGCTGAAGTGACTCGTGAAGCCGACTTTTATGGTGCGATGGACGGTGCTTCAAAGTTCGTTAAAGGTGATGCTATCGCCGGTATTATGATTCTTGTCATCAATATACTCGGTGGCTTTGTGATTGGTATCGTTCAGCATGATCTGGATTTTTCTAGTGCAGTAGAAATTTATACTTTACTGACCATCGGTGATGGCTTGGTTGCGCAAATTCCCGGTTTATTATTATCAATTGCAGCCGCGTTAATGGTAACGCGTCAAAATGAATCTGGTGATATGGGCCAAATGATGTTTAGTCAGATGTTTGACAGTCACAAATCATTAGCCATTGCTGCTGGGTTACTGTTTATCATGGGGGTTGTCCCTGGAATGCCTCATGTGGCATTTTTGACCTTCGCATTTATTACTGCTGGTGCAGCGTACTTTGTCTACAAGCGTAATGTTGACAAAAAACAAGCGGCACTGACACTGGCGACCAAAGGGCCAGTAGAAGCTAGAGATAAAGAACCTAAAGAGTTGAGTTGGGATGATGTGCGCCATGTTGATACTATCGGTCTGGAAGTGGGATATCGGTTAATTCCATTGGTTGATAAGTCTCAGGGTGGTGAGTTATTAGGCCGAATTAAAGGTGTGCGTAAAAAATTGTCACAAGAATTAGGTTTTTTAGTGCCAGCGGTGCATATTCGTGACAATCTAGACTTATCGCCAAATGCATATCGTATTTCCTTAATGGGTGTGGTGGTAGGTGAGGCTGAAGTTAGACATGATTGTGAGCTAGCGATCAATCCTGGTCAGGTTTACGGTAAGCTTGACGGTATTGACACCCGTGACCCCGCTTTTGGTTTAGAGGCGGTGTGGATCACACCAGAGCAACGTGAACATGCACAAACATTAGGTTATACCGTCGTTGATACCGCAACGGTTGTGGCAACGCATATTAGTCAGTTATTGAGTAATAATGCAGCCAAACTATTAGGTTATGAAGAAGTGCAGCAGTTAATGGATATGCTGAGCAAGAACTCGCCTAAATTAGTCGATGGTTTTGTGCCTGATATTATGCCGTTGGGATCGGTTGTTAAAGTCATGCAAAACTTACTTAACGAAGGTGTCTCGGTTCGTGATTTACGCACCATAGTGCAGACATTATTAGAGTACGGCACCAAGAGTAATGATACCGAAGTCTTAACTGCAGCAGTGCGTATAGCGCTAAAACGGATGATAGTACAAGAAATCTCTGGGCCTGAACTTGAAATACCTGTCATTACATTGGCGCCAGAGTTGGAACAGATGTTGCATAAGTCTATGCAGGCGACTGGCGGTGAAGGACCGAATATTGAACCCGGCCTTGCAGAACGCATGCAGCAGTCATTGTTAGATGCTGCACAGAAGCAAGAAATGGTAGGGCAACCAGCCATTTTATTGACCTCTGGTATGTTGAGGTCAACGCTGTCCAGATTTGTTAAATACACTATTCCAAATTTACGAGTGATTTCTTATCAAGAAATACCCGATGAGAAACAAATTAGAATTGTTTCTGCTGTTGGCCAATAGTGATAACGTCAGTTTATTGAGGTGCATAAGTGAAAATTAAACGATTTTTTGCCAAAGATATGCGCGAAGCATTGGCTCAAGTAAAAGAGACCTTAGGCTCTGACGCTGTCATTATGTCAAACAAAAAAGTAGCAGGCGGAATCGAAATTGTCGCCGCAGTCGATTATGATGAACCTAAGGCCTCTATTGCATCGCAAGCGCCAACGACAAGCTTTATGGACGTCAGTGAGGATCGCGTCTCAATAGGCGCAAAGCCTGTAATGAAAGCTCAATCTAAGGTAAATCCGCCACCGGAAGCAGATTCTCTTCAAGCATTGCTTGAAAAACAGCATAATCGCATGAAACAACAAATGTCTGTTCGCCAAGATGAACCTGAATTACCTGAGTGGGCGCGTCAATTACAAGGGGCAAAGTCAGCTAAGCCTACATCAACGTTAAAAGCGCAAGCCGCGCCTGAACACGCTAAAAAAACCAATAGAAATCAATCTGATGATATGGACGCGTTGCGTGAAGAAATGGCTTCATTACGTAACTTATTGACTCATCAAGTGTCATCGTTAATGAAAGACCAAAAAAAGCGTACCGATCCAGTTGGTGCTATGCTTGAAAGTAAATTGATTGCCGCAGAGTTTTCTCCTGCAGTTGCTGCTAAACTAGCAGGATTGAGTCAACATTATACGCCAGCCGACTTAGTAAGAGCGCTACCGCAAAGCTTAGCTAACTTACTCGACAACCAAGGTGATGATATTGTCAAACGTGGTGGTGTGGTCGCTTTTGTTGGCCCAACAGGTGTAGGTAAGACGACTTCTTTAGCTAAAATAGCAGCTCGATTTGCTGCCCATCATGGCCCCGAGCAGGTGGCATTGATTACCACAGATCATTATCGTATTGGTGCCTATGAGCAATTAGCAACTTATGGCAAAATAATGGGCTGTCCGGTGAAGCAAGCACATGATTTAGCCGAATTAGAACAAATTCTTTATCAATTTAGGAATCGTAAGTTAGTATTAATCGATACCGCCGGTATGGGGCAGCGAGATATGCGCTTATATCAGCAACTTGATAATTTGACGGCAAATAGTAGGATCCCCATTCGGAGTTACTTAGTCTTGTCAGCGACAGGCCAGCGCCGTGTCTTACAAGATGCTGTAGAACATTTTAAACGTATTCCATTAGCGGGTGCGATTTTAACAAAATTAGATGAATCAATATCAATTGCAGGTGCATTGAGCGTATTGATTCAAAATGAGTTACCATTAAGCTATGTTACTGACGGTCAACGTGTTCCTGAGGACATGAAAGTCGCAGATACACTAGAGCTAGCCAAGAAAGCTCTCGCGGCGTTAAATGAAACTGAACAACAATTATCACAAGACACAGTGTGGTCTAATGACACAGCCTATGCATTTGAGTAAAGATATGACTCGGGATCAAGCAAGTGGTTTACGTATGATGAATCAACCAAATAACGATAAAGTTAAAGTAATTGCCGTATCCGGTGGTAAAGGCGGAGTTGGTAAAACAAGTGTGTCAATTAATACTGCGGTAGCATTAGCCGAAAAGGGCAAACGTGTATTAGTACTTGATGCCGATTTAGGTTTAGCCAATGTCGATGTGATGCTCGGGATACGTGCTGAGAAAAATTTATCTCATGTTTTGTCAGGTGATGCCGAATTAGATGACATCATTGTACGCGGACCCAAAGGTATCGGTATTGTTCCTGCTACATCAGGTTCACAAGCGATGGTTGAATTGACACCAGCACAACATGCCGGCTTGATCCGTGCATTTAGTGAAATGCGGACTCAGTTTGATATTTTAATTGTTGATACTGCTGCCGGTATATCAGATATGGTGCTGAGTTTTTCTCGTGCATCACAAGATGTATTAATTGTGGTTTGTGACGAACCAACATCGATTACTGATGCTTATGCGTTAATTAAGATACTAAGTCGTGAACATGGTGTGTTCCACTTCAAAATTGTGGCAAATATGGTACGTAGTTTACGAGAAGGTATGGAATTATTTGCTAAACTCAGTAAAGTGACTGATAGATTTCTAGATGTTGCATTGGAGTTGGTGGCAACCATTCCCTTTGATGAGAATTTACGTAAAGCAGTTCGTAAACAAAAACTAGTCGTTGAAGCGTATCCTAAATCACCTTCAGCCATTGCTTACCACGGATTAGCCAATAAAATTATGACTTGGCCTGTGCCACAGCAACCCGGTGGTCATTTAGAATTTTTTGTTGAACGTCTTGTACAACGTAAGCCGATACAAGAAGGAAGAACGGGTGAATAAAGCCGCAGCGTATACTCAGTTCGATAACAAAACGTCTATCATTGAACAGTATGCACCGTTGGTAAAAAGAATTGCTCATCATATGCTGGCAAGATTACCAGCATCGGTGCAACTTGATGACCTGTTACAAGCTGGAATGATGGGGTTGCTTGAGGCCTCATCAAAATTTGATAACAGCAAAGGTGCTAAGTTTGAAACTTTTGCTGGCATTAGAATTCGTGGAGCGATGATAGATGAAATTCGTCGTGGTGACTGGGTTCCACGCTCAGTTCACCGTAATAATCGTCGAGTTGCACAAGTAATTGATGAATTAGAGCAACAGCTTGGTCGTGATGCTTATGATACTGAAATTGCTGAAAAGCTTGAAATGTCGCTCGATGAGTACCATCATATCTTAAATGATGTTTCTGTTGGTAAAATCATAGGCATAGAAGATCTTGGTGTTTCGCAAGATGTGTTAATCACAGATAATGAATCGCCAGATGAGGCCTTTGACTCGCTTGCTGAAATTCAATTCCAATCTGCATTGGTTGAAGCAATTAAGACATTGCCAGAAAGAGATGCGTTAGTGTTGTCGTTATATTACAACGAAGCATTAAATTTAAAAGAAATCGGTGCCATCCTTGATGTTAGTGAATCGCGTGTAAGCCAGATATTAAGTCAGGCAATGCTCAGATTAAAAGCTAAACTCAAGCATTGGACACAAGAATAATAACTTATTTAGAGCAAACGAGTGTCAGCTCACCGGAGGAAACCTTGGACAAGAATATGAAGATTCTTATTGTTGACGATTTTTCAACAATGAGGCGTATCATTAAGAACTTGTTGCGAGATTTGGGATTTAATAATACCCAAGAAGCAGATGATGGCTCAACAGCCCTACCTATGTTACAAAAAGGCGATTTTGATTTTGTAGTAACAGACTGGAACATGCCTGGAATGCAAGGTATTGATTTACTTAGAGCAATCCGTGCAGATGATTCGTTAAAGCATTTACCCGTATTGATGGTAACCGCAGAAGCCAAGCGTGAACAAATTATTGCTGCAGCGCAAGCTGGGGTAAATGGTTATGTGGTAAAGCCTTTCACCGCCGCAACGTTAAAAGAAAAGTTAGATAAAATCTTTGAACGACTCGCATAAGCAAGGATAAGTCATGCAGGCATCAATATCGGGGTTAATCACTCTCGAACAGGCCCAAGAACTTGTTGAATTGCTTACCTTAGGTCAGCAAGATAAAGCTGATGACGTCATCAGGGAGCTTGCTACACCATTGCAGCGTGAGCTTTTTGAAGAAGTGGGTAAGTTAACTCGACAACTTCATAGTGCATTAAAAGATTTTCAAATTGATAACCGTTTATCTGAATTAGCCAATACCGAAATTCCGGATGCTAAAGAAAGATTAAACTACGTTATCGATATGACAGAGCAAGCTGCTAATAAAACCATGGATGCAGTTGAAGAATGTCTACCTTTGGCCGATACCATTATCAGTAATATTCAATCAGTAACGCCAATGTGGGATAAATTGATGCGTCGTGACATCGAGTTGGGTGAGTTTAAATCACTTTGCCACGATGTTCAGCAGTTTATGTTACACAGTGAAAATGATTGTAATCGTCTTCGTGAGCTATTAAATCAAATTTTAATGGCGCAAGACTTCCAAGACTTAACTGGCCAAATGATCCGTCGAGTGATTGATTTAGTTCGTGAAGTAGAAAGTAATTTAGTTTCAATGCTAACGGTGTTTGGTGATCATATTACTGAGTCATCACCAACGATAAACGATAATAAAATAGAAGCAGAAGGCCCCATCATGAATGCAGAACTGCGTGAAGATGTGGTGACAGGTCAGGATGAAGTAGACGATCTGCTATCAAGTCTGGGTTTCTAATTAGGAGTCAATTTAATGTCCTTTGATGTTGATGAAGAGATACTCCAGGACTTTTTAATTGAAGCTGGTGAGATTTTAGAGCTTCTACAAGAGCAGCTAGTTGCTCTTGAAAATAATCCTGATGACAGTGATTTACTTAATGCTATTTTCCGTGGATTTCATACTGTCAAAGGCGGAGCTGGTTTTTTAAGCTTAAAGCCGATGGTTGACGTGTGTCATGAAGCTGAAAATACGTTCGATTTATTGCGCACCGGAAAACGTGGCGTAAATGCAGAATTAATGGATATTATTTTGCAAGCGGTCGACGCCATTAATACTATGTTTGCTCAAACTCAACAGGGACAAGAACAAGACCCTGCCGATCCAATGCTACTTGCGAAACTCAAATTATTAAGCTCTGGTGCGCCATTACCCTCAGAGATGTCGGCTGCAGAACTTGAACCTATCGAAAATGTTGTTGAGGTTAACGAGCCTGAAGTCATAGAGGATGTGAGTTCTTTTACGGCAGAAACGTCTGATTCTGGCAGCATTGATGAAATTGATGAGTTAGAATTTGAAGCCTTGCTTGATGCCTTACACGGTTCAGGTAACAGTCCTGTTGCATCTAAATCTTCTGCAATAAAGAAAGACAATATTGACTCAAAACCAGCACCAGCAAAAAGCAGTGACGAAATTACCGATGACGAATTTGAAGCACTCTTAGATGAGTTACACGGCTCAGGTTCATTTAAAGCCAAAGACGAACCTGTGGTTGCCGCTAAACCTGCAAGTACACCAGTTGCTCAACCCGCAGTAGACTCAGATGAAATCACCGACGATGAGTTTGAACGTCTTTTAGATGAATTACACGGTAAAGGCACAGCCCCAGTAGCGAAAGTGCAATCAACTCCGGTTGCTGCAGAATCTGCTAAAGTGGTTACTCCTCCACCGGCAGCAAAACCCGCTCCGACTCCAGTTGCTAAGCCAGTTATGCCATCGACTCCAGCCGTTGTGCCAAAAGTTGAACCCTTAGCAGATAAAGCCCCAGTCAAAGCCTCGTCTGTGCCACAAGGTGAAACCACAGTTCGCGTAGATACCGCTCGTTTAGATCAAATCATGAATATGGTTGGTGAATTGGTATTAGTCCGTAATCGACTGGTGAGCTTAGGCATTAATCGTGAAGACGAGGAAATGTCAAAAGCACTTGCTAACCTTGATTTGGTGACCGCTGATTTACAAGGTGCGGTGATGAAGACGCGCATGCAACCTATCAAGAAAGTATTTGGTCGTTTCCCACGGGTTGTTCGAGATTTAGCGCGTACATTAAATAAAGAAATTGATTTAGTTATGATTGGTGAAGACACCGATCTTGATAAAAATTTAGTTGAGGCTTTAGCCGATCCTTTGGTCCACTTAGTGAGAAACTCAGTCGACCACGGTATTGAAATGCCGGTGACTCGTGAAGCAAATGGTAAATCCCGAACCGGTACTATTACCTTATCGGCTAGCCAAGAAGGTGATCACATCCTGCTGAAAATTGAGGATGATGGCGCTGGCATGGATCCTGAAAAGCTAAAACAAATTGCGATAAGTCGTGGTGTGCTCGATGAAGATGCCGCCTCGAGAATGACTGATAACGAAGCGTATAATCTGATTTTCGCTCCAGGGTTTTCAACTAAAGTTGAAATCTCAGACATTTCAGGCCGTGGTGTGGGTATGGATGTGGTGAAAACCCGCATAAATCAACTCAATGGTACTGTCTACATTGATTCGATGAAAGGTAAGGGCACCACACTTGAAATTAAAGTGCCGTTAACCTTGGCTATCATGCCAACCTTGATGGTTGATGTGTCTAATCAAGTCTTCGCTCTGCCATTATCGAGTGTTAATGAGATCTTTAATTTAGATTTAACCAAAACCAATATTGTAGATGGTCAATTAACGGTTATTTTCCGTAATAAAGCCGTGCCATTATTTTATCTAGAACATTGGTTGCACAGTAAGAAATCGACATTTAAGCATGGTGATAAGAAGCATGGCCATGTTGTGATTGTTCAACTTGGTACGATGCAAATCGGTTTCGTTGTTGATGCATTAATTGGGCAAGAAGAAGTTGTCATCAAACCACTTGGCAGTATGTTACAAGGTACGCCAGGAATGGCGGGGGCAACAATTACATCAGATGGTGGTATTGCACTTATTTTAGATGTGCCAGGACTACTGAAACATTACGCCAAAAGCAAAAAATAAAAAAAGTTCCATTATTTAAGGAATTAAATGGCCATAAAAGTATTAGTTGTAGATGATTCTAGCTTTTTTCGACGTCGAGTCAGTGAGATTGTTAATAAAGATCCTGATCTCGAAGTCGTTGCTGTTGCTGTTAACGGTAAAGAAGCTGTTGAAATGGCTGCAAAATTAAAGCCTCAAGTCATCACCATGGACATTGAAATGCCAGTGATGGATGGTATTACTGCTGTGCGTGAAATCATGGCTACTAACCCCACTCCAATTTTAATGTTTTCATCATTAACTCATGATGGTGCCAAAGCGACACTTGATGCGTTAGAAGCTGGCGCATTAGATTTTTTACCAAAACGCTTTGAAGATATTGCGACCAATAAAGACGATGCAATACTGTTACTGCAGCAGCGAATTAAGGCTTTGGGGCGACGCAGAGTATATCGCCCAAGTTCAGCATCAAGTTCATTATCGACTTCATCATCACCTGAACCTCGTAAAACATCGGTTTCCGCTTCGGATACCTATTCATCTCGTCGTCCATTTAGCAGCGGTTTAACTCCAACGCCTGCAGCAACCCACTCTAGTGCATCTCCTGATCGCCATACTCCCAATAACACGAGTTCATCAATATCGTCTATTCGGGCTAGTGGTAAACAATACAAAGTATTACTTATCGGGACTTCAACTGGTGGACCAGTGGCTTTGCAGAAAGTATTAACCGCTTTTCCTGCGAATTATCCTCATCCAATTGTATTGATCCAGCACATGCCTGCAGCATTTACTCCTGCATTTGCAGCACGTTTAAATACATTATGTCAAATTGATGTGAAAGAGGCTGAAAATGGGGATGTTATGCGCCCTGGATGCGCTTATTTAGCGCCCGGTGGTATGCAGCTTATGGTTGAACGAAATGGTATTACAGGCAGACTTAAAGTTGTTCCTGGTACCCCTGAAATGAATTATAAGCCAAGTGTAGATATTACTTTTGCGTCTGCATCTAAAGCTTTTGGTGGAGATGTTTTGGCTGTAGTGTTGACTGGGATGGGGGCCGACGGTAGAGAAGGGGCTAGAATGTTAAAGTCTGTTGGTGCAACCATTTGGGCACAAGATGAAGCGAGTTGTGTTGTCTATGGTATGCCACAAGCTGTAGCATCTGCTGGTATCTCGACTCACTCTATTTCGTTGGATAATATTGCTGAAGCTATTTTAAAAGAGTCTAGTCGTGGCTAAGTCGAGTTATTCCTCACAGACTAAGCACATGCTGGGTTTTTTTCTGTGTTTTATTACCATCTTAGTACTAGCGGGTTTGTATGTTGATGCGAATAAAAAGATAACACTATTAAAGCAAGATGTGGCTCGTTTAACCGACTCTCAAGTACTTTTGATGGTTCCTGAGGAGCAAGCTGCTAATATTGCTAATTGGTTAACTCAGCATCCTGAACAAACTCAAGCAATTGTTGCGTCCGCAGGACAAGAGCAAGCTAAAAGTGTGTTGTTTGGACCTGGCGCTTTAGATGATGATCAGCCCACTAAACATAAGCATCCCGAAGTTGTTAGTGAAGGCAATAATCAAGAAATCATAGTGTCAGAAGATGCTCAAGGGGTTAAGGTGATCCGTTTACCTAACGGCGGGATCCGTGTAACAACCCGTGATGATACACAACACAAGCAGTAGTCAATATTCCATAACAGCATCATTATAATGAGTTGAGAGGCTTTTTTTGAAAGTATGGACGGTAGCGAATCAAAAAGGTGGTGTCGGTAAAACAACCACAGTAGCCAGTTTAGCCGGAGCATTGGTTAAGCGTGGTCAACGAGTGCTGATGATTGATACTGATCCTCATGCTTCATTGGGTTATTACTTAGGTATTGATTCAGATGAAGTGCCATGTTCGCTTTATGATGTCTTTTTGAATCACCAGACACTGACTCAAGAGTTTATATTACAAAATGTCATCCCTACTCAAATAGAGGGACTGGATATTATTGCTGCTAATATGGCGTTAGCAACACTGGATAGATCCTTAGGTCATCAGGAAGGTATGGGCTTGGTGTTGCGCAATTTATTGGCGCTACTTGAAGATAAATATGATGTGGCTATCATTGACTGCCCACCTGTTTTAGGGGTGCTAATGGTCAATGCATTAGCTGCAAGTCATCACATTATTATACCGGTTCAGACTGAGTTTTTAGCCATAAAAGGCCTTGAACGTATGGTGAAAACCATGGAAATCATGGGGCGTTCTAAGAAAACACGATACAGTTTCACAGTATTACCGACTATGTATGACAAGCGAACTAAAGCCTCACCTATCGCACTACAATTTTTGCAGGATAAATATGGTTCATCACTTTGGCCAAGTGATGTGATTCCTGTGGATACTAAATTTAGAGATGCAAGCTTGGCTCATTTACCAGCATCACATTATTCAGCCAGTAGCCGAGGTGTAAAAGCTTACAATCGTCTGCTGGATTTTTTATTTTCTCAGGAGTTTAACCATGTCAAAATCGGTTGATGAAACTGTTTTTGATTATTTCAGTCTTTTACTACAGGAATCGTCAGAGTCGATTCCTGTGAATCCTGCTAATAATATTACTACTAAATCGCTAAATATTATCGAGGACAAGCTGGCTGATACCACCACAATAGCCGCATCTTCATCAGCTCATTATTCACCACCAACTTTGTCTAAGATTTCATCTGTTGTTGCGAGCCAGTGGGATTATGCTCAGCCGACAACCAGTGTAGATAAACTGGCGCTTGAAAAATTATTATCAGCAGTATCTACACCTAGTGCTGAAACAGATTTATCGCAACAGATCAAAAACAGCGCAGAACGTGTTCGTCAGGCAATTAGTGATATTGAGCCTAAAGCAGTCGTTAATAATACAAAAACACAAGAAATAGAGCTAACGGATAAAGAAATCAAGCCGTTAGTCGATATAAATAATAACGAAAGTTCACATGCTGTTATAAAAGACGCTATTATTAAGCATGAAGAGTTGGTGATGAATTCGGCGGAGCAAGTGCAAACGCCACCACAAACTCAGGTTGGGCATCAACCACCGAGTATCACCCATGATTTACAAGAAGTACTTGATGATGAGTTTCAGGTGCTATTCTTTAATGTTGCAGGGTTAACGTTAGCGGTACCACTAGTGAGCTTGGGGGGGATTATTAAAATTGACAAGATAAACCATCTTATTGGTAGGCCCTCTTGGTTTAAAGGGGTGCAAACCCACCGAGATACTAAAATTAATGTGGTTGATACATGTGCATGGGTAATGCCTGAAAAATATTCTCCAGCATTAGCACAAACGGTAAATTATCAATATCTTGTTATGCTAGAAGATAGTCAGTGGGGACTAACGTGCGAATCGTTAGTTAACGCCGTTAAAATAGATAAATCCCACGTCAATTGGCGTGAAAAACCGGGTAAGCGTCCTTGGCTTGCTGGGGTAGTAAAACAACAAATGTGTGGCATTTTACATGTTCAAGCATTAATCAAAATGCTTGATGCAGGTTTAGGTTGTCAGGATTCGATTGACCGAGGTTAACTATGAGCGATTCTAGAAGTGTAGCAGCGGTTGCTGCAAGTAAAGACGATGCAGTATTACAATGGGTAACATTTAAATTAGATAATGAAACCTATGGTATTAACGTAATGCAAGTTCAGGAAGTATTACGTTATACCGAAATAGCTCCTGTGCCAGGTGCTCCTGATTATGTGTTAGGGATTATTAACCTTCGCGGAAACGTAGTTACCGTTATCGATACTCGTTCACGTTTTGGCTTACAATCAGCAGAATTAGACGACTCGACTCGTATCGTGATTATTGAAGCAGAAAAACAAGTTATTGGTATCTTAGTTGATAGCGTGGCTGAAGTCGTATACTTGCGCCGTTCTGAAATCGATAACGCTCCTAATGTCGGCACGGAAGAAAGTGCTAAATTTATTCAAGGGGTGAGTAATCGCGACAACGAGTTATTAATCTTGGTTGATTTAGATAAACTATTATCTGACGATGAGTGGGTTGAATTAACTCAAATCTAGTCGTGTTGTAACCGAAAAGCCAACCGAATCACTGTTGGCTTTTTTGTTTGGCTTAGTGCTTTTGAGTAATAGCAACATAGGTATGTTAATGGGTGATGAATTTCTAATTGCAGCTTTAGTGTGTGCGATTGCATGTCTTGTTTTAGTACTTTACTTGCAAAAACAGTCGAGTAAATTAAAAACTAAAGTGGATGCCCTGACTGTGTTGGTTAAAGAAAGCGACCGTCAGCGTGAAGCTGTTAAGCGTGAATTACACGAATTACGCAGTGGTACTATTGGTGTCGGTAGGCGAGTTGTCGAACTAGAAAAAAAACTGTCTAAACAGTCTGATATGCTTGAAGAAGCTAGCCAGCAAGACCCACAAGCTAAATTATACTCGCGTGCGCTTAAAATGGTCGGTCTTGGGGCTGGTATTGAAGAGTTAATGCAAGAGTGTGAATTGCCAAAAGCTGAAGCGGAATTAATACTGCGGCTGCACAGAAAATAGCTCAATAGTGTTTGTCTGTGAACCATAATATAAAAGCCATCGAAAGATGGCTTTTTAGTGGAGCATTATTTGGCATTAGTGTTTGAGTCAGCTTGCTATTTACGACGCATCTTAGCAACAAACATCCCATCACTATCGGCTTGTTGAGGCCAAATCGTTAACATATCAAATTGCTCACCAGTAAAAGGATGTATGACTGGTTCAAGTTCAAACTCAGACGTTACGGATAAAAAGTCTTTCACAATCTGTTCATTTTCACTTGGTGATAAAGAGCAGGTGGCATAAACCAATTTACCGCCCGATTTTACTGCAGCAGCGCTTCGACGTAAAATTGCTAATTGAAGTATAGGCTTGTCTGTAATCGCGCTAGCATCATCAAGCCAGCGCATATCAGGATTTCGACGCCAAGTGCCAGTGCAGCTGCAGGGTGCATCAACTAATACACCGTCAAAAGCATTAGCATCGACAGGCAATACCTCTCCTTTCCATGGCGCGACACTGATATGCTCAAAACCCGCACGTTTAGCTCTTTTACGCAGTTCTTCTAAAGGTTTATGGCGAATATCTGATGCCGTAATGCTACCGCTGAATTCCGTGCTTTGCTGTGACATTAATGAATGCAATTGCAGGGATTTACCGCCAGCACCACTGCACGCATCCCACCATTTTTCATGACTGTTTGGCTGGCAAATTTGGCCAATAACTTGTGAGGCTAAATCCTGAATTTCAAGATGACCTTGTTTATAAACCTCTATCTCATTTAGATTAATACTTTTATGCCCTAGACTAATGGCATCGGCAAAGTAGCCGCTAGTTTTAGCTTCAACACCCGCTTGTTTAAGTGACGTAATTAATTTGGCTGTTGATAATGTTTGTGCCCGAGCCCAAATGGGGGGGCGAGTCGTCATTGCGTTAACAAGCGCATATTGCTCTGTGCTATCTACTGGACAAAGTTGCCAAAACCATTGGGGTAATAACTGAGTGATTTGACAACTTTCTATCGCGCTTAAAGCAATATAAGCGGCTAATTTATCTTTTAATGTGGCTTGATTATCTAGGGTAGTTTGATCTGCGCGGGTTTGAGGCCAATCAGCAAAATCATTCCAAGCACCAGTGACATCAGGCCATGGGTGTTGTTCTAACATTGCACAAGCACTTAATTGTTGGAACCATGTACTGTGTTTTTGACTGGTATCTAACTGGCTTAACCAACCCCACCAGCGAAATAAACCAAACAAACTTTCACGGATCACTCGTCTATCTTTAGAGCCATGTTTTTTATGCTCGCGAAAATATTGGCCAATGATTCTATCGGCTGGCATGCCGGTGTTCATCACTTGATTGAAGAGTGATTCAATCGTTGTCGAGTAACTTAAGGCACGTTTTTGTGCTGGCGTGATCGCAGCGATTTCGGACGCAGATGTCTCAATTGATGGTGTTGTGTTAGACATGGCGGAAATATTATGGCTCATGAATTGACCTGGTAATAGGTGCAGCAATTAACAGAGTGCTGCACCGGAAACTATTTTTTGCTAGTTTAACACGGCTTATCTAAATAATGAGCTAAAACTATAATAGCGTAAAAATGAGTTAATATTTTCAACAACACCATGATTAATGTTTCGTTATGTTGCTTAAAGACTAAAAATCTAGCTCTAGGGCAAAACATAAGTAAGCCATTAATGCGCGAGTATGCTGATATTCTTGCGCACAAAACTCGACAAAATCAGCCTGGCATACTTGCTTAGGGCTAATGGATTTTATGGCGATAAAGTCTTTACGCTTTAGCTCGTCAATCATGGGATGATGTTTATCAAATCCGCGTGGCGGTCTGGATAAGCTATCGCCTGTTAATTCAAATCCAGCCTGCCTCAATTGCGCTAATGCTTTTTGGTACGCATTAGGGTTTTCATCAATACAATGGCGAATTGCATTGAGCGTTTTTGATTCAGGATGCCAAATTCCAGCCGCAATAAAGCATTCATCATTGGCAATATGGACATAAAATCCAGGCGCATGCACATCTTTTGCTTGAAAGTGTCTAAACTGGATACCCACATTGGTTTTATAAGGCGTTTTATTTTTACTAAAGCGACTGTCGCGTTGTGGGCGCATTAGGCTACCCCCGACTTTTTTAGCTACAGCAACAAATCGTGGTGATAAGCCTAAAATGGGTCCTTGCATGGCTTGTATAAATTGTAATGCAGGGCTTCTAACCTGATCTTCATATTGTTGCTGGTTGGCTTTAAACCATTCTCTATCATTATTGGCTGCTAGAGTGTTTAAAAAATCGAAACTAAGTTGACTGAACATGACGATACCTTTTTACAATAGCGATGCAGATTATAATGTTATAATTTTACTAGTATGTTAAACAATGTCTGTAGTAAGTGACATAGCTAGGATTTATTTAAACTATTAAGATTGAATACCTTATGTTGACATCTCTATATTAATGCGGTGTTTTTTGGTATTTTATCTAGAGTAAACATAATATTTTGATGCTTTTTAAATTTCCGTATATCCATTGTAACTTACTGACATAGAGATTTTTTTTCATTATTTTTTAAATGTTAATTTGATATAAATAAAGTGTTGGTGTTAAAATCGCTTCAAAGGCTAGTTTATTGATGTAAACCTTGTGGTTCATCTTTATCAACAACATATATTGGTTGGCTAGTGCAAGACGTTAAACCGATTTTGCTATCTATTCAAACACTAATTCATTTAAAGATTACACTTTGGAATGAATAATTCCTCTACAAGAAAGGATTGACCATGACTGAACATTCCCTCGGTATTGTGGGTTGGCGTGAGTGGGGCACTTTTCCTGATATTGGCAACGAAAGAGTCAAAATCAAAGTGGATACTGGCGCAAAAACATCTTGTTTGCATGCGTTCAAAATAAAACCGTTTCAAAAAAATAACCAAAAATGGGTTCGAGTCTGGCTGCATCCTGACCAGGATTCTGACCGAGAAGTCGTGTGTGAGTTTCAAGTATTTGATCGCCGAGATGTCAGTGATTCCGGCGGCCATGTAACCAAACGTTACGTGATAAAAACCCCCATTCTTATCGGTACACAACTTTTTGACATCGAACTGACATTGACCAATAGAGATCACATGAAATTTAGGATGTTATTAGGTCGTCGCGCGTTAGAAGGGCGTTTTTTGGTTAATTCAGCAGAATCATTTTTAGCAGGAGAATAACAAATGCATATTGCAATAATGTCGAGAAATAAGAATTTATACTCGACCAGTCGCTTAAGAGAAGCTGCTGAAGCTCGCGGTCATGTGATCAAAATTGTCGATCCATTAAAGTGTTACATGAACATCAACATGAATGCACCTAGTATTCATGTCCGCGGTGAAGAGCTGCCAAAATTTGATGCCGTGATTCCGCGAATTGGCGCGTCAGTGACCTTTTATGGCACCGCGGTATTACGCCAGTTCGAAATGATGGGCACTCACCCATTAAACGAGTCTGTCGCCATTACACGTTCTCGGGACAAATTACGTTCATTGCAACTGTTATCTCGCAAGAATATTGGTTTGCCGGTGACCGGTTTTGCCAGTAAGCCTGCTGATATTCCCGATTTGTTGGACATGGTCGGTGGTGCTCCTTGTGTGATCAAGTTACTTGAAGGCACTCAAGGTATCGGTGTTGTATTAGCTGAAACCCGTAAAGCCGCCGAATCGGTTATTGAAGCCTTCATGGGGTTAAAAGCCAACATCATGGTGCAAGAGTATATTGCCGAAGCTGGTGGCGCTGATATTCGTTGTTTCGTGATTGGTGACAAAGTGATAGCGGCGATGAAACGCCAAGCATTACCAGGTGAGTTTCGTTCTAATTTACACCGTGGTGGTTCCGCCAGCATTGTTAAGCTCACTCCAGAAGAACGTTCAACGGCATTACGTGCTGCTAAAACGATGGGGCTAAACGTTGCGGGTGTAGATATATTACGTTCTAAGCACGGTCCATTAGTGATGGAAGTTAACTCATCTCCGGGTCTTGAAGGCATCGAAAAAGCCACCGGTATTGATGTTGCGGAAAAGATCATTCAGTTTATTGAAAAAAATGTTAAATCTACTAGCTCGAAAACGAAAGGAGTTGGTTAATGGCAAGAAAGCACGAACCGTTTGTTATCGGTGATGTTAGCGTACCGGCAGGCACTCAACAAAGTGTTAAATTGCCCGCAGCAAAACTGTATAACGATACACCGATGGATCTGCACGTTGAAGTGTTTCATGGCACTAAAGCGGGACCTGTTTTATTGGTTTGTGCAGCGATCCACGGTGATGAGTTAAATGGCATTGAAATATGTCGACGCTTGCTCGGTCGTGTGAATGCTAAAACCTTAACCGGGACCTTACTCATTGTCCCTATCGTTAACGTATTTGGTTTTATTCAACAATCTCGCTATTTACCCGATCGTCGTGACTTAAATCGTTGTTTTCCGGGCTCAGCTAAAGGTGCGCTTGCCAGCCGTTTAGCGCATTTATTTAGCAGTATTTTAGTTAAACGTGCAACCCATATTATTGATTTACATACTGGCGCAATTCATCGCGATAACTTACCGCAGATCCGCTGTGATACCGACGATACAATGATGCTCGATATGGCTAATGCTTTTGGAGCACCAGTCATAATGTCTTCTAAAGCACGTGAAGGTTCAATGCGCGGTTATGCTAACAGCCTTAATATTCCTTGTATTTTATATGAGGCTGGTGAAGCACTGCGCTTTAGCGATATGTCGATTAAGTCTGGTGTAAATGGCGTTATCAATGTGATGCGTTGTTTAGGTATGACCAAAGGTAAAATTAACACTAAAACCACCAGTGTTAATGCAAGTCGCAGTTACTGGGTACGAAGTGAATCTGATGGGCTGGTGAATATTAAATTTAAACTGGGTGAGCGAGTATCTAAAGGCCAAGTGTTAGCCAATATTGTAAACCCTCTGGGCGGCGAGCCGATACCATTAAAGGCCCCAACAGATGGGATTATTATTGGCAACAGCAATATTCCGGTCACCAATGAAGGTGAGGGCTTGTTTCACATTGCACAATTTAGTGGTGATGAAATAGAAGTTATTAACGATAATCTTGATGATTTTATGCAAGAGTACGCTGAATAACGTTCTTGAATAGAAACCCTTTGAGAGTTTAATTGGATTGTTAATCAAGCTGTATAAAGCGATTATTAGCACTATGTTATTAGATAACTTAACCCTTGGTGATGACGAAGCTCGGGTTAAGTTTATAGATAAAGATGTGTTTTAAACTCGCAACAGGATGATTAACCTAATGTTGGATTTACTGTTTTAGGCTAAGTATCCTGAATTCAGCTCATTTTCAACTCGCTTCACGATAAGCCAATCAAGGTTAAGTTTAAAACGACGAGAGTAATGCTTGGTAATAAATCGACCAATATTATTTTACAGATAGTTAATTAATTAATTGACAATTTTCAGATACATACCAAACTTATAATGACTTATCAAAATAAGTGTATATCTCGTTAAGTACAGTGATGTTATCAACCAACAAGCTCATTAAACGGAATTGTTATCTTTGCACCTTTGGTGTCAAAGATAATCTTAATGGATGCTTATTTTCCATACATTTAAAAGGATTTAGTGTCCATGCGCAATAACCAACCCGTTACTCTAAAGCAATATTACTTCGACGATGAAGTTCGTTTAATTTCAGGAACTGATTTACGCGGCCACATCACTTATTGTAATGATGCCTTTGTTGAAGTCAGCGGCTTTGACAAAAGCGAGTTAATCGGAAAACCCCATAATCTCGTTCGTCATCCCGATATGCCAAGTGAAGTGTTCAAAGAGATGTGGGCCTGTATTTCAGCTGGTAAAGTATGGATGGGGTTGGTTAAGAATCGTCGAAAAAATGGCGATTACTATTGGGTTAGCGCATTTGTCACCCCAGTGTTTGAAAACAATAAAGTAGCAGGATATGAGTCCGTTAGGATAACTGCATTACCTGCAGAAATTGCTCGAGCAGAGGCTGCTTATGCCAGGATTAAGGCCAATAAGTCCCCAAGGCCACTGCATGCTAAAATAACACATCAAGTACTTAAGTTGTTGCCCGTTTGGTTACCTATGTTTGTTTTGTCAATGGTACTCTTTGAGTTTTGGGGGCTGATCCCTGGCTTGATAAGTTTAATCACACTAACACTATCAGCTGCATGGTTAGGCTATAAACAACAGCAAGACTGGCTAGAAGTCGTCACACTCAATCCTAATTCGTTTACCGATCGCACTGTCGCAGAAACCTACTTTGCTGATTTTGGCGCCAAAGCACAGGCTAAATTAGCTCTTGGTTGTGAAATTGCTCGATGTCGTACCGCTATGACAAGGATCGAGGATGCAGCAGGATCTTTAGATGGTATTGTTGAGCATACCCAAGTTGAAGCAGAGTCAACCGCTAAAGCTGTCGGTCTTCAAAGCGCATCAATACAACAAATTGCTTCAGCCATTACAGAGATGTCTACAGCGATACAAGAGGTCTCTGCTAATGTCGAGCGTAATGCTGATAGTGCTAAAGATGCATTAGACAATGTGAGTGCAGGGGCTCTACTTGCAAATCAAGCCAAACAGTCTATTGATGAATTAAATCTCTCGGTTGCTGATATCGCGACTACCGTTCGCGAGTTATCGGAATCCACCAATGAGATTGGTCAAGCCGCCAGTATTATTTCCAGTATTGCCGATCAAACTAATCTACTTGCGTTAAATGCGGCCATTGAGGCAGCAAGGGCAGGTGAGCAAGGACGAGGATTTAGTGTTGTTGCTGATGAGGTCCGCTCTCTGGCATTTAAAACTCGCGAATCAACCGATAAAATTCACAGTATTGTCAGTGTGTTAACCAAACGTGCCAGTAACGCTGTCCAAGTGTCACTTAGGGGCGAGCAAGCGGCGAGTAAAGGTGTTCAAATTGTCGATGAAACTCGTAATGCATTAGCGTCGATTAATCAATCAGTCGAGCAAATTACCCAACTTACCTTGGATATGTCAGCCGCTGTAGAAGAGCAAGGCGCTGTCGCAGAACACATTAACCAACAGATTATTGATATTGCTGATTCAGCAGAGATAACTAAAATATCATCAGAAAAATCCTTACATAATAGTAGTGAGTTAGGTGAATCCGTAATGATGGTTAGATCAATTATCAGACGTTTTGCGGTTGGGGCCATAGGCAAGAAATAAATTAAACAGCAGATGTCAAAAAGGCCAGAAACTTGACGTTTCTGGCCTTTTTATTCGCTTAATCATGATGTTATAAAACGTTTCACTGCACTGATACATGAAGTCAGTGGATCAGCTCATGGCTCTAGCTGATAGTTTATTGAGTTATTGATACCGCCCCTCTGGCTTTTCCTCAGGTTTTTATTCGCTTAATGGTTATAGTTTAAAGCGTTCTACTGAGGTCGTCAGTGAATGAGCTAATTGGTTTAGTTGCTGGCTTCTTTCTGTCATTGATGCCGATTCTTGGGCATTTTGTTGCGCTGAGTCTGCAGTCTGAGTCATTGTTTGTTCTATTTGTTGACTGTAATTAACCTGTTCATTGGCCGCGTGAGTAATATTTTGGCTCATGCCACTAATGGTATTTAATGCGGTTTCTATTTTTTCAATCGCATCATGTAAAGATTGGCTTTGTTCTACACATTCACTGGCTTGGTTTTGTCCTTGGGTGATCGCCTTAACGGCGTTTGTGGTTTCTTGTTGCAATGCATCTATCATGGTTTGAATTTCAGCTGTTGATAATTGAGTTCTAGAGGCTAATGAACGTACCTCGTCAGCAACGACAGCAAAGCCGCGACCATGCTCACCCGCTCTGGCTGCTTCAATGGCTGCATTCAACGCAAGTAAATTGGTTTGGTCTGCAATAGCACTAATCGTTGTTAAAATCCCGCCAATATTGTTGCTATGCTGACTAAGCGTTGTCATGATCTTAACTGAGTCGTGCAAGCTACTTGATAAGGTCTCAATACGGATACGGTTATCATCGGCAATGGTTTTTATTTGTCCTCCTTGGACAGAGGCGGATTTGATATATTGTTCTGACTCAGAAGCTTGTTGATTAACCTGAGTTGAACTGTGATGTATTTGTTCGGCAAGCTGTTTGGCTTGGCTAATATTATCAATCTGTTGTGAAGCTGAATGAGATATTTTTTCGCTTTGTACTTGTGAGCGAATAGCGGATTCATCTAATTGATGGGCATCACTATTAATCGCTTGTAATAACTGGGTCAAATCATCAGATAACTTATTAGTGTTGTCTATCAATTCGCCAAATTCATCATTATTTCGTTTGCTTAATCGTTGCGATAAATCGCCACCCGCAATTCGCGATAATGCGATGTTTATTGCTTGTAGAGGGCCTAACATGGCTTTTGAGGTAAAGTAATAAATAAAAATCGCCATCGATACAAATATCACTGCCATTGAAATGGCTAATGTTTGTGCTGTCGTCACTTCATCAACGGCCACCATCTGCAATAGGTGGAACCTTTCGTTAGCGAGTGTGACTAATTGATCTAACTGCTGATTAGTCGTATCAAAAAAGGTGTTAGCTTGCAGGTGACTTTGCTCTGCCAAGAGTTGCTTATTGATGACATTTTGTTGCGCGATGTACAAGTTACCAGGCTCATCTGTAAATTGTTTAATTGCTTGCAAGTGAGTGTTAAATTCTGCAAATAGCGCCGCAGCACCTAAGGGTTCAGCTTGTTGAGTTAAGTAGCTGCCATTGACGCTAATATTACCTAATAACATGGCAACATCTTGTTTGTGGATGTCCACGGCATCGGTAGAGGTTAATCGACCGAGTTCTGTCATGGTATTACCCAGAGTAAATAGCATGTCATCGATACGTACTCCACCACCAACCACTTCTTCTAATAATGAGGCCTCATTTTCTGGCGCTTCGATAAGCTCTAAATCAATCATGTTATTACTGGCGCTGATGCGCGCATCGTCGAACTGTTGTTTTAAAGTGGTGAAAGTGGCGCGGGTTTGCTCTATTTCGAGTTTTGCGTTGAACATAGTGCGAGATTGCTTAATGTACTGCTCATAAGCATTTTTGGCTTTGGTTAACGCCTGTTGCATCGTCGGCTGATCGGCGACTTTAACTAATAGTGTGCTTAATACATTATCGAATTCTTGCTGTAATTGATTAAATTGTGTAAAGCTGAGATTAATATTGTCATTACCTGTTTGTGAATAAGCTAGGCTATCTGTTTTTGCCATTTTTAATAAGGTAATTTGCAACCCGTTCGATTGATTTTGTACCGGGACGGCTAAGGTTTCAATATTATTATTTGCTGTTTGAATTTGATTTAGGGAACCATAGAAAAAACTACTTCCAACAAGCAGTAATAAGCCTATTGAGGAAAAACCTAGCGCTATTTTTTGTTTAATAGTGAATTCGAACATGGCCATTTGGTCTCTCTTATTGTTATTTACCTGACGTCATTCATACTATATTTATATGTGCTATTGCTTGTTTATTGTCTGATTAAGACTGACTCTAGACTAGAACGTTGTAAAAAAAATGTAAATGCACTTATGCAAAAAATAGAAATATATCTTTGTTTTTATAGTAGTATTTCATTGTTTATAAGTAAGCAATACCTAGCTTGTAATCAAGATGTGTATATCCTTGTTAAGTTTATATGGCTACTGTTCAACATCTATATCGTCAGTTAGCAGCAAGATTGATAGGCTATCTTTATGTTCACTAGACACCCAATAGTATTTTGCTTTAAGTCTAAAAAGTGTAGTTGTTTATATCGCTAAATCGATATTTTTTATCATTATTTTGAAACCATTCGAGGTTAATGTGAGTCAACAATCGGTAACGCTAATACAAGCCAGTGGCCAACAGAAAAATATTACGCCGTCGAAAGTGATATGTATTGGGCGAAATTATGCTGAGCATATTGATGAATTAGGCAATGAAGTACCCGATGATATGGTGGTATTTCTTAAGCCTAATTCAGCGATTACTGAGAACTTATTAAGCTATAAGGACGAAGTGTTGCATTATGAAACCGAGTTGTGTTTTATGGTGGCAGATGGTCAGTTTGGTGCAGTTGGCCTTGGGTTAGATATGACTAAACGCGAGCTCCAAGGTAAATTAAAAAAACAAGGCTTACCGTGGGAGAGAGCAAAAGCCTTTGATAGCTCAGCCCTGTTTAGTCAATTTATTCCAATCACTCCGGGCATGGATAATTGGTGTTTTCAGTTAACCATTGATAATGTCGTGACCCAACTTGGGCATCAGCAATTAATGATGTATCAGCCTCGAGCCATTTTTAATGCGCTTAGTGAGTTTATGACTTTAAATGATGGTGATATTGTTATGACGGGAACCCCAAAAGGTGTGGGAGCTGTCACTGCTGATACGCAATTTACGATCAGTTTATGGCCTAATGTGCCATTTAGTCAGTTTGAGACTGCACTCTCGGGTGCTCATTCGCTTGAACAGCTTTGTGGTAAGCCAATGATCCTCAAGCAGTGGCTTGCTCAATAATCTTAGTACTGGATATGGCGATAGTGCTGCATGTAAATAGATAAAGCGCGAAAAAAAATGACCATCTTGTTAAAGGTGGTCATTTTTTATTGGTCATTGTTGGCGAGTACTTACGCATTTATCTTTTCAATGAGTATTGCTTTTATGCGTACTATTTCATTAACGCTACCGCTTCCATGTCTAGCTCGATATCGGTGCAACCTTTAGCACAATAAATCCCAGGGGCTTTAGCTGCAGGTTTGGCCTGTTTAGTGTTAGGCGGCAATTGCAGTGTTAGCGGTTTATTGCAATCACTGCAAGTGGCATTATTACCTTTAAGCATGCGCTTAATCAGATTCTTTTGTTGATTAAATGACGCCAATGTAGGGGCATTAATCGCTGAGAAATCGAGTTTCTGGGTATCGCTCATCTTAGTTCCTATCTTTGTAGCTGATCTCGCGATGAACCGAGATCCACTTGAACAACTATTTTATTTGATCAATTGGGCGCCAACGCTGTAATGCTACTGGAAGGCTAACGCCTTGCGCCGTCAATAAATTCACTCGGGCCAAATAAGCTGCCCCATGCATTAAATGTTTCGCTAAGTCTACTGCATGACGTTGGCTGTAGTCATCTAAATAACTATTTTTAGCCCAAGCGTTAAATGCGCCTAATGCTGGGCCTGCCCAAATTTGATAATCCATTTCACGGCCGACTTCACCAGAGTTTGACCAGCGGCTTGATAAGCCAAGATACCAACGGAAAATCAAGGCCATTTTACGTTTTGGATTGTCTTTAGCTCGTTCAATTTGCTTTGGGTCGCGCTCATTAAAATGCGCGACAGTACCAGCCCAAATATCATCTAGGCTTGAGCGGAATACTTGTTTTTCAAGTTTTTCGCGTTCGTCACTTGGAATCGCTTCTATTGAGTCATAACGGCTGTAAATTTCATACAACTTGTTGGCTCGCATCGGGAATAATGTGCCACGCTTGACCACTTGTAACTTGACCCCCATTTCGAACATATCAGCAGCGGGTGCCATAGTCACATCGGCCATTTCGGTCGTTGACAGTAATTTGCGCGTATGCTCGCTAGCCCCCGCTTCCACGCAGGCTTGGTTAATTGATCCGGTAACAATATAGGCTGCGCCCATATGAAACGTAGCCAGCGCGGCATCGGGTGTACCCACACCGCCACCCGCGCCAACACGGATAGGTGTTTTGTATTTGTATTGCGCTTGCACTTCATCTTTTAACGCCAAAATAGTGGGCAGTAACGTCACTAATGGACGGTTGTCGGTATGGCCACCAGAGTCGGCTTCAGCGGTAATATCATCTGCCATTGGTACAAGTTGTGCCAGTTCCATTTGCTCTGCGCTAATGAGGCCATCATCAACAAGTTGTTGCAGCATTTTAACAGGTGCTGGTTGCATAAACTTAATCGCGACTTCGGTGCGGCTAATTTTAGCAATCACTTTATTGTCGATTTGAATATCACCATGAGCATCGCGGCTTAAGCCTGCTGCGCGGTAATAGACTATTTGTGGGGTTAAGCCTAAAAAGGCTGAGGCCTCAACCGTGCGCACTTTATGTTTTAAAAATAGCTCAACACTGCCACGCTCAAGCGCTGGCTCACTCGGGCTGTGGATTAAGTTAAACGCATATGGCCCATTGGGCAGCGCGGCTTGGATGCGGTTTATCGCTTGTTCAACTCGAGATGGAATTAACCCAGCTGCGCCAAACGAACATAAAATACCCGCTTGGCCTAACGCGATAACCAATTCTTCCGAGGAAATGCCATTAGCCATCGCGCCAGCATAATAGGCATATTTAACTCCATGCACGCGGCGAAAATTACTGTCGCCTAAACTTTGGGTACCCAGTGCAGGTCCAAAAGCGCTTACAGGTAAAGTGTTAGGTGCATTAACTGCGTCGGTCACCACTTGAGCTTGTTGCGCCACGCCTAAGCCTTGTTGCGCGTCGTTAACCAAATAACACGCTTGTGATAAATCTTTGAGCTTTTTGTTCATCCCAGTTTGATCAAAGCTAACGTGTTGCTGGCTAACTTGCCATGGCCAAGGAGAAAGCTTTTCGTTGTGCACTTGTGTTGTCATTATTATTATTCCTTTTGGGCCTAAGCTTCTTCAATACAGATTGCGATGTCTTTGACTTCATAAATGCGTAGACCATCTTTACTGAGGTTTGCATCGCCTATTATGATGCGCTTACCGTCTTCATCTTTTACTGCACTGATATGCACATCAAGTGACATTTGTTTGTTAAGCGGATTAATTTGACCGCGATATTTCCACTTAATATCCGACAATATTTGACCAAATTTCGGATTGGTGAAACCTTTACCTAAGTCTGTAGAGATGGCGTAAGTTTGCATCAACTCGATCACGGCTTCAACACCTAATGAACCCGGCATAACCGGATCTTGATGGAAGTGAAATTGGAAGAACCAATCACTTGGGTCAATCGTGCGTGACGCAGCAAGATAGCCCTTACCGTATTTGCCACCAGTGTTAACAATTTCGGCTTTATCGATAAAGTTAAGCTGGCCGCCCGCAAGGCGATAATGCGGTTGGCTCACTGGTGCATTAAATACTCGCGACTGTTTATCCAGTAAGTTGACGCTAATGTCTGCCGCGACATTATTATCGATATGCCAAGGCTGGGTGATCCTGCCATTATCAATACCAAGCTGGTTCTTTAGCGCATCACCTTTGAAGTAACCAAATACCGCACTACCAGTGTAAAACGGCTCGTTATCAACACTTAATTCAAAGGTGAAGCTTTGAATAATGTTACTGCCAGCGATGACGGTTGATAATAGCTTTGAGTCATTGACTATGGTTTTACCGCGTAAATCCACATGGCGCAATAATTTACCGCTACCATCTAAATTACGGAAAAACAGCTCTTGCCCGGGGAAGCCAAGAGTGGTGCCCATATAGCCTGAGATAAAACCGTTAGGTTGTAGTGAAATTTCCATTAGCACTGAGTAAGGCATTACCGCTTGATGGCTGTTTTTTGCAAAGTACCAAGCATCTGCCGGCACTTCGTACTCTGCGATACACGATGATGGCTTTTTCAGTTCGCCGCGCTTACCGTTAATTTCAACGACGCGCGTGGTTAACTGTAAATCGCCACAGGGTGTACGCGGCGGGATCAATCCGCGGTAAATACTAAAGTCTGGGCCAAAGCACTTTTCGATATCGCCTGTGGCAAATTCGAACATGTGGTATGGCGTAAATGGTACGGTATCAGGCACGCGATTAGCATACTTTGAATCGGCACTTACGATGGGCGCTTCAAGGTGTTTTAGCGGAATAACGCCCTTGTTACTCGGGGCATGTAAATCTGGAACTTGCGCCATTAATGGCGCTTTGCTGGCAATCACTTTACTGCTAGCGTCTGAATCAACGGTAGTGCTAGTGTTTGCTGCGTTTAACGAGATAAGTGGGTAACGGGTACATTCAGCCTCTTCCTTAATCATCACGCCTAAGTTTTGGAAATCGACCACAACTTTGCCATTAAGTAAAATATCAATATTAGCTTTGGCGTAAGGGCGAGGATGAATGCCTATTTCAGTCACTTCCATGCGATAAGTCAGTTCGGCGGTTTGTGGTAACACTTGGCCACGACAGCGGACTTTTTGTGAGGCGTTTTCCAAAGGCTGGAATCGGCCATTCTCGACGAGAGTATGCATGCCAATGTGGATCATATAGAACTGTAATAGTTGACCACAACCTTCTGCCATTAGCGAGCCGGCCATCACCTGATCGCCTTGGAAATGACAAGGGAAATACCAATGATCTGGCGCAATGTGCTTATGACCTTCGAGTAAGCCTAAGCCCCAAGCACCACCTTGAGTTTGTAATTGACTAACACGCTCAATCATTAAGAACTTTTCTGAGGCAAAACAAAGCGATTTTTGCATACCATTTTGTAGCTGGTGGGCGACATGTTCGCCGCCAAAACAGCTGCCAATATCGCCGGTCAGTAAATGATGAATTTGGCCATAATCAAATGCCGTTTGGCTACAGTGTAGTAATGGCGTGAAGGTCGGTTTGTTTGGATTATTGAGCACTTGTTGACGACGTTTTATTTCATCTTCAGTTTGAATAACCCCTTTACCATCGGCCAGTTCTTGGTCGGTAAAGAAGCCTGCGCAGCCGCCATCCATTTTGAGGATCATCTTGTCGCCTACGAAGCATTCGTAAGAGAAAAAGAATAATAACGTATCGCCATTGCTAGCAAAGTTATTGATTTTTATATCGTAACGCAGCGTGTCACCGCCACGAGGTAAATCTTCTAAGAAAGTCAAAGTACAATCTAATAAACGATAAACCCGTTCGCCCTTGTTTTCAAAATCGATGCCTAAGTAACTGATCAACATTAAATCACATTGACCCGATTCTACTGCTACAGCCCAAGGGATTTGACCATCGACTAAATACGGCGCATCGACTGGGATGTCGTATTCTGTGGTCATTGAACAAGGTTTGTATTGATTCATGGTCGCATCAAGTTTAGTGACGCGCGACACCAACAAATAATCTGTGGTGGGCAATCTTACTCGACGAGAATAGCTGTCGATGATGGCATAATCTGGGCCAAATACCTTAGCGATATCGCCTTCGGCATATTCAACTAAATCAGCATAATTCCAAATACACGGTTTATTCGCTGGGATCGGCGCGGTGTAAGCTGGCACACAAGCATGATTAGGTTGAATTAATTCCACAGGTACAGCAGCTGAGGCGATAGGATCTACATTTACAGCAGGCTGTGAAGCCTGCGACACATAAGAGATTTGCTGGCTGGCGAAACCGGCTAATTGTGAGCGTAATAAACTGTCGGCAACTTTTAACCCCGCATCTCGGCTGGATAAGTAGGCTAAGTGCGCTTGCTGCGCTAACCATTGAATTTGCTGAAATGCACTTAAATGTGCTGGCGGTATGGTCGGGCTTGTCACACTGGCAACCTTAGGTTGCTCTGCTGTTGAAACGGTGTTTTCTGACATAAGAGACTCGGCGATATGCTCGCTATGATTGACACTAAAGTGGCTGCTGTCACAGGTGGTTTTTGGCTTAGTTGTGTCAATGATTTTAGCTATTGCTGAAGTGGTATCAGCACATTGATCTAGATTGCTGTCGGCCATTGTTGTGATATTGGCGCATTGAGCCACAATGCTGTCGAGACCTTCAAGTGAGCTATCAATAATATGTTGATAGATATCTCGGCCACCTAAACTAACTTGCTTAATTAAGCTTAACTTATTGCCTGTGGCTAATTGTTGCGTCAAATTGTTGCTCAGACGAGTACGCAATGCGTATTGCTGCGGCGCCGAAACAGACAGATTAACCTGTGAGTATTGGGTTTCGCTGCTGGTGAATACACTGGCGTTGATGGCCGATTTATCAATATGGCGGCTTTGTACTAAAGCGTGCAGTAAACTGGCCATGCCAGAAGCGGCAAAGGTGTGACCGAGAATATCTTGTGCTTTACTCAATAACGGCGCTGAGTTGATCGCTGCAGCATCAGTTAATCCTTGGACAAACTGTTGGCCTTGAGTTGTTAATATGCATTCAGGCGATTGGTTTAATTCGATAAGATCTGCTGCAATATTGGCCGGGCGTTGTGATAAGGAGTCAAAATCAATACTGTTTATGCTGGCATAGCTGTCAAGCTCTGGATGCGCAGCATTAGTTTGTTGCAACACTATCGCGCCAGCGCCTTCACCTACTTTCCAGTCGGTTGAGCTTAATCCTTTAGCATTAAGCTTGGCAGTATTGAATAACATATTTTCAATGCTGCCTGAAAGATCTACCGCGGCGATGATGATGGCATCCAAAGGCTCTTGTAACGAACCAAGAGCAAATAAGTTTTGCGCTACATCGATACAACGATTAACTGACTGTGCACCAGCTGAAATGGTAAATGCCGGGCCATTGAAATCCCATAATGAGGAGATCCGTGACGCCATAATGTTACCAATGAAGCTGGTATATTGATTTAGCTTGGCGGCATCTAAAACACTGTCCATCGCAATTGCTTCAAGGCTGGCATATTCAGCACTGGATAACTGGATCCCTTGGGCATTAAGGCTTTGCGCTATTTGGCTATGTAAGTTAACTCGACCGCGAAATTGGTGTAATTCAAGTTCGGTTTCCATGGCTACCAACACAGCTACTTTACTGCCAGGCGTTAGCTTAGCATTGGCAATGGCTTCATCTGCTATTTTGATTAATAACAGTTGCTGCGATATTAGGCGATCATCTTCATTAGGCGGCACTTTGAAACGTAAAAAATCAAAATCGAACTGATCAATATACGCCCCTTGTGGCACCTGATGTATGCCATATTGAGCTAATAACTCAGGGTGCTTGTCTAAGCCTTTCCAGCGTTGATTGGGCAATGGGCTAAACAGTGGTTGCTTATTGATGATTTTATCAGCCAAAGCATTGATGCTGCTGCACTGGCCAAAGTGGGCTGCCATGCCGGTAATGTGCATTGGCGTTTCTGTACTGACTATTTTGCTGCGACTAAGCTGAGAGCGTTTACTGTCAGCATGGTTTATCCCTGCCTGAGCTTGATAGGACTCAATCAGTAAATGGGCGTTACAACCGCCAAAACCAAATACTGATACGCCAGCATGGCGGGCTTTATTGCCGACTTTATCGGGCCACGGAAGCACATCATTTGGCAAAGTCGCTTGACCAAATAAGCCGTTAGGCGAGGTGATAGGGGAACTGATATTAATACTCGGTGGCAACACGCCTTGGCGCATGGCAAAAATCATTTTCATGATCCCAGGCATGCCTGCCGCGGTGAGTAAATGGCCTAGATTAGATTTGGCTGAACCAATCAGTGGCGTGGCGCTGCCTTGAAGTTTATCTTCAAAAAAGCGTTCCATTGAGGTTAATTCTACTTTATCGCCTAATGGCGTTCCCGTGGCATGGCATTCAATCACTTCAATACTGGCAGGGGTAATACTTGGGTCTATTGCTGCCGCATCGCGATAAGCGCGCTCGAATGCTAGTACTTGGCCTTTGCTATTTGGGCTTAACACAAACTGACCTTTACCGTCGTTTGATAAACCGATACCACTGACTAAAGCATAGATATGGTCGCCATCACGCTCAGCGTCTTTAAGGCGTTTAAGCACTAATACCCCCGCACCTTCGCCGGCGAATAAGCCTTTACTGTTACGATCAAAGGGCGCTGAAATTCCATGGTCTGGATAAGCGTGAAATATCGAAAAGCCCATATTGATGAAGAATGGATCTGCGCCAGACACAGCGCCAGCTAACATCATATCTGCCTTGCCGGTATGCAAGTAATCACAGGCGAGCTTTAAGGCGTAAACCGAGCTAGCACAGGCTGCATCTAAACTCAGCTGCGTACCGCCCAAACCTAAAGCATCGGCAACAATTTTCGAGGCATTATGGGCAATGGCACCATTACCTAAGTTAACCGGTTGAGCGGTAGCAGCGTGATTAGCTTGTGGCTGATCACAACTCTTGTTAACGCTATTATTGAAACAGTGTAGGCTAAAGTTTGGCTGTTGCAGCTTGGTCTGTAAGGCTTTTTCGACCGCACTGTGATACAGAGGTACAAACAGTTCATTAGATTTAGCCGTAGGGAATGATAAGGTTCCCATCACAATACCGGTGCGTTTAAGCAAGCTATCGTCAAGGCTAATACCGGCATCTGTTAACGCATTACGTGCTGTGTCGGTTGCCCACAAGAAGCTATCGTCTAAGCCATTAAATGCGCTGGGCTCAATGCGATAACCTTGAGGATTAAATTGAAAGTCTTGAATGTAGCCGCCTTTATCGCAATAAAAACGGTCCGATTCGCCTTGTACACCCAAGTAGTCACTCGGTGAAGCATTGAGTTTGCTGGCACTGATTTGGCTGCGCGAATCTTTTTTGTCTAATAAGTTTTGCCAAAATTTAGCGGGAGTATCCGCGTCTGGATACTGATTGGCTAAACCGACAATGGCTATTTTAGGGGTAGCTTGAGAACTCAATGAGGTTCTCCTTCTAATGATGTTTCACTATAACAAATGAGGGATGAGCCGTCGGCTAATGCCGCCTGCTGGGATAATGTATTAATGCTAGCGTCAAGGCTGCGAATAAAAGGGCTTAATGACATGGGCACTCGATGAGCAATTAGTTGCCCTAGGCATTTAAGTAAACTGGTGACGTCATCGCCACCTTTAGCATTGACGGCCATTGCCATCGCTGAGACGCTATTGCAACTCTGCGCATTGATTTTGTCAATTAGGGTGGTAGTTTGCCGATCGGCACCTACTTCAACAAATAGTCGACAGCCTTGCTCTCGAGCATTGAGAATTAACTGAGTAAAATTGAGCTGATGACAAAAAGTATCGGCAATCGATTTTGCAATGGCTTGTGAGGTTAATACAACAGGCTGAGTCTCTGCTGCGGAGATAAACTGCAATTGGCTTGGTAAGTTTTCTACTAATGGTTGTTGATAAAATTGCCTTACTGATTCGCTGATGTTCAATGCCGCAGGCGTGTGCATTGCGGTGACGCGATTAGCGGCAATGCCGCGTTTACCCGCTTGTTTTAGTAAGGCTTTACAACTGTTTTCACAGCCGGCAACAACACAGGTATCACCCTGAATAATAGCAATATAAGCCCGAGGGTAATTGGCTAAATGGGGCGAGAGTTCGTCAATTCTGGCTCGAGTAACGAAGCTATTCCATACAATGTTTTCGTCATCGGCTAATTGCCATTGTTGGCGAACACAGCGGAGCTCACCAGAAATATCTTGGGTAAAAATACTGCTGTTTTGCGTGGCTGCAATCATGCTGTGTGGTGTTTGCCATACGTTTAAACTCGCCCACATGGCCGCTTCACCCATGGAGTAACCCAAAGCAAATTTGGGCTCAATGGCAAATTCTTGCTGCAACAGCTTGGTTAAAATATAACTGGCGCCAACACCAGCAATGGCTAATTGGCTCAGGCTCATCTGTGCGGCACGATTTTTATCTGCCGCATAGATAAAGTCCGTTTGTAACATCGATTGCATGTCACCTTGGTTTTCAAGTTCAGCATACAAATCTGGGAAAACCAGGCCTATTTGACTAAGCATGTTTGGGTACACAGTGCCAACGCCAGGATAAACAAAGCTCAAGCCATTATGACCCAGCGGCGCTGAATATAAGCAACTGCCCGCAGGCGTTTTATATTCTATCGGCGTATGACTATTCGCATCATGCTGCTGATGAGTGGCGATTATGGTCATCATCGCGCTGACTTCTTGTACTAATGCGCGGCGATCGGCTGCCATTAAGACTAGGGCTAGCGGTGCATCTGTTTGATAATCTGACAAACTGGTTTTGATAAGCTCGAGTAAGCTTATGTCGTCAATTGCTGAGTGTAACTGCGAAGAAAGGCCCATCAGCTTAGTGTGCAATTGCGCCAATGAAGCGGCGCTAAGCGGCAGCCATAAACGTTGAGTACTGATTAACGGCTTGGCGGCGATAAGTGCACGACCTTGGGTAAGGATGATTGCCTGAATACCTGATGCGGTTGGATAACATAAAGCTGCGACTCGGCTTTGGTGAAATGCGCTAAACCAATATTGACCGTTAGCCTTGTCTTGGGCTGGTATACAGCGACTCGCGATAGACTCGACTAGGTTGGCCATTGCCGTCAGTGCTGTTTGTGCCGTCTCATTCGTATGGGGCGCACTTGCATGAGGAGCTGACTCAGATCTAGAATCATTAGCTAGATCCGTCACTGCATCATTAGTGGCATTGCCATCAGAACTTGCACTAAAATTATAACAGCCATCTAGCGCGACTATCTGTGGCTGAGCATGCAGACGTTTTGCATGCTTAAGGGCAAGTGTTACCGCTTCAGTTTGGTTGTTACTCAGCGCAATACCATTGATATAAGCATGCGCATGAATACCGTTTTTAGCCGCAATTAACCCAGACATAATCCACAATCGATCGCCAATATTGACCATATCATTGCTGGTGGACGATAGGTGTTCGCCAGCGTGCAATAACGCCAACGCAAAGCCGTCGACACTATGAGTGTCGACAGTGATCAGGTGTTCATTAATCGAGGCAATATTAGGCTTGCAAAGCAACAAAGCTAATCGCATAGGCTTAGTTTGTTGCTTTGCAATACGCTCACTCATCGTGTTTAGCGCCATGTTGCTTAATACCGTCACACTGTTTCCTTGCTGTGGTGAGACACACCAGTAGCCGCTTGATGTGGAATAAAGGCCCCATTCAAACTTTTACTGATAGTCACTTTAGCGTTGAGCATTTGGCAACTCAAGCGACCATCTTGATGGTATAAACTCACGTTAGCGATTAACATTCTGCCGCTGTGTTTAACAACATCCAGTTGAATATAGCCTTTATCACCACTGGCAAATGGCCAAGCGGTAACGCATTCAGCCGTAGATGACGGTAAGCTTGCTGCACCGTATTTAAGTCTGGCCCATACCAGCATGGCTTGTAGCAGCAAATCTTCCGCGAAAACTTGGCTGCCACCTAATGCCGATGACGGGATAAAATGTTGACAGTCAGCGGTATTAATCTGCGGTAATTGCACTTGGCACAAGAGCTGAGCATCATCAAATGCCAACACTTGCTTAATGCCTTGCAAACGCGGGCCATGAAACAAGGTTCCGTTTTGATACAGTTCAACCCCTGAGCTCAACGGCGCTATATGCGACCACTTTGTCAGGCTCGCTGTATCAATCACGGGCTTGGCAATATCATCAGTCAAGACGGCGCTATTGATCACTAATGTTGCTTGATATTGCGGTTTCATCGCTGCACTTGGCTCATTTAACAAACGAGATGAGATCAGCGCGTTGATCCCAGCGACAGTTTGCGTTAGTTCCAGTTGCAGCAAATGTGGCTCATTGGTGTCAAAAATAACCCCTTTAAGCAATTTATATTCAGCAATACTGACAGGCACATGACATAAGGTTTGTGCTGCATCACGCATCCATTGCATGGCACATACTGTCGGCAATACCGGATTACCAGCAATACAATGATCGCTAACAAAAGGCATTTCAGCCGGGGTTAAGACTCGAGTCACCGTCATACTGATAAGATCAGAGGACTGTGTCTTAGCTGCAAACGTCAGCGAACCCTTGGCGATAAGCAAAGCGTCCGCATTAAGCTTTTTTACAGCATTACCCTGTTCTGATGAACCTTGCATATCAGAGCCAATAAGCAATTGTGCGCCTTGCTGACTTAATAAACTGTGGGCAAATAACTCGGCACCTGCTTGTAATGGAATCACGTAAACACCGCGATCAACAAACATTTTCTTTAATGCCGAACTGACCATTCCGCCATCCCAAGGGCCCCAGTTAAAACTCATTACTTTAGCATGCGCTAAGGTGTGTGCCAGTTTAAGGGCGGTTTTATTGAGGATTTCATTCGACATAGCATAATCGCTTTGTCCGGTATTTCCGTAGAAACCGGCAGCCGATGAAAACAAGGCAACCAGCTTGATCTGTTGTGGGTCGAGTGCATTAATTATGCTTGCAAGCCCGGTCACTTTGGTGTGATAAACGCGGTTAAGTTCATCCAAGGTTTTGTCTTGAATATGCTTGTCGGCTAACACACCGGCGCCATGAATAACGCCATTAATGGTTAATGAGTCGCCCTTAGCATTCGTCAGGCTATTAAGGCTGGCGGCTACCGCTGTGGCGTCGCTGACATCCATTGAGACATATTGCGCGCTGGCGCCGACCTTACTGAAAGCGGCTAACGCAGCATCGATTTCTAGGCTGCTGCTAATTGGCCACACTAATGCATCAATTTGTTTCGGCGTGGGTTTATTGCCTTGCGATTGAATATAAACAATGGCCGCGGCTTTTAACTCAGAGGCTTGCTTGCCTTGTGCCCAAGCCGGTAAGTCGCTGCCAAAATGTTGGCTACGACCTGCTAACACAAAATGTGATTGGCATTGTTTGGCTAAGGTGAGGGCGCATTCAAACGTTACCCCTTTTGCGCCGCCGGTGACCAAAATAGTGTCATTACCATCAAGCGTTGCTGGCGCAAACTGCTCACTGGCATTGGCGGCGACTAAGGTTACTCGACCTTGCTGACTAATCCCCACTTCATTAATGCGATCTACGCTTGCATTGGCACCATCGATATCAAACAACTCAGCAACGATGGCATCGGCAAAGCTTGTAGCATCAATATTATTGCTAATGTCTAAGGCACGGCAAAATACTTGTGGCCACTCATGGCTTAAGGTTTTGCTGAGCCCAGATAAGGCCGCTTGATTCAGTTCCGCTGTGGCTAATTGGTCATTATCTAAGTAGCCAAACCCGCCGTCTAAACGACTCACGGTAAAGTAGCACAGACGCGAAGACGTCGGTTTAGCAAATTCTGGGTGAAGATGCTTAGCCCATAAGAACGCGTTGTCGACAGCGGCTTTTGCAGCAAGAGTACATGACATTAATGGGTGATTATTTACTAGCGTTTGCGGCTGTAAATGAACAAAACCTGCAATGGCATATTCAGCGCCCAAGTCGGCTTTAATATCGGCAATCACCTGAGCAATGTGCGCATCATCAATGCTGCTCAAGGTGTAGCTTTTAATATCACTGCTTAATGGTGAATGCGCTACGCTGATGGTTTGTGGGTTACGAATAACGGCGACGGTTAATCCCTTTGCAGTGAGTTTTTCAGCGAGTAAACCGGCGTTATGGCCATCATCTGTGATGACAATACAGTTTTTTGCTGAATAACAATCTACGAGTTTATCCGCCGCGGGTAACTTTTTTAGCGCTACCTCGCTGTGTGGCGGTAATGCTGCGGTGTTAACCTCAACCTTATTTGCCGTTGATGCTGGGGCGACAGCCGCAATCGCGGTTGAGGTAGCTGCAGGCAATTTGGTTTGCATGTAGCTGACGATTTCACCTAAGGTGCGACATTCGGCTAAATCTTCTGGGTTAAGCTCAGGTAAGCCAGGCAACTCATCTTGTACTGTGCCTAAAATCTCGACCCGTTTGATTGAGTCGATACCTAAATCCGCTTCCATGTCCATACTCAGTTCAAGCATTTCAGCTGGGTAACCGGTTTTGTCGGCGACAACTGACATCATGGTGCTTAATACTGTATCAGCACTCAAGCCCGTTGTCGGTGCTGTAGATGAAGAGACGGTTGCTACTGGTGCCACTGTAATGGCTGCAGGCAGTTTGGTTTGCATGTAGCTGACGATTTCGCCCAAAGTGCGACACTCGGCTAAATCTTCTGGGCTGAGTTCAGGTAAACCTGGCAGCTCATCTTGCACTGTACCTAGAATTTCAACACGTTTGATTGAGTCGATGCCTAAATCGGCTTCCATGTCCATGCTCAGTTCAAGCATTTCAGCAGGGTAACCGGTTTTGTCGGCAACCACAGCTAACATGGTGCGCTGAACGCTTTCTGCGCTTAAGCCCGTTGAGTTAACCGTTGCAGCCGCTACTGTTGGCAACGCAGAGGTTGCAGGTAATTTAGTTTGCATGTAGCTGACGATTTCGCCCAAGGTGCGACACTCGGCTAAATCTTCTGGGCTCAGCTCAGGTAAACCTGGCAGCTCATCTTGTACTGTGCCTAAAATTTCGACGCGTTTGATAGAGTCGATACCTAAATCGGCTTCCATGTCCATGCCAAGTTCGAGCATTTCAGTAGGGTAACCGGTTTTATCGGCAACCACAGCGAGCATGGTGCGTTGGACGTTTTCAGCTGTTAAGCCAGTTGATGCAGTTGCAGTGTTTGCCGCGACTGGTGCAGAGGACGCTACACTAACTGCATTGGCAGCAGGCAATTTGGTTTGCATGTAGCTAACGATTTCACCTAAGGTGCGACATTCGGCTAAATCTTCTGGGCTCAGTTCAGGTAAGCCTGGCAGTTCATCTTGTACTGTACCTAAAATTTCGACGCGTTTGATAGAGTCGATACCTAAATCGGCTTCCATGTCCATGCCAAGTTCAAGCATTTCAGTTGGGTAACCGGTTTTATCGGCAACCACAGCGAGCATGGTGCGCTGAACGTTTTCAGCTGTTAAGCCAGTTGATGCAGTTGCGGTGTTTGCCGCAACTGGTGCAGCAGACGCAACACTAACTGCATTAGCAGCAGGTAATTTAGTTTGCATGTAGCTAACGATTTCACCTAAGGTGCGACATTCGGCTAAATCTTCTGGGCTCAGTTCAGGTAAACCTGGAAGCTCATCTTGTACTGTGCCTAAAATTTCGACGCGTTTGATGGAGTCGATACCTAAATCGGCTTCCATGTCCATGCTAAGTTCAAGCATTTCAGTTGGGTAACCGGTTTTATCTGCGACCACATTGAGCATAGTGTCTAACACTTGTTGCTGCGATAGTCCTGCTGTTGGGGCTGAAACTGCAAGCGAACTCACTTGCTGAGCTACAGGAGCCTGGACTGGTTTACTGGCAGTCTGTTGAGATTGAACCGCTTGAGCTGGTTGAACTTGAGCAGCAGCAACAGGAGCTACCACAGTCGAAGGCGTCGTTGTGGCCTGAGCAACTTGGCTTTGGGGCACAAATGCAGGCGGCATAGATGCCGCAGCTACTGGTGCTGACGTCGACGCTGGCATTGGTGTTTGCCCTTGTAACATGGCTAATGCAGCTTGACTTGCTTGCGCTTGCAGCGTTAAAAATTGACTGTGACTTTGCAATGTTTGTGCTTGATGCTGGTGGAACAGCTCCATAGAACGTTGCAAGCTTTCAGGAATGGCTAATCCCGATGATGCCATTTGTGCTTGCGCTGTCATCAAATGAGCAAACGTGTCGCCATATTGCTGTGGTATGGCTAAAAATTGCTGATGTAATTGCGCCGTTTGTTGCTGCGCAGCAAAAAATGCACCGATACTATCGGCCGACGCAGGCACATTTGCGCTAACTGGTTTAGCCGCTACAGCCGTCGTTGCCGCCAAAGGTGCGGCAACCGCAGAGGCTGGTGCTGATGTTGCAGGCACTTCAATGTATTCAGTTTTAATCACTTCTTTTTCCACAATTTTTTCCACAATTTTCTCAACCGGTACTTCTACTGTTTTGCTGGTAACTGTGCCAGTTTGCAGCGACTTGTTCATTTTGGCTTGGGTGGTGGCGCTAATATAATTACTCGCAGTTAACTTGACGTTCATCGGTGACACTTTTGCAAGTTCAGCGATGGGCGCTTGATAAGGATCAACCTCGGTTAATGCCAGCCCTAATACCGCAAGCTGACACGCTGCTTGACGCAGTTGAGTGTCGCTATTGCCTTTAGGATTTGGGTTCAAGCTCACTATGCTGACTGATTCGGCTTTGTTGCCTAAGGTCGCCTCAACCAATTTATGGAGGATGTTTTTAGGACCAAACTCAACAAATACTCGTGCGCCAGCGTCATACATAGCGGTTAATTGCTCGCTAAAACGAACTGACTGCAGCATATGATCAGTAAATGCTGCCTTGATTGCTTTAGGATCATTTGGATGTGCTTTACCTGTGCCATTGGCATAAAGGCTTAGTTTTGGCTTAGCAAATTTAACCTTATCGATGGCCGCAGCAAAGGGTTGTTGCGCATGCGCCACTAATGGCGTGTGGAATGCGCCAGAAACCGGCAGGGCGATTGCTTTAAAACCAAGTTCAGCGGTGATTGCTTGTGCCGCTAAGGTACATGATGCTGTTGGACCTGCAATAACCAGTTGGGTTGGTGCATTGTAATTAGCCACTTTGACGCCCTCAAATGCACTAATGCACTGTTCAAGCTTTTCAACACCTTGGTCAGCAGCTTGAGCGGGGACAATAATGGCGTACATCACGCCAGCATCTTGATCTTTAGGCGTTGCCGCCATTGCTTGGCCACGAGCAAAGGCCAATTGATAATAATCAGCTTGGCTAATGACCCCCGCAGCACATAATGCTGACAGTTCACCAAAACTATGACCGGCCACCATATCGGCTTTAAAACCTGCTTGAGTCAATAATGCATATTGGCCCATGCTCACTGCACCAATAGCACTTTGGGCATTGGCAGTATTGGTTAATGCTGCGTGTTGTGCGGCAATATCTTCGGCTTCAAAAGCCGGGGTAGGGTACATTATTTGCGATAGTGGCATTTGTTTATGTTGCGCAAATACCTTATCTGCTTGCATCAATTGTTGACGCATTTCTGGATAAAAACAGGCTAAATCGACGCCCATGTTCAGATACTGCGCCCCTTGTCCGGCAAATAATGCCGCCACTTTATGGCTTGCCGATTCAGGATGAATTAATGCTGCTGAGCGATAACTGGTGCCAGAAGGCAATTGCCAGCTGTCGGCAGTATTCGAACTCAATTGCGCCAGCGCTTGAGTCAGCTGAATGGTTAAGTCTGCTAATGATGCCACCACTAAGCCTATGCGCGCGGCTTTGGGGGCTATGGTCGTTAAGGCAAAACGTTTACCAAAATCAGCCAACACAATTTCTTGACGATTTTGCTGTGTGGTATCAACAGCCTTAACTTCAGTTTGCAGGGCTGTTAATTGAGCCTGTAATGCAGCTTTATTTTCAGCATGGATTAGTAGACTTTGCGGCACGGAACGTTGACGATATTTATCGCCTCGAACATGTTCTTGGCGGTATTCTTCCAACACAATGTGGAAGTTGGTGCCACCAAAACCAAAGGCACTAATACCCGCGCGGCGCGGCGTATTGTCTGTACGAGGTAACCATGGACGGGTTTCGGTGTTTAAATAAAACGGCGAGTCCTGAATGTTTAATTTAGGATTGGGCTTACTGACGTTAATGGTCGGTGGCAACACTTTATGATGCAAAGCCAAAGCAACTTTAATGACCCCAGCGGTTCCAGCGGTCGATTTAGTGTGGCCGACTTGTGATTTTACTGATCCAAGAGCAATGTGCTGTTGGGTATCATTATCTTCGGTAAACACCGATTTTAGACCATTGAACTCTGCCACATCGCCAGCGGCAGTGCCTGTTCCATGGGCTTCAATTAAGCCAACCGTGTGCGGTGCAAAACCCGCATCATCATAAGCGCGTCTTAATGCTTTAGCCTGGCCTTCTGGGCGCGGGGCATAAATACTTTTAAACTTGCCATCAGATGATGAGCCAATCCCTTTAATAACAGCATAAATTCGGTCACCATCGCGCTCAGCATCGTCAAGACGTTTAAGCGCCATCATGCCAATGCCTTCACCTATCATCATGCCTTTAGAATCGATATCGAAAGGTTGAATGGTGTCATTAGTGGTAAATGCCGGTGTTTTTGAAAAGCTCATGTACATAGATGGTGAGTTATCGGTACACACACCGCCTGTGATCATCATGTCACTGCGGCCTTCAACTAATTCGGTTATCGCCATGCGCATCGCCGCTAAAGAACCTGCACATGCTGCGTCAACCACGCAATTCATGCCGCCTAAATCAAAGCGATTAGCAATACGCCCAGCAATCACGTTACCAAGTGAGCCTGGAAATGAGTTTTCTTCCCAGTGGATATATTGATCTTGAAACTTTTTGATCAACATCTCAGTGTCTGCGTCGCTTAGACCACTATTTTTAAATACTTTTTTGAGTATAGGGTACTGTAAACGACCGCTGAGACTGTGATTGATTTTTTGACCACCGCCGACGCCTAATGTAATACCGATGCGATCGGTATCGTACTGCGCATCAATACCTGCATCGGCCAGCACTTCTTTGGCGACCACTAAAGATAAGAGTTGTGAGGTGTCTGTCAGTTCGAGGATATTCGGTGGCAAGCCAAATTCCATTGGATTGAAATCGACTTCGGGTAAAAAACCACCGCGTTTACAGTAGGTTTTATCGGCCATTGATTTATCGGCATTGTAGTAATCTTCAGCGTTCCAATGGGTTTCTGGAACGTCGATAATGGCATCAATTTTTTCGCTGATTAAATCCCAAAACTTGTTTAGGTAACGTGAGTTAGCAAAAATACTCGCCATGCCGACAATCGCGACTGGCATATCTTTTAAGCGTTTGTTTAAACGCTTATCTTTATTACTGGATTGGCTCATATGAGTCTCCGTTTGATAACTGAGGTTCAGTTATCTGGTGTTGGGATCCAGCTGCATCAATGGTGCTAGTAGATACTGCGGCTGGTTGACTTGCTCCAGGAAAACGAGCAAGAAAAGTGTGATAGTTGCGAACCAATAACTTACGTAAATGAAATGGCCCGTGCTTTAAGACATGGGTTATATAGCGATTACTCGCTTGGGTATGGCTGTCTTGATAAATATCGAGGTAAACCCAGTCAGACTTAAAATCAACGCCAAGCAAAACAGAATAGGCTTGCTGCTTTGTTAATTGAGGCGGAATACTTAACGACACCACTTGCACGACGTTGTCCGGATCTGGACTTGGCAGGGCTAAAGTATCGGCTAAGGTTTGCGGGTTAACGGTATAGGTTTGAATATCGGCTCCCTGAGTGATCGGCAGCTGATTGAAAAATTTTTCTGGCACAAAAGGAGTATCAAACTCGTCGAGTTTTGATACTCCAAAGCGCTTTAAACAGCGAGCTAGGCCAGATCGGGATACATTAGGGTTGATAAATTCTTGGGTAACTTTTAATAACCTGTCTAAAGGCATTTTTAATTGATAACGCAAGCCCAGCATCACGTACTCTTCCATCGGAGAGAGTGTTGTGTTGAGTTTGTGCGGGGTATTTGGCGTGTTATCGATGGAGTCACGTTTACGCCACTTACGAACGGTGGCTTCGGTAATATTAAGGATTTTGGATAATTGACTGACACTATAATCGGATTGCTGAATAAATTGACGCATTTCCGGCGTCGTAGTCGCATTACGGTGATAAACCGATTTTGGACGAGGCTTATTCTTCAATAGTTCAGGTGCTAAATGTGTGGTTATCTTTTTTGTCATCTAGACCGGTATTCCAAATAATCTATTGGGACTTTAGCGCATTTAAACTTACCCATACTTACTTAATTCATACTTAAATAAGCTAAAAAATGAGTCCAAATATCCATTTATGCTTTTTTTAGCACAAAGCAGATTACCTGAGGTTTCACTCCGATACAATCACCCGAGACTAAAAACAAGATCTGAGCGGTAAAAACGATTATTAAGGCTATGTTTCAATGCTTCCATCGTCGCTGTAATTGCCCTGAAACCGCGTTATTATGGCAATTATTTAGCCCTAAATTAAGCGGTATACTATTTGAGTAAAAAGCCGCTAACGAGCTGTCTCATACCGGCTTTGGAACAATTTCATCGGTTTTTAAAGCCAATTAACTTGAAAAGAAATCAATGGCCCAGATGGTGGTCATTACAGCGACACTTTCGGCAGGGAAGTTGATTGAACGCAATACTAAGGTTAATTGACGCTCTAACTTGGGGTTATTGAGTTCGCTTGATTTAATCGCCACTTTGCTGATGGTGCCATTGGGCAAATGCAGCGTTTGAGCTGAATAACGATAACAGTAATATAATGACTAGGCTGACTATGCGCATAAATGTTCAAGCTTTCGATGTTGTGGTTATGGTGACGATTGTTGATGAATTAACGCCAATCATCAACAGTAAAAGTTAACATAACGATTATCAGGTTAACTATACTGACTTGTACCCGCCGTGATACAGGGAGTTTGACAAATTCCTCGCTGAATCGAGATTATTGAGGTAATTTAACGGTATTAACGTTTAATAGAGCCTTGTTTGTTTTAATGTCTGTTTCATCTCCTATAAACTCATCTCAGCCGCTTTTTCAGCCACATATTTATTTTGTGCCACTGGATGGTGCCCTTTGTGCTGCAGATTACGAGGCTGGTTTAGCCTTAAATTGGTTAACCGATGACGAGGTTGCTAAGGTCAGTCGTTACAGAAGTGAATCGGCGCGCAATACTGGTTTACAAGTGCGTTTAGCGCTTCGGGCTATTATGTCACTTCATAGTGATCTAAAACCTTTTGAGTGGCGTTTTAGCTATGGTGCTAAAGGTAAACCGGCGCTTAGCGAAGACTTATTGGTTCAAACTGGGCTGCATTTTAATTTGAGCCATAGCGGCGATTGGCTAATGATCGGCATTGTCAGTAATAAGCAAGCATATGCCGCTGAAACAGCCTTGTCATTTGGTGTTGATATTGAGCGTGAACGCAGTAGTACCAAAATAGAAGCTATTTTGAATCACTACTTTTCTGCTGTTGAAATAGAAGATTTGATGGCATTGCCGCTTGAGTTACAACGCCAACGTTTTTTTGATTTATGGGCGTTGAAAGAGGCCTTTATTAAAGCAACAGGCAAAGGGCTGGCGCAGTCGTTAACCTCTTTTGGGTTTACATTCGCTGCTAATAGCGTGTTTGAAGCTGTTAATGAACAATATCCTACTATCGCAGCCAGTGATTATATCCATTTTTCAGCGCTCGATTATCACGAGCCGCAATGGCAGTTTTACTTTGGCCGATTAAGCCCATATTACCGCTTCAGTATGTGTATTGGTGATATGCAATCTCAGTCTTTGCTGCACATAAAAGCGCCAACGATGTCGATAATTTCGTTGGCGCAATTAATACCTTCTTCACACGACTAGTATTTTGCCGCTTGTTGTTCTGTTGGTAATGTGGAGTTAATAAATTGGCGCAAATCTTGATTTGATTGCTTTAAGTCATCGTGACGAAGATACATCATGTGGCCACTGCGATAGCCTTTGAATGATAACCTGTCTTTCATTAAGCCACTGCGATCAAGCTGCCACATGGTGTATTTAGCATCAAAATAATTAGTTGCACCATCATAATAACCGGATTGGATCATCACATTGAGGTATGGGTTTTGCGCCATTGCTAAGCGTAAATTTTCACCGGTTTTATTACCGCTTCTATCCCACGGATGAACTGGTCCGAACATATTGTATTTTATATCAGTTTTATAGTTCAGTTCGGTACGCAGGTAATCATTAATTGCTGGAGTAAAACTGTGAAGCCAAGAGGTAAGCTCCGCATTATAGTCAGGACTTGCGCCAACGACTTTTTCATCGATACCGATATAACGTGAGTCTAAACGGCCTATGGTTTGCTTGCGGTCACGCAATAAGGATTTCCAAAAGTAATCAGTGTCGATATCTAAATTACTTTGCAGTACATCCGTTAGGCTAAGTCCTGAATAATGAGCAACTTGTTGGGCAATGCGCAGCTTTTCATCTGGATCAATAAAACTGCCTTTGGCGAGTGCTGGTAGATATTGATTTAAGGTAAATTGCTCTACCTCAGCTAAAATCGGTGTTAAATCTTGTTGCTGTAAATCAGTATCAAGTGCTTTGTGGTACCAAGCTGCAGCGGCAAAATAGGGTAAGCGATTAGCTGCCTTTACAGGACCATTTCGCTCAATACCAAGATCTGTGGGTGAGACTAAGATAACCCCATTAGGATACATCCATTGATTGTTCTGCAGTTCAAGGGCTAAACCTGAAACCCTTGCAGTACCATAACTTTCACCAATTAAATACTTAGGTGAGCGCCAGCGTTCATTTCTAGATACAAATGTGGTGACCCATTCTGCTAAGTATTTTATATCGGCTTTAACTCCAAAAAACATTTTTTGTTGCTCATCTTTTGAAGGCATTTTGCCTTCATCATTTGGCAATACTCTTGAGTAACCGGTGTTAACAGGATTAACGTAAACGATATCGGCAATATCCAGTATTGAGCTGTCGTTATTTTTGACGCCATAAGGTTGTAGTGGGTAACCTTCGTCGTCCACATTTAATACTCTAGGTCCAGTATAGGCAATGTGCATCCATACCGAGGCAGATCCAGGGCCACCATTAAATGAAATAATTAACGGTCTTTTAGCGTCGTCTTTAACGTCAGTACGTTGGTAATAAGTGTAAAACAAGGTCGCGGTCGGATGACCTTCTTCATCCCATACGGGTTGAGTTCCTGTCGTGGCTTTATAGGGGATGGTTTTACCATTGATCTTCGCTTTATGCTCGGTCACTACTTTTTCATCAATGGGTATTTGTCTGATATCGTTAGCAAAAGCGTTTGATGAGATGCAGGCGCTTTGTAAAAAAAGCACGATTAAACCTGTATGTAAAAGTGATTTGAGCATAAGAACTCTCTGGTTATGTTAGTCATTTTTGGTCGAGTAGACTGCAGATTAGCATAGCGATTGTTCAAATGTGTTGCGAACAACAAGGCTATATTGTAAAAGTTTGTGCCATATTAAGTGATGTTTGTGATGTGTATTATCAATGTGTGTAGAAGGTATTATGCTCATGATATACCGATCGATTTAGGCCTTATATTCATTTAAACCTAGGCTTAATGGCATTGAGTACTGCTCGAAAAGTGTTATTAAAAAGAACCTAGTGCAAGTATTAACACTTCACTGAGAATGGCGAAGAATGATCATATGGCTTAAAAAGATCGGTAGATTAATTAAAAAAGCCTTTATCAAAGATAAAGGCTTTTTTGCAGTCAATTCAAAAGCAATTACTGTCTTGCTAGACGGTTCGACTCTGGTGGATTTTCAAAATCACTGCGATAAGGGTTGATGTCTAAGCCGCCACGGCGGGTATAACGTGCGTATACGGTTAGCTTAGTGCATTGGCAATATTTCTTTAAGTCGACAAAGATACGTTCAACGCATTGTTCATGAAATTCATTATGCTGACGGAAAGAAATTAAGTAGCGCAGCAGTTTTTCACGGTCAATTTTAGGGCCTTGATAACGGATCATCACGCTGCCCCAATCAGGCTGTGAGGTGATTAAACAATTAGACTTTAATAGATTAGAATTTAGTGTCTCAGCGACATTCTTATCTGCGTCTGTGCTGTCTAATAAATGATCTGGGTTAAAGGCGTACTCATTAACTTCAATGTCTAGCTCATCAATACAGCTACCCGGTAAATCAATGATACGTTCAAGATTAAAAAACTTAGGCTCAATGACTTTTACGCTTAGCTCACCTTGGGCGCAAGTGCTTAGGTCACGGCTTAAGGTTTCTTGTACGGCTTCTACACTGTCAAATTTAGTTTGGTTAAAACTATTCAAGTACAGTTTAAAAGACTTAGATTCAATCAAATTGACACTGTTGATATCTAACTGAACTTCCAAAATAGCAACAATAGGCTTGCCTTTGGCATTAAGCCAAGACAATTCATACCCTGTCCAAATATCGGTACCATGAAAAGGCAGTTCACCGCTTAATTCAATAGCATCTCGGTTAAGTTTACGAGGAACCCCTTGCAGCAGTGACGCGTCATACTCAGCTTGATAAGCAGTTGCACGGCCTAATGTTAGGCCTTTTAATGCTGCAGCGTCACTATAAGGGTCGTGATTGTGTGTCATCTAATCGGTTTCCGTGTCAAAATATGGTTTTATTATAAACTACGAGTGGCTTAAGTGTCTTGTTCATCTGCATTAGATTGCTTCATTAAAAAATATCTTAATTCTTATCAAGATACCCTATCTGAATTTCCGCGCTATTATCCTTTGGGCGAGGATTCGGTATGTATTCAAGGTGCATTTGATGCGAATAACGATAAAATCGTATTCTGGCAACCTGTTAAACGGGATGATACAGGCGACTTTAGTAATGTAGAGCATGCATTAAATATTCAGTTACACCAAGATATTCATGCATTTTATGGGCAATATTTTTCAGCGCCATTGGCGTTTACTGCATCGTTTGGCGAAGGTGAATTAATCCAAGCGTGGAATCAAGCTGACTTTGAAAATTTGCAACAAAATGTAATTGGTCATTTGATCATGAAGCAAAAGCTCAAACAACCAGCAACTTGGTTTATCGGCGTGTTAGGTGATGGTGACGAAATGCTAACCGTAAACAATGATGATGGCAGCGTATGGATAGAAATACCAGGCGAAAAACAAACTACTCAGATTGCACCATCATTAACTGAATTTCTGCAGCAACTCTCTCCGTTAATAACCCCACCAGTTAAACCCATAGAAGAAGCTGAGATTGTTGCTGAGCATCCTGGGATCTGGCTGCGGATCAAAACCATGGGACGACATTTTTTACGTAAAAAATAACCATCAGCAGTATTGAAATGCTCTTTTGAGTGTTTCAATACTTAATGCATCCACAGTGGTTAATCCTATAAATCATCCCCGCTTAGCTTTTCTTATCATGGTAATAACAGCGTAGACTTTATTTTATCAATACATGCTTGCTTATCGACAACCCACAGACCATAGCTTAATGGCAATATTTCAACTCCTGCTCTTTCAAATAACCTGTAGGTTGTCAGTTCGAAAAAATTAGCCCATGGTCCAGGAAAGCCAATAAGATCGATGGCAAGGTACTTGTTAGCATAACGACATAAAATATCTATTTCTGTGCCAACAATGGCATAACCCGGCCATGTTTCTATTTGTTGCTCTTGTAATGCTGCAATGATTTGTTGTTGAAATGCGTCTATTTCTGAGGTAACGCTATGCTCGGCATGAAAAGTGGTCATTGATGCTATATAGCGCCGCAGTAGATTATTTTCTGGCAATTGTGAGTCATCAATTGACAGGTATAACGACTGTTTTTGACGTGCTCTGGTAATGGTGACATTAAATACATCGGCCTTGTTTAGGTAGGCTGCTGCATGTTTACTGTTATTATCAATTGCAAACGAAATCAACATAATATCTCGTTCTTCACCTTGAAAACCAAACGGCGTAGCAGCGCGAATACTGTGTTTAATGATATCGGCTTGAGGAATATGCTGTTCAATCAGTGCGGCAATCTGTTCTGCTTGAGCGCTGAAAGGTGAGATGACTCCGATACTGTGAGCTATGCCAGTGTTATTGTCGGTTGTTATTTGAGCTTGAATATCAGCTAGGATGCATTGTGCTTCTTGATGATTTACGCCGGATGTGTCGCGGACCCCCTTTAGTCGATGAAGGTGCAAATGGCCTGAGCTAGTACAAGGTCGGTGTTGCATGACTTTTAATCTTGAATGATAAAAAGACTGATTACTAAAATGGATGAGTTCAGGTTTACTTCTAAAATGTTCATCTAGAAAGGCCAGCTCTTTATCGGTGTTTAAGGTTTTTAGGGCTAAATCTAAGATAGAATTATCTCGATAACTGATGGCGCTCTGGTTGTTTTCAGGCACGTTGTTTTTGCTTAATAATTGATTCTGCTTAGCTCTAGCTAAAAATGAATAGTGTTTTAATTGTTTGGTATCGCCAACAATCAGTGCTCGTTTTGCACGATATAAGGCCGGTAAACAACTGCTAATATTGCATTGCGTGGCTTCATCAATAATCACTAAGTCAAACATTTCACTGTTAAGTGGTAATACTTTGTGCAGGCTATTTAAGCTCACCAACCAGATGGGAAATGCAGCAAATAACTTGGCATATTCAATCTTCGCAAACTGGGCGAGTTGTTTACTGGAGGTTCGACTGCGTATTGCTTGGTTAAATGCTTGAAGAGACTTTCGGTGTTGGCTGACTAATGTTTTTAAGTTGTTTTTTTTAAGTGCATTGAGATAGTCAGAAGCAAGTGTTTCACGTTCAATGGTGCGTTTGTTAATGGTATCTAATGCATGCCATTGATGGTGCCATTGGTTTATTGATCCTTGAATAAAAAACAGATAAGCGCGCTTTAACCACTTCGATTGTTGTAACTCAAGTTGGTGCAACCGCAAGCCTCGGCTGATGGCTTTTTGGCTGAAAGCCATAAAACGATGTTCTAATATACCTAGCAATCGATTTAGCTGGTTAATTTCTTGTTCATTTGCTTTGGGGCTGTTGTCCAAGTCATCTGCAAAGTAACCGGCTAACAAATCAGCGGTATAGTCTTTTAGCTGCTTTAAAAAGGCTTTTTGTCCGGCCTTAATTGAAACATCGCCTAAGGTAAAGTTACTCGCCAATTTGTCTGCAATAACATCAAGGGCCACTTCATTATTGGCCACAATTAACACCGACTCTCCGCGAGCCATATGTTCCGCTGCAACGGCAGCAATAGTATAGCTTTTACCTGTGCCGGGTGGGCCAGACACACAACCTAGACTGTTGTTAGCGGCGATAGCGATAACTTTCTTTTGTGGGCCAGATAATAGTCCAGGCAAAAAGTCGTACTTGAGCTTCGCAGGTTTGGAAACCTTGTTCGACTTTGCCATTGTATGGTTAAAGAGCTTACCGATAGGGGCTGATAGCTGATTAGCATTGATGATAGTGTCTAATTCGTGAAGTACGCCGCGGCTACTTTTTGATCTTTCAACAAAAATTAACATGGAAATGGGTAATAAGCTGGGGATCTTTTTTGTCAGTGCTTTTTTGATGTCACTGTATTGAGCAAGCTTCGGATATTGGAGTAATTCAAGCGAGCTTATTTCAATATGATTATTACTAAAATATGAGGTCCAAAATGATGCGGAGCGAGTCTCTTCAGTAAAAAGCGATTCTGCTAGCGCATTATCTTCTGGGAGTAATTGTTGCAGTAAGGCTTCATTGATTTCAGTTTCATCGACTTGGGTAGAAAAATAGCAATTACCATTATCCTGCTCAATGGTGGCTTCGCTAAAGAGCAAAGGCGATACCACCGTTTTAAGCTCGCCTTTTATGGTGACTTTGCCGACAAACAAGAACCGTGCATACAGTAATACTCTTTCTCTTTGATACATTGCTACCCGTTTTAACATTGGGGCGGCAAATTCTTCGGGGATAGGTAGCCGAGGTAAAAAACCTGTGCCTAGTTCATCTTTACCTTGAAGAATTAAACGGTCTTCTTGTTTAAGTTTATTGACGTTCCAAAGATTAATGGAGGCACTATCTTCCTTGTAGCAATCTCGGTAATAAGAAATAATTTGTTTGTAACTCAATGAAGTAATTCCATTTACTGATGGTCCCAAGATATATTAGACACTATGCGGCATGGCTCGCAGCGAAAGTGAAACATGTCTAACAAAGGCTGTTCAAGTTTCCAATGATGTGAACCACAACGTGGGCAAGCTCGGTTCAATTCGCTTTCTAACGACTCACCACCGACACGATACAGATAATAGTAAGTTGGTATTTGCGTTAAAAACTCTATTCTGCCACGTAAATCCCAACCTCGTCTAAACAGGTCGCTGTCTACTCGAGTGATTTCATCTAATGCGGCAAATTCAGCTTTAGTGGCAGCCGCCATTTGTAGCTCATCACATGCTTGCCATTCTGTTTGCCATTTTATAATGCGTTTATGATCGCCATTGAAGGTCGCAGGTAATTGATACAGGGGGATTGGCAGGAGATTATCGCCATTACGTAGCGGTGAGCACATATGAACATAACTGGTATACAACACCTGCCATGATGGTGTCTCTGTGCTGCTAACTTCAGAGTTAATGTCTTGGCCGATGAACTTTTCTCTAGGAGCCAATAGTTTGGCCGCGGTTAATCCGGCTAAAGTGACCTTTACCCACGGGCTATGATAACGATTTGCCAGGCTGGTTTTTTCGGGTAACAACAGGCGAACTCTAAATTCACCATCATTAAAAGCGACGGCAAACTCCCTGCCTAAAATTTGTCCATTCGCCCTTAGGGCTTCAAGAAAAGCGTTGATGGCTTTTTCTACGGTATCAATTGTTGTGTCGGCAAAACATTCAAAGCGCAGTTCAGTAACAAACATCTATTGGTCTGCCTTATTAATAATGATATTGCTTTGAATGGCATTGTCTTGTAATTGATTTTCTAGCTGTTCGACTCGCTTAGTGAGCAGTGTGACGTGTTGTTGCAGACTCATGACCTGCTGAATAACATTGGTAAGATCCACGTTATTATCTGCAGGTTGGTCAGCCACAGCGACAATATCGGCTAATTCTGGTATGTGTTGCCACTCGGATTTTGGCAACGCCTTAAACTGTTGTAAACCTTGGATTAGGGTAGGCATTGGAATGCTATTTCCTAAACGGCTTTTAATCAGTGCCAAACAGGGAGTATTTCCATTGTTAGCAATCGATTTAGCCGCGGCAAGTACTTGCTCAATTGGACTCATTGTTGGTTAAATTCCTTAATTCGGTGGTGTGAGATTAACTAATTCTTATTAAATATAAAAATAAAGGCATACAAATCAGTATTTTATTTTTTGGCACGATTCTGGCTTAAAGGAACTGTAAATACAATGCGGATTTTATTTTAACAAAAAGGATGCAACATGAAATTAAAACTTATCACAGCAGGATTAATTATCGCCACATCAGTAGGGCTAAGTGGTTGTGTTATCAGTGTCGGTGATCATGAATCGGCTAAAAGTGCTGACTATTGGCAAGTTCAACAAGATAAGAATCGTGAACTGTTGAGCAAACTGTCTATGGGGATGACGAGTGATCAAGTGATAACTCTAATGGGCACCGCCGATTTCAGCGAAGCTTATATTAAGCCGACTGAAAACCAAGGGGAACAGTCTATCAAGGTCATGTTTTACCGAACGCAATGGGCGCAAGGCGATGGTAAAACAACCAAAGATGAATGCACGCCCATTGTGTTTCGCGATGATGTTTTAGTCGGTTGGGGTAACACCGCCTACAAACAAATCTGATGAGATAATGGCGCTGTTATAAGGTCAAAAATTAATTACATTTCAGCGCGCATCATTACGTCCAATTGGTCAATCACTTCTGACCATTGGGCGTCTTCTCGTAATGCCTCTTTTAAAAATGCTTTTTGGCCTGGATTCCAGCAATCTGCATCGGTTATTAACGTATGCTTAGCAAGCTTGTTTTGCATAACAAAGTCATCGATACCCACTTGATCATGCGGTAAACCTAGTTGCATAAATAAATGGCTAAGATCATTTGATGTAGTGTCCATTTAAAGGATTCCTTGTAATGGTGTGGTAAACAAATTCAGTATCAGCGTTGATGAGGTAAATAGCAAACAACTGGCAATGACAACCGCGAACAGGCTAAATGCGTAAACAAAACTTGTAGAATGTTTCAAACTTGTTAAGTTAGATTGAGTTTAGAGAGTCAATAACAAGGAATAAAAATGGACAATCACACCTTGGAAACTATTCGTGCAGTGTATTTGACCGCAGAAGACCTGAGAGTCGCAGCTTCCATTCTCTACAACGCATATCATGATGACCCCTATTTTATTGACGTGCTTGCTCAAGATGATGAACAACAATATGAGCAAAAGCTTCGGGCAGCCATCCGTGAAGAGTTAAATGAGTTATGGCAACAAGAACAAGCTTTAATCGGTTTATTTGATGGTGAGCGTTTAATCGGAATTGCGTGTGTCATTTCTCATCTCATTCCTCTGGGTGAGGGACGATATTGGCACTGGCGTTTCAAAATGATGCTGGGTACCGGATGGAAATCGACACAAGGATTAATGCAAAAAGAAACCTGCATTCTTGAACATCTGCCTTCTCAAAAGTGTGGTGTTTTACAATTTATTGCTATATCACCAAATGAGCAGCAAAAAGGTTATGGGGCTAAGTTAATTCAAGCGGTATTGAGTTGGTGTGATGAACAACCTGATCTCGATGGAGTAGGCGTGTTTGTTAGTCATCCATCACATCATCGGGCTTTGGTAACACAAGGGTTTAGCAGTATTGCTAACGTTAGCATCGGTAATATAGAAGGTGAAATTCTGTTTTACAGTAAAGTGTAAAGCCAGCGTAAAATAATTGAATACTCATCGGGCCATATCATTTGCGGATTATCAATTAAGGAGTGAATAGTGGAACCTAAACGTTATTCTTCATTTACAGAATTTTACCCATTTTATCTGTCGCAACATCAAAACCCTATTTGTCGAAGGCTGCATTATATTGGCAGTAGCATTATTTTGGTTATCATTGTGAGTACCTTGATTAATCAGCATTGGTGGCAATTATTGTGGCTGCCCGTTGTGGGTTATGGCTTTGCATGGTTAGGGCATTTTCTATTTGAAAAAAATAGGCCTGCTACATTCACTTATCCGCTTTATAGTTTGTGGGCTGATTGGGTCATGTTTGGGCAGATGATAATGCGCCTGTGGCGAAAATCAATCCGATAGTAATAACCTGCTCATGCTTTTGTAAGCCATATCCTACAAGCATGTAAGGGATCTTATCTAAAGTTGTCAGCGTTTAACGTCATTAATTATATTTAATATATAAAAATCATAGTATTACATGTTTTTTCTTGAGTGTCGGTATGTTAAGCATCTATTTCAATGATGTTGAGTGACTTTTCATCGAGCTGGTTTTGATTAGAATGTAGTTATCGAAAGCGAGTTATTTGTTGGTTTTCTTAGGATGAGAAATAAGACAATTAATGCTTAAGAATATCATGGATGTTATTAGGACACGCTCACGGATTGAGCATAAGCTCGGCAAATGGATAGCCGAATCAAGGATGAGTGAAAACAGTCATGCTGTTGACACAAGGATAACAAGGATAGGGCTGCAGGATGCAGCATGGATAGATTCAACGGATTGAATAGATTTACCGCTCAGTCAATGGATAGGCTGTTCAAAGGAGTGACACTCATGAGTTTGTTTGTATTACACAAATAGACAAGGAAATGAGAACAGGGAAAAGGACTGCAGGAAGCATGTTTACATGGATGGTGTGCAGGGAGCAAATATTCAGCAGGATGCTGACAAAAGTGTTAACGGGCACAACCTTATAACTTAAGGTTGTGCCTTTTTGCATCTAAAACTCATATTTGAGCCGCTACGGAATTCTATGGTCGGACTGGTTGATGATGTGCTAGGTTAACTGGCTTTAGCTTATCTAAATCGCTAATCTCAATATTCATAATAAGTCCTATCGATATCGTTCAGTTTTCGCGATGTTTTTATAATCCTGTGATGTAATTGAATACTTATTTGAACGATTATCTCGTCATCTTTGTGACACTAATGTTCGCCAATATGACCCAATATCAACTGAATCTGCTAATGCCTATATTGATACTCTCAATTTATCCCGAGGGCATGTTCAAGCATGTCATTGATACTCTGAAAATGCTGATGATTATCTCAATGACCTTTTGTCTAAATAATAAACTCAATGTAATAGTGACAGCTTTCTGCCATAGTGAACCTCCACATTATTAACTTCGTAGTGCACATATGTTTGATGCAAGCAGGCCATCATCTCGAAAAATAAGGAGGGTGTTATGAAAAGTATATTAATGCTAACAATATTGGCAGCAAGCTTATTGTCCTATGCTTCTAACGCCACGGCAGATAAGACCATTTTAGCCGGAGGATGTTTTTGGTGTATGGAGTCCGATTTTGAAAAGCTTGATGGTGTTAGCGATGTGATATCAGGGTTTACTGGTGGAAGCTTAAAAGATCCCACCTATAACGGTAACCATGCAGGTCATTTTGAAGCGGTACAGATAACCTATGATCCTAGCAAAGTGAGCTACAAAGAGTTATTAGATTATTACTGGGTAAATATTGATCCCTTTGATGCAAGAGGGCAGTTCTGTGACAAAGGTACTAGCTATTTAAGCGCAATTTTTGTGGCAAATGATAAAGAAAGGCAAATTGCCGAACAGTCTAAAAGCGATATTGAAAAACAATTTCCTAACCAGAAAGTGGTTACGCCAATTTTAGCATCGAGTGTTTTTTACCCTATCAAAGGCGATGAAAGTTACCATCAAGATTACTATAAGAACAATCCTATTCGCTACCATGCTTATCGCTGGAATTGCGGTCGTGACCAAAGGTTAGAGGAAATTTGGGGAGATAAAGCGACACATTAATCAGGTTGTTTGGCACAACACATATGAGATTGAAAGTGAATCAGCTATTCACTGCTTATATTTAGAATAAAGTAACGATTTTTAGTGGGTATTGGTTGATGTTAATGCCGTAAAAATTCTAACTATTAAATAAAGTGGATTATTTGACTGTGGCTATTGAGACGATTAATTATTTGAAAATCAATAACCATTAGTCACAAGTTGATTTACCCCATTTGAAACTGTTTCCTTTATCAGGATCAGATCTTTATTGTGTTCGGCGGTCGATGATTGTTTAGCTTCTTTTGGCGATAACCTGCTCTGTTTATTTGTTTAATTTCACTATCAAAAAATATAGTTTGGAGTAATAGGCGGACATCAGCTGATTTAAGCCGTTAATAAACCAAGTTCATGACTGATGCCCTTTATGCCTAGATTACCCATGCGTTGCTGATGCCTTCTCGTTATCTGAGTAGAAGGACGCTGTTATCTGCAGCGTCTAATCAATAACCTACTCTTTGCTATTGTTTTATTTAAGCGCGAGAAGTCGTATTAACTTACTCATTCACTTTTTCTAACGTCGCAGCATCGGTATGAGAGAAATCTTTACCGTAGATATTGAGTTTGGTGGTTTGTGAGTAGGACAGGGTTTTTTCACCAATTTCCATTGTCATAGAGAATCCTTGGGTCGTCGCATTTTCGGTCATATATGTCGATTCACCTATACCTCTACTTGGCGCTGTCAGGGTCATTTTTTTGCCTGCTTTTCCTTCTGCGATCACACATACCGCTCTTGGCACACAGTATGAGTTATATACCATTTGATTCTTTTGGTCGTAAATCATATAACCACGCTGATCATGAAATTTGGCATCGTCTCTTTGTCTAAACACCTCTAGTTTGTAATAAATAGCGACCAGAGATTGATCGCTGGCATTAACAGCGTCGGCAGCGGCTTCATATGTTCTTATTTCATAGAAAGCTTCTACAGCTGTGCCACCTTCACCAACATTTGACCCTGTTCTTCCAGGTGCGATGTCAACGCCGGGACTAACCGTTTTCCACGATCCAATTAACGGCTGAAGTGGACCAAAATCAACATTTTGAGCTACAGCTTGCCCAGTAAAAGATAATGAAAGGGCGATTGATGTCAGAATGATTGCGGGTAGATAGTTAAGATTTTTCATCGATGTTTCCATTTATATTATTAACAGCAAGTGTCGATTGGGATCCGTTAGGCTTGAGTCAATATGCACAGATGAACTCAAGTCATCATCACCTCAGGTAACGCCGATGATAGGCCTGGTTGAATCATTGTTATATGGGCGTAATGTCCCGAGCTCTGTTTCTGTGTAAAAATAAGAGTTAATTTTCAGTACGTAGGACATATGTCGCATACCCAAAAAAGCAATGAGTGAGACAATTAACAAGGAACTAATTTTAGGGAAGTAATGATGCACTATATTCGAAATGTGATGATTGACGCTGGAAAGTTAAAATTTCTAACTATGCTGTTTTTTTTGATCGTTATCATCACCAGTATTTCGGATTTTTTTGCCGATATGGGGCGAGGGGCTAATATACTGCATATATTACAAGAAGCTACAGTTTCTGTTTTTTCGCTATCTTTACTGTTGATGTTGCTATGGAATGCGAAAGTGACCACACGAAGAAACGCACAGTTGCTCAAAGAGCGTGATCAAGCAATCATATACTCAATGCAGGCATCGAAAGAATTGATAAGTGCCAAGCGACATTTTGGCGAGGAAATAGTAAAACAATTTTCTAGATGGGGGTTAACTGATAGCGAGTCTGACATTGCTTTGTTTACTCTCAAGGGATATAGCGCTAAGGAAATCGCTAATTTTAGAAACGCTTCAGATAAAACCGTACGCAATCAGTTAACGAGTGTATATAAAAAATCTGCGACTACGAGTAAAGTTAGCTTTATTGCTTGGTTCATGGAAGGCTCGTTGTAACGCTCTAAATCTCAAAAGCTCTCAATACGAATGTTTGTTTAATGGGACTTGAATGTGAAAAGAAATATAACGCTAGCTTCACTTTGGTGAATAATCTAGTGTGATGAATTTGTCAGCCTTGGTTGTATAAATGACAATCAATATGGTTTATCGATGTTGTTGATGAATAATAAGCTTAATCGGCTGACAAACTGTTTCGCACTGTTATAGACAGCATTACCCTGCACATAAACCTAGAGAGTCAATCTTATATAGGAACAAGTTAGCGATATTGCTAACTTGTTCCTGGTGATATCAACTTAAGCAAAGTGTTTGTGAGTTGACTATGAAATCAGTATTTGCATCGGCATTGTGTCCTCAGGATTATGCCACTGATTGCTGTTCAACCGGATGGGTAATGCCATCGTGCTCTGGACTATAAAGCTTAGCGAACATTTGCATGAAGGTTTCACGACGAATAACCCCACATAAACGACCGTTTTCAACAACTGGATAAGTACTTGGTACTGTTGCAGATGCATCACGCAGACGTTCTTCATAGCTTTGATAGCCACCGCTAATGTACATACCTGAATCTGTCACAGGGAATAGTTTGTTTTTATCAACCACCATAAACTCTAGCAATTGAACAATTTTCTCTGTTGGTGCGACAGTGAGCATTTTAGTTTGCATAATATCTTTGACTGAAATAGGCAATGTAGATGCAAACTCCTCAGACCAAAGTGAGCGCATAAGATCTTGCTCTGATACAAAGCCTAATAGCTGATTATCTTTATCGATCACAGGTGCACTGCGGACATTATTTTTTGCTAGCAGGGTAAGCGCTTGATAAATACTTGTATCAACTGAAAGAGTGGTCGGTTTAGTGTCCATTAGTTCACTGACAATAAGTTTTTGGATTTTATTTTTCATGGCTAAGTCCTCTTGACTTGGTTGATATTGAGTTTGTTGAGCAATACTTGAATCTTGGTACTTTTTTGAAATTTGCATCGGAGTTTTTGTGATGGTGCTAATGTGTCGTGATGCAGCTTCGCCAGGGACTTTCATCGCGGTATTATCTATCCAGTAATAACCAAGACCCACAAACACAGCACCACCGACGATATTGCCCAGCGTTACCGGAATAAGGTTGTTAAATAGGAAGTTACTTAAGGTAAGGTCTGCAAAAGTTTGTCGCATTACTCCCAATGCACTGAAGTATTCATTTCCAGCAAAGTGTTGAATGGCAATACCCAGTGGCACCATGAATAAGTTGGCAATGCTATGTTCAAAACCGCTGGAGACGAACATAGCAACTGGTAATATGAGCAGTAACGATTTAGCTAAAGCATCTTTGCAGCTAAAGGTCATCCACACACCTAGGCAAACTAACAAATTACACAGTATCCCAAGAGCAAAAGCCTGGCTCCAATCATGGTGGATCTTGTGTTGTGAAACATGCAGTGCATTAAGTCCCCATTGATTACTGTCCATTGCGTACATTTTTGACATCATTACCAGTAGCAGTATCAACATCGCGCCACATAGGTTGCCTAAATAGACGCGCGTCCAACAGCCCAGTAATTGTTTGGTCGAGACCCGTTTTTGTGCCCAAGCAATCGCACTCAATACCGTGCTGGTAAACAGTTCTCCACCCAGAACAACTACGAGAATGAGTCCTAAGCTAAAAGCGATACCACCACTAAATCTGACTAAGCCCCATGAATCCGCTGATGAACCAGTCGTTACCGTAAGATAAAATACAAATGCCAGAGCAATGAAGGCGCCTGCAAATACAGATAGACCAAATGACTGCCCAAAGTGCTTAGTGACTTTAGCGTGTCCATATTCCGCAGCCTTTTCAAAAGGGCTGATTACAATATGTTCATCTACCACGCAGAAATGGTTTTTTTGCTTGGCTGTTAATAAGTATGGGTTCGCCTCTGGGGCGTGATCCTCCCTCATGATGTCTTCCGTAATGTGTTACGGACTCCAAATCGAGGTGGACTTAAATATGCTATATACATCGATAACTCCTTGAATGTGTTTATTGTGTCGTTAGTGCAAATTTAAATTACACAATAAATCGCATAAATAATATTGAGACTTTTTTAAGTAAGCTATCAATTAAATTGATAGCTTGCTTGTCGTTGATGATCGTACTTTTTTAGCCGTTTTAGGCTGATTGGAACCGCTTTTTGTCCTTCACATATGACACGCTGTGCCATTATGGGGAGCAGGCCGTATGGTCGTTTAAGCCTTGCTATACACAAAAAATAAAAATTGATAGTGAGTATCAATTTACTCGGGGCGAGAATGATGTCATTGGGCTTAAAGATTATTTAGGTAGTAAAACTGTCACCGTTCAACATACAAACAGCCCATATAAGCAAAATCTAAATAGGATGTTAAAATTTAGGTTTAATCCACTCATGCTTAAAACCTATCTATTGGGATTGGCTAATATTGCTCATAAATTGGCATGAACCAGTGTCAATGTGGTCATTTATGTATAGAACTATTCGGGTAATATCTGCGAGTCCTGAAATGATGCTATTTGGGTAAAATGACCATAAAAGCGAGTTGAGGCGAGTATTCGTGCTATTTACTCAGAATAAATGTTTGATTAGTGTTAAACGTTAACTAGGTGTTTACCTTTTTAGCCTGCATTTTTGTGAGATATATCTCACAAAGCATGTGAGATGAATCACCTAATTAATGGTGAATATTTCTTTTTTAAATCTAAGCTTATGATTTTGTTGTAAAGTTTATTTTTCATTATTCGCGGGATATTTTAATCATTTAGAGGTACCTGTTTAGGTTGAGGTAAATGAACTATTATTTATCTCGTACCTAGGAAGGGGACATTACAAGGTAGTAAATAGGTCTAGGAAGACCATGACTATACGGACATAACGGACGATATTAAGTTTCAGGATGAAACGCTAAGCTTGCTCAATGGACGCACTAGCGGATTAAGCAGGTTTTATAACATTATCAGGATGATAATGTGCAGTGGATGCAAGATGCTACGCAAATGATTTGCGACAGGATATGTTAAGAATTTCATGGATGATATAAGGACACGCTCAGGATGGAGCAGGCTCGGTAAAAGGATAATCGAGTAAGATGGAAAGTACTTAATTGTACAAGGAACATCAAGGATTGAACAAGGACATAGCAGGAAGCAAGCGATACGCATGGATGGTGCAGGGAGCACATTTATAGCTGGAAAGCTTAACAAGAGATCAAGAGGCCGCGGCAGTTAATGTCGCGGCCTTTCTTTTGTGTTTTTTTCGCTATAATCGGAACTTATCTTGGTAATGTTGTCAAATTGTAAACAGTTGATGTGAGTTTAGTATAAGAGGGAATAGTATGAATGTGTTTACGTTGGCTTTAGTGATCAGTATTGCTTTTACGTGTTACAAAGCTAATGCCGAGGTGACTCCTGAGGAGTTGCAATGGGTTGAGCAGGCATTAAGTGAGATTAACCATAACACAGATGATGCAAATGTACGTTGGCAATATGTTCAGCATACTGTTATGCCTGACTTAACACGAGTTGAACGATTTGATGCGTCACAGCCTGAAATGCAGCGATGGACCTTGGTGTCTGAAAATGGTGAAAAACCTGATAAAAAGCGCACAGACAAATATCAGCAACATCAACAAGATCTTAAAGAGGATAAAGATGAGAACAGCCATGAGTTAGCATTTTCTGATCTTATTGATTTAACCACACTTGTTTTGGTGGCTGAAGATGAAACGAGTGTAGCGTTTAAATTTGTTCCTAATATTGAAGAACTTGATAATGCTGCTCTTACTGGAATGCTTTATTTAGATAAAGCATCCAAACAGCTGAAAAAAATTCTGATCAGTAATACCGATGATCTGAATCCGGCATTTTCAGTCACTTTGACAAAATTTGAATTAGAATTAGGGTTTGCTGTGTTCGAAGGTTTAGCGATGCCAGAACATACATCAACCACCATCGAAGGAACGGCGGCAATTTTTAAATCGCTTGATAGTATCCAAACGGTGACTTATCACGATTATAAAATGATTAACAAACCTCAAGCTTAATGCAGGTAAGAGCAATGCTATTAACAAATAGATGAACAGTAATGTTTAGTTCTCGGGCATTGAACAACAATAAAACGCTATTTTGCTCAAGAGTGCAAAATAGCGTCAAGTTAACCTCATTAATGGCATTTGCCTGAATCGCAACTTTTACTGCTGCCGCATCCGCCAAATTTACCACTGGCCATAGGGGCATCCATCCATTCTGGCTCCGGGAAAATAGGCCATTCAATCTTAGTCGCACGATTACCATGCATCATGATGTGTCCACGATATTGGTTTAAACCGTCGGTGCTAAATTCGAACATAAAAGTTGCTTTCCAACAAATGCCTGTCGTGCCACCAATACTCGGACGAGCCGATTCCATTGCAATGGCGAGCAATTGTACGTTCTGTTTTTTACACGACTGCTCTACGACAGTTCGGCTAAGTTCGGCCATTTGTCTTAATTGCCAAAAAAAAGCGCCAACAACAATTAAAGCAACAAATATTAAAAAATCACTCATCATAGGCTGGTTGCCCTAAATAATCCGCCGATAGCGGTCGCTAGTTGAATGCTTCTGTCTGGATGCCTTAAGTCAGCTAATAATCCCGGACGCAAGCTGGGTATTGCCACGATATCAGCAAATACTTGATTAAAGAAGTGCTGCGGCTGCTTTGCAAGTGCTTCTAAATAGTGTTTACGAGTGTCATCATCTTTTAGGGCTAACCAGTTACGAGCCGCAATGGTGATTAAGGTGTTTTCATCCAGAGCTTGCTGGTCATTTAACTGATTAATCGCTGCCATGCTGTAGTGCACATTGGACGCTAATGCCGCTAAATACATGACCTTTAGATGATCTTCAGCTTGTTGTAGTTGACTAAACAAGTGTTCAGCAAGGCGCTTATCAAGATTAATGTGCTCCAAACTTTGGCAAAGTGCAGCTTTTACTTCAATAGGAGCATTATCAAGGGCGTTGATTATGTCATCAAGATGATTAAATTGGTGTGCGCGAACGCAAAGATCTGCTAAACCTTGAACACCCAGTTGTGGCCATGTGTCATGCGCTGCTTGCCCAGACAAATACTGTGCGGCAAATTCGTATTGACTCGATGCCGGTTGATTAAGCTGAAGCCTCACTAAGGCATTAAATAATGCCAGTTTATGTTGATTTGGCTTAAAGCTAAATGGATGATTGGCTAATTGCTCTTGCTGTTCATCAGTTAATGCTTGGGTTGGGTTACGACCCAAGGCCTCTAAAATCATTTTAATAAACTGAGTTCGCGGCGCAGGTGATAATAAACCTTGCTCATCTAAAGGTAATTTTACAAACCAGATATAGGGTAATTGTGCTTGTTGCCAAAATACGATTGCAAACTGCGCATGGCCTTGAATGGGATAAGGATACGGCGCCAATAAAGAGTCAATTTGCTGAAAGGCTAACATATCGATATGTTGCACTCGGCGACCTAAATCGTATATTTGGAATTGAGTATTTGCGGTCGTCAGAAACTGGCTTAGGGTAGTTATCTCGGTCATGGGTGTTGTCACTAAATCACATATGTTGGATGGGTATTCAATGCGCTAAATGATATCATATTCCGACTTAGCCTTGATGTTGTCGTTCACTTTTATGCTTTATTTAACCAGCCAAAATCATTTAATTAAATTAGAACAATTGCTTAAGGAGTTTCAGCTGTGGTCTGATATTTTACCTCCTGTATCAGCAATGACCAGTACGGCACCATTTTGCTGTGATGTAATGGCATTTGAGCAATGGTTGCAGTTTATTTTTATTCCAAAGATGACCGAGCTTGTTGTACAACGACATCCTTTGCCAAGCAATATGGCGTTAGCCCCTATGGCTGAGCACGTATGGCAAAGTAAGCCCCATGGTGAGGTGATGATTGCCCAGTTACGGCAATTTGATATATTGCTCAGCCAGCGTTAAGCGAACAATAAACGTCAGCCACATTAATCCTATACCCTATGCCAACAAAGCTTGACCCAATAGGCCTAGCCCAATACAAAATAAGTAAAGTGATAAAGATGACAAAAGATAACGATGCTGAATACTCATTGGATAATGATGATTTATTTGGGCAAATAAGCTCTGATGACATGAATTATAGTGCTGAAGACACTGACTTAGACGACGTACAGCCTCCTCATGTCGAGATATTATTTGAAGACGAGCATATTGTTGCAATACATAAACCCGCAGGTTTATTAGTCCATCGCAGTTATTTAGCTCGAAGAGAGCGTTTTTTTGCGATGCAGATGACCCGTGATTTAGTGGGTTGTCATGTGTTTCCAGTGCATCGCTTAGACCGTCCGACATCTGGCGTATTGCTGTTTGCTAAATCGAGTGAGGTGGCTCGGGCATTATGTGACCAATTTGCCGATCACAGTATTAAGAAGCAATACTTAGCCATTATTCGTGGCAATATGCACGAGTCTGGCAGGTTAGATTATGCCCTGAAACAAGAATTTGATGATTTGGGGGACAAGCATGTCGATCCCAATAAAGCAGCACAACAAGCGGTAACGGATTACCAACCACTATTGAATGCTGAAATCCCCTTTAGCTCAGGTCGTTATCCTTCTAGCCGTTTCGGATTAGTAAGATTAAGTCCTCATACTGGGCGTAAGCATCAATTACGCCGTCATATGGCGCATTTACGTCATCCCATCATTGGTGATACTACCCATGGTGATGGTAAACAAAATAAGTTTTTTCGTGAGCATTTCGGTATTAATCGTTTATGGTTGATAGCAAAAAGTTTGCAGTTTACCCATCCGGTGACACAGCAACCGATGCATATAGAAACTGAGTTAGAAGCAGAATGGCTAGATATTTTCGCTGCATTTGGCTGGGATGATGATCAATTATCATCTATGCCAAGTATGTTACTTAGTTAACACCCTAAGACGCTGATTTATTCTATGTGATCGGCAATCGCTTTTTTGAGCTTTTCGAACTCAGCAATAGGGGGAATAAGCTTATGATTTTGTTGTTCAATATGAAAATAGTAATTACGGCGTATGTGGGCAGATTTATGCTGGAGTTTGAGTTTTCGCTTTCGGCTCACTTGTCGCATGGTCTAGATTCCATTGTGGCGTTATTTCACTTTGAGCCAACCCGCTTTGACCCTATTGATTTAACCTTAGCAGCATAAAGACACTTGCGAGAGACTAAAAGAATACAGTAAGGTAAGTCATTAACACTCAAGGTATTTTACATAGTATTTAATTTAAGGGGAAAGTATACCATGAAAATGGTCAATATTGTTTTTGGTACCGTTTATGGTAGTGCACAATTTACTGCTGAAACAGTGACTAAGGAGATTGCAAAATTAGGTTTTACCGCTAAACTTTGGCAACCTAATGAATTATTAGGTTTTGTGCCACCACAGAATGAACTACTAATAGTCGTATCGTCCACTACTGGGCAAGGTGATTTACCTGAAGATATTGCGCCTTGGTTTAATGAACTTAAATCCAATGCACCGTATCTGCCCTCATTGCAATACAGCCTTATTGGCTTAGGTGATTCAAGCTACGAAACCTATTGTGGTGCGATAAAACAATTTGATGAATTATTTACTGAATTAGGTGCAAAACCCCTGACTGAACGGTTAGAGATCGATGCCTGTGAAACGATGGAACCCGAAATAGAAGCTAAAACATGGATAGCCACTTGGCACAGCACCGTTATATCGGTAAACGTAGCGTAAGTTTTATTACGCAACAATGGTTTAAATTTGCCCAGCGTCTTAGTCAAGCTCTGCTGATTCCAATTGCTATTTTACCCGCTGCGGGGGTGATGTTAGGGTTGACGTTTAATCCGCTGCCATTTATCCCAACAGAATTAAATACTGTCTTGTCTGCAGTCGGTAACTTAGTGTTTACCATGATGCCATTGTTGTTTAGCGTCGCAGTAGCCATTGGATTTTGCCGTGATCAAGGTATTGCTGCTTTTTCTGCAGTCTTTGGTTTTGGTGTTTTTCTATCTACCATGGGGGCCCTCACAGATATTTATGGCCTGGTTTCACGGCCATTGTGGGGGATGCAAACCATTGATACTGGCATCGCTGGCGGTATGTTAGTTGGTGCGATCACTTGTTTAGCGGTAAACATTAGTCATCATGTTAAATTACCAGCTATTTTTTCATTTTTTGAAGGTCGCCGCAGTGCGCCCATCATTGTTATTCCTCTCTCTATGGCGTTGGCTTATCTTTTAATCCATGTATGGCCACCGTTATCTCGTGTTATCGAACATCTTTCTGATTGGTCCGTGTATCAAGATCCTGCCATTGCTTTTGGGGTCTACGGTACGGTTGAACGTTTATTAATTCCGCTTGGGTTACATCATATTTGGAATGCGCCATTTTATCTTGAAATAGGCCAATACATTAACCAAGGAACAGTTGTACGAGGTGAGGTGGCTCGCTATCTCGCTGGTGACCCATTAGCTGGAAATCTCGCAGGCGGCTATTTGATAAAAATGTGGGGCTTACCTGCCGCCGCATTAGCTATCTGGCGTTGTGCTGATAAAGCTGAGCGCAACAGAGTGGCAGGTATTATGTTATCCGCTGCCACGGCCAGCTGGCTAACTGGGGTGACCGAGCCGATTGAATTTGCCTTTATGTTTGTTGCGCCTATCTTATTTATTGTCCATGCATTACTCACTGGTATTGCCTATAGCGTGTGTATTTTGCTCGACATTCATCACAGTATTGTGTTTTCTCATGGATTGGTGGATTTTACGTTATTGTTTTCTCGCTCTGCCAATACGCATTGGATTGTAGTGTTAGGTCCGCTTACTGCTGTGATCTATTACGCTATTTTTAGGGCCAGCATTTTAGCATTTAACTTAAAAACCCCAGGGCGAATAGAACAAAGCGATATACCCGCAAAACCCAAAGAGAGCTTAAGAGCGATGATTTCGGCATTAGGTGGGCGCGATAATATAGTTGAAATTAACGCTTGTTTAACCCGCTTACGTATTAGTGTTAACCAAGCGCATTTAATTGATAAAGCCAGACTGATGCGCTTGGGCGCTAAAGGCGTGGTGGTAATGGGTAAAGGTGTTCAAGTTGTCTATGGGACTAAGGCGGAAACACTGCGTAAATTACTGCAAAAATATTTAGATTCTCGACGCTAATGATAGCCGTTATATGTAGTTGTGTTGAATTTTGGCTTAATTTGGCGGCCATTTTTTAGAACATGGGATTAAAAAAGTAGATAATTTTCATTTTATGAAAATTTATCACTAAAAACCTCACCCAAAAATCTTTTTAAATGGCACACTGTTGAACAGTCTTTAAAGAGGAGTTGTACGCGTGAGCCAACAAGATCATACCATTATTAACCCACCAGTTTTACAGCGAAAAGTGCTGATAACCGATTGTGCCGATGCCCAAGGTTTGATTGCCAAAATTACCAGTGTATGTTTCGCTCATCAATTAAACATTATTAAAAACACCGAATTTGTAGACCACACACAAGGGCGCTTTTTTATGCGCGCAGAACTTGAAGGTCAGTTTGATGATGAACGGCTATTAAGTGAGTTACGCGCGGTATTGCCTACCCAGAATCGGATGAAATTGGTCGATATGGGTAAAAAACGTATCGTGATCATGGTGACAAAAGAAGCCCATTGTTTAGGCGATATTTTGATGAAATCCTATTATGGCGGCTTAGACGTTGAGATTGCTGCTGTAGTGGGGAATTATGATGTGCTGCAGCCATTGACTGAAAAATTTGATATTCCATTTCATTATGTTAGCCATGAAGGGTTAAATCGTCAGGAACATGAGCAGGCGATGTTGGCGGTAATTCAGCCTTATGAGACTGACTTTTTAGTGTTGGCTAAATATATGCGAGTGTTAACGCCTGAATTTGTGTCAGCATTTCCAGATAAGATTATTAACATTCATCATTCATTTTTACCGGCTTTTATTGGAGCATCTCCGTACAAGCAGGCTTGGGATCGCGGCGTCAAAATTATTGGTGCAACAGCACACTTTGTGAATAATCTTTTAGATGAAGGGCCGATTATCAAACAAGATGTGATTTCAGTTGATCATAGTTACAGTGCTGAAGAGTTAGCACATAACGGTCGTGATGTTGAAAAAAGCGTATTAAGCAAAGCGCTACAATTAGTATTAAATGAACAAGTTGTGGTGTACGGTAATAAAACGGTAGTCTTTTAACGTCGTTATTTATCGGTCATATACTACAAAAAAGCGCCCAAGTAAGGTGTTACACAAGCAGTGCAGCCTTACTTGAGTGTTGGTCTTACAGAGCGGAATATGGATGTTGCAGTTACTTAGTTTAAGCGAGTAACACGCTTTGAACTAGTCAAAGATAATCGTTAGGATTGTTTAATATTATCAATGGTATGCTGTCGTAATTCCTGTCGCTATTGTATCTATTTGGTGTTGAAGGGCGATACGCTATTTAAACAATATGCGTCATAGCGTAAGGTCAATTTTAGGGAGAAATATTGAGATCCTTGACCGCGCTAAGTTAAACCACTTCCTATGCCGATTGAAAATATTAAATAGGGCCCACCATGCTACACAAAGCTGACTTATTCTTAAAACCATCTGAATTGCCTAACACAGCCAAACTGTGTTGGGGTATTTTTAATGACAGGCTTGAGTTAATTAAGCTGAGTGAGCCATTGTATAAATTAGTCAATAAACCTATAGCGGCTATTTTAAAACAACCGCTTTCGCATGCCTTTTCCGCTCTTACATTAGACAACATCGATTTTAACAATCGCCATATCGATCATGTTATCAATTTTGTTGATGATAAAGGCAACGCACTTCAAGCTACCATGACTCCTATAGAAGAAAGTGATCAGCATTGGTGTATAACGGTGATTGTAATCGAGTTAGACAAAGCGTGGTTGTCACAGCTCCATCCTGATTATCATCAAGCGATACTTTCAAGTGATGATTGGCTTAATCAAATAGAAGAAGTCATTAATGCTCGTCCTGATTTGGTATTTACCACTGCGATAAACCAAGGCTTGTCGTTAACCCATTCTAAAGTGGGTTACTTACACAAATTTGATGAAAAAAAGAATCAAATCGTTAGCACTGCGTGGAATGAAGCGGTAGCTGATTATTTTACCCTCTCCAAGGGCCAAGAGTATAAAGCCAATTCTGGTATTTGGGCCGAAACCATTCGTACTGGCAAACCCGTTATTCATAATGATTTAACTGTGTTGTCTAAAAATAACACCCAAGAAGATGGCTTTTTTGCCTTTAAAAACCATTTATGCGTCCCTATTCATTATCGCAAAAAATTAGTCGGTATTATTGGGGTGGGTAATCGGGACACCACCTATACCCAAGTTGATGCAAAATCCTTGAGTATTTTTGCTACAATTTTATGGCACTGTATCGAATTACCTCGCACCATGAAGGCCGTCTCTCGGCAGTCGAGCATCATTAAAATCCAAAAAGAAAAGATGACCTCGATTTTAGTGCAACTTATAGGGGCTATTTCCGAGGCGCTAGAGCTTAAAGATGCTTACACCGCAGGGCATCAAAAGTCAGTGGCACAATTAAGTTATCTTATTGGTGAGAAAATGAGTTTACCTCCAGATCGTTTAGAAGGACTTAAACTGGGCTCATTGATCCATGATATTGGTAAATTGGCCATCCCTAGTCAGATCCTGTCTAAAACATCAAAACTGAGTGATGCTGAATTTGGCTTGGTTAAACAGCATCCCGAGCAAGGGGCGCTGATTGTTAGTGAAGTCGATTTCCCATGGCCGATCAAACAAATGATCCTCCAGCATCATGAACGTTTAGATGGCTCTGGTTACCCTAAAGGATTAAAAGCTGATGATATTATACTTGAGGCTAAGATCATTGCCGTAGCCGACGTTGCCGAATCAATACTTAGCCATCGACCTTATCGTCCCGCCCTTGGCATGGCAGTGCTAACCCAAGATTTACTAAAGGGCAGAGGTAAAATATACGATGAGGTTGTTGTTGATGCATGCTTGGATATTTTAGCGAGTAAAGACTTTAAAGACGCGGGAGTCGTGAGCGGTTTGCTATTAGCTCCGGTTGTATTTCTTGAGGAGTACCATACTCTTGAGCATGCAGAAGCGATGATGAAAAAGGCTAAAATGGATGTGGCTGTGGTACTGTCAGAACAACATCGTACGCCCATTGGTGTCATCGATAACAATACCTTGGCATTTTGGCACAGCCCTTTTTTAGATACCGCAGCAGAGCGCGCAGTGGATAGAAGCCTGCTTAATAAGCGTGTGCATCAGGTAATGATGCATAAGGCCGATATGATATCTGACAGTACGATTTTGAATGATGCCAAACTTATGATGGAAACAACCAATGCAAACTATTTGATTGTTCACAATGACAAGCATCAGGTTATCGGTATGCTCACCTGGAAAATATTAGCTAATGCATTATTGGTTAACGCCTAATACGCCGATGCATTAGCTTATTACAGATTTAATTCATCTAGGTTATTGATGAGAGTCGATGCTTTCTGTCAATTTGACTGGTTAAGTGAATTTGTTCAGTAAATATTATCAACGCAATAAAAAAGGCTCCTAGGAGCCTTTTATCTATTTATCGCTGTTGAGCAAGATTAATCAACAATACGTAATAGTTCATTAATACCCACTTTACCACGGGTTTTAGCATCGACTTTTTTAACAATAATGGCTGCATATAAACTGTATTTGCCGCAAGCTGATGGTAAATTACCTGATACTACAACCGAACCTGCTGGCACTCGACCATAATGTACTTCACCGGTTTCACGGTCGAAAATCCGTGTGCTTTGGCCAATGTAAACGCCCATTGAAATCACACTGCCTTCTTCAACCACCACACCCTCAACGATTTCGCTGCGAGCACCAATAAAGCAGTTATCTTCAATAATGGTTGGTCCGGCTTGTAATGGCTCTAATACACCACCAATACCCACACCACCTGAAAGATGAACGTTCTTACCTATCTGCGCACACGAACCTACCGTTGCCCATGTATCAACCATAGTGCCTTCATCAACATACGCACCTAAGTTAACGTAAGATGGCATTAATACGGTATTTTTACCGATAAATGACCCTTTACGAACGGTGGCTGGTGGCACAACGCGAATACCTTCAGCTTGAAAACGAGCTTGATCATAATCGGCAAATTTTTGTGGGACTTTGTCGAAATACTTAGTGTCGCCACCTTCAATCACGCCATTATCAAAAATGCGGAAAGACAGTAGCACCGCTTTTTTAAGCCATTGATGCACATGCCATTCGCCATCAATTTTCTCTGCAACACGTGCTTGGCCTTTATCGAGCATACTGATCACTGTCTCCACATCGGCGCGAACACTAGGTTCAACACTTGAAGGTGAGATGTCTTGACGTGTTTCGAATGCTGCTTCAATGCGTTGGCGTAAAGCCTCCATTGTTTTCTCCCGGTATTAAATGATTAGTAGCGTAAAAATTAAGGTTAAAAAATTAGTTAGATGATTTTAGCGCCAGTGTAAGCGCATCAGATAATTGTTGCTGCTGTTGCTCATCTAGGGCTGTCGCATTTTGGTTTTGTAAAATAAAGAAGTCTTCTGCACGTTCACCGATAGTGGTAATTTTTGCCGCTAACAGTGTAACGTTACAACGATAAAAGGTATCACCGACTTTGGCCAGCAGACCTGGCGTATCTAAGGTAATTAATTCCATCATACTTGTACCATGACGGGCACTGGGTAAGAAACTCACATGAGTCGCAACATTAAAAGGTTTCATGATCCGCGCTAATTTTCTAAATTTTGGTAATTTAGGGTTTTCACTGGCTAGGGCTTTTTCGAGCGCCTTGCGGATACTTTGAATGCGAGATAATTGTACAATAGGTTCGCCATCTTGTTCTAAAATAACAAAGGTGTCGAGTGCATAATTATCTTTTGATGTCATGATGTTGGCGTCATGAACATTAATGTTTTTATTGTCTAAAACGGTCATTACAGTAGCAAAAAGTTTTGGTTTATCTTTACTGTAGACGAACAGTTCAGTGCCACCACGAGTAGTATGTTTTGACATTAACACTAATGGATCATCGTGATGATGTTTTAAAATCGCTTCTGCATGCCAAGCAACTTGGGTTGGTTGATGACGTAAAAAATACTCCGACTTAAACCGTGACCACAGTGTATCCATGTCTTTTTCTTTCAACCCGCGGCGGATCAGTTCTTTTTTCGCTTTGGCTTGGATCTCTTGGACTCGTGCTTTTACGTCGATAGGTTTTTCTTTACCCCGAGCTAATACCCGTTGGGTGGCAAAATACAAATCCCGCAGCAATGATCCTTTCCAATTATTCCACGTTTTTTCATTGGTGGCGCAAATGTCGGCAACGGTAAGGCAGTACAAATAACTTAAATGCGCGGCATCGCGCACTTTTTCAGCAAACAGTGCTATGACCTCTGGATCTGAAATATCTCTTCGTTGCGCAGTGATCGACATTACCAGATGATTTTCAACTAACCATGCCACCAAACGTCCGTCGTGATCATTCATGCCATGCAATTTGCAAAAATCGATTGCATCTTTGGAGCCCAGTTTACTGTGATCACCGCCGCGGCCTTTGGCGATATCATGAAAAATGGCCCCGAGTACCAATAAGCCTTTTTTCGGTAATTGATTAATTAAGATGGCGCCCAGTGGGAATTCATCTTTTTGTTCTGCTTGTGAGAAACGTTCAATATTGAGCAGTAATCTGTGGGTGTGCTCATCAACGGTATAGGCATGAAATAAATCAAACTGCATCTGGCCTTCAATTTTGCGCCAGGCAGGTAGGTAAGACGATAAAATGCCGTGTCGATGCATTAATGAAAATGCCGCTATGCCGCGAGGATGTTTTAAGATCTCCATAAACACTTTACGACAGGCAGGGTTTTCTTGTAACGGTGTCGTTAACGCTCTACGGGCATTGCGTAATAACCTGAGAGTGGGCGCGTAGATTTCTTGAATATTAGAGTTTTTAGCCACCAACAGAAATAAGCGTAATATCTCTTCGTTGTGGAGACTAAATAAATCATCATCCAATACTTCGATGTAACGCCCGCGACGTTGGTAAACATCGCTAATAGGCTGTATCTCAAGCGCTTTTGTATGGCCCAAAGTCGCGCGCTTAAACAATTGCAACAGCATTTGATTGAGCTCCATCACGCGGCGCACCGTGCGATAATAGCGTTTCATCATTTGCTCAACAGCTAACTGAGTGGCATCTTCGTAACCTAATAAACTGGCTATTTGGCGTTGCAAGTCAAATAGTAGGCGGTTTTCGTTGCGATTAGCTGTGATGTGCAGGGCAAAGCGAATTTCCCACAGAAAATTTTGGCACTCAATGAGTTCGGCTAACTCTGCCGGTGACAAAAAATCGTATTCGACCAGTTCTTCTAATGTCGCCGCGTCAAAGTGGCGCATCGCGACCCAGGCTATGGTCTGAATATCGCGTAATCCGCCAGGGCAAGTTTTGATGTTAGGTTCTAAATCAAAGGCACTGGCTTTGCTGTGGCGTGCCGATTGTTCATCTTTTTTGGCGTTATAAAAGTCATATGAGGGCCAAAAGTCTTGTTGACGAATGGCGTCATATAATACGTCAAACAGAAATTCATTGCCGGTAAGCAATCTGGCTTCAATCAGATTCGTGGCAATGGTGATGTCTGACTTACCTTGTTCAATAGTTTGCGCTATGGTGCGAACACTGTGGCCTATTTCAAGCCCTGTATCCCAAAGGTAGGTAATAAATTGACTCAGCAGAGTTTCAGTTTCTGGCGATAATGGTTCATCGTCGACCAAAAACAGTAAGTCTACGTCTGAATGAGGGTGCAGCTCGCCGCGACCATAACCGCCAACAGCAACCAAGGCAATGTGGCCATTATTGAGGCCAAAATCTTGCCAAGTTTGTATGAGTAAAGCATCAACAAATTGACTACGGTGTTTAACAATATCAGCAATTGGGTGTTTTGCAGTGTACTGCTCAACTAAGCGCTGGTTTAGGTCAATTAATGTGTTTTTGGCGGCCAGCGCAGTATTCATTGATGTCCTTACTCTTTTAATTTTTAGTGATTAATAATACGAGGAAAGTCTTCTTCTTCACGCAAAGTTAACACTTCTACACCAGTTTGGGTCACTAAAAGCGTGTGTTCCCACTGTGCCGAATTTTTACTATCTGAGGTGGTGACGGTCCAATTATCACTTTTATTCAATACGGTGGTATGACGACCTGCATTGATCATCGGTTCAATCGTAAAGCACATCCCTGGTCTTAGCACGGTTTTATCATTATTTTTATAATGAACAACTTGAGGCTCTTCGTGGAATCCTGTGCCAATACCATGACCACAATAATCTTGCACGATGGAATACTTATCAAGCCCTGTTTTACTTGTTTTGATGAATTTTTCGATAGTCGTGCCAATTTCGCCTAATTTTAACCCAGGACGCACTTTGCGAATGGCTAAATATAAGCTTTCTTGGGCAATGCGGCTTAAACGTTTGTCTTTTGCTGACACTTCACCAATCAGAAACATTTTAGAGGTATCACCATGATAACCGTCTTTAATAACCGTAATATCGAGGTTAATCATGTCGCCTTCTTTTAACACGTAGTCAGAAGGAATACCGTGGCAGACGACTTCGTTTACCGAGGTACAAATAGACTTTGGAAATCCGTGATAATTCAGTGGTGCAGAGATAGCACCTTGCTCTTCGGTATATTTAGCACAAATGTCATTTAATTCATTTGTGGTGACTCCAGCCTTAACATATGGAGCGACTATTTCTAAGACTTGCGCTGCTAATTTACCCGCTGCGCGCATTTTTTCTATTTCGTCTGCATTTTTGATCACTATACTCATGAAAACTCTCTATCTTTTGACGGTCAAAATAGGCATGTTTTATCCAAGGATTTTACGGCAAAAATTTGTATTTACTTGCCGTTTATGGTATAAAGCGCGCCGTTATGTGTAAGTTCGTTGTTGTACGGTTCGAGTAAATATAATGTCAATCGACGCTTTTTAAGCGAGATGTACATCATGTTCGGCAAATCGTAAAATATGGCGGCTATTATACATGGCAATTAACTTAAATACTAAATCACACACGTATCGACACATTTTTCGGGGTGCTTTCTCATTCTTAACGGAAGTTAGAAAGTCGAAAACATGGGATGCGTGGAGGTCTAACCCCTTACATTAAGGTATATACAATGACTACTGTTACAATGCGCGAAATGCTACAAGCTGGTGTTCACTTCGGTCACCAAACTCGTTACTGGAACCCAAAGATGAAGCCTTTCATCTTCGGTGCTCGTAATGGTGTACACATCATTAACCTTGAGCATACAGTACCAATGTTCAACGAAGCTCTAGCTTTCATTAGCAACATTGCTTCTAAGAAAGGTAAAGTATTATTCGTAGGTACTAAGCGCGCTGCTGGCGAAGCCATCAAAGCATCTGCACTTTCTTGTGATCAGTACTATGTTGATCACCGTTGGTTAGGCGGCATGTTAACCAACTGGAAAACTGTTCGTCAGTCAATCAAGCGTCTTAAAGAGCTAGAAAGCCAGTCTGTAGACGGTACTTTCGACAAGTTAACTAAGAAAGAAGCGTTAATGCGTTCACGCGAATTAGACAAATTAGAAAAGTCTTTAGGCGGAATTAAAAACATGGGCGGTTTACCTGACGTATTATTCGTTATCGGTGCTGACCATGAGCATATTGCTATTAAAGAAGCTAACAACCTAGGTATCCCAGTTGTTGCAGTTGTTGATACCAACTCTGCACCAGACGGTGTTAACTATATCGTTCCTGGTAACGATGACGCTATGCGTGCTATCCGTTTGTACACTTCTTCTGTTGCTGCAGCTGCTAACGCTGGCCGTGGTCAAGATTTAGCTGTTCAAGCAGAGCAAGACGGTTTCGTAGAAGCTGTTTAATAAGGCGTGATGCTTAGCATCCCCCTTATTTGCCAATAAGATAATTGGTGAACAGGGGCCTATTGGCCCCTGTTTTATAAATGCAATATTAGACGAATTAAATTAGAGGATTTAACAATGGCGATTACTGCTGCCCAAGTTAAAGAACTTCGTGACCGCACTGGCGCTGGCATGATGGACTGTAAGAATGCACTGACTGAAACTGACGGTGACATCGAACTAGCGATTGATAACATGCGTAAAAGCGGCGCTGCGAAGGCTGCTAAAAAAGCAGGTAACATCGCTGCTGACGGTACAATTCTAATCAAGAATGGCGAAGGTTTCGCTGCACTATTAGAAGTTAACTGCCAAACTGACTTCGTTGCAAAAGATTCAAACTTCTTAGCATTTGCTAACGCAGTGTTAGACGTTGCTGCTGCATCTAAAGTGACTATTGAAGAGTTAAAAACACAGTTTGAAGAAACTCGTGTTGCTCTAGTGACTAAAATCGGCGAAAACATCAACGTTCGTCGCGTTGAGTACATCGACGGTGCAAACCTAGCTTCTTACCGCCACGGTGAGCGCATTGGTGTTGTTGTAGCCGGTGAAGCTGATGAAGAAACATTGAAGCACATCGCAATGCATGTTGCTGCTTCTAAGCCAGATTTCGTCAACCCTGAAGATGTTCCTGCTGAACTTGTAGAAAGAGAGCAAGCACTTCAAATCGAAATCGCGATGAATGAAGGCAAGCCTGCTGACATCGCTGAGAAGATGGTTGTTGGTCGTATGAAGAAGTTCACTGGTGAGATCTCTCTTACTGGTCAAGCTTTCATCATGGAACCAAAGAAAACTGTTGGCGAAGTACTGAAATCTAAAGGCGCAACAGTAACTAACTTCGTACGTTTAGAAGTTGGTGAAGGTATCGAGAAGAAGGCAGAAGATTTTGCTGCTGAAGTAGCTGCGCAAATTGCTGCTACTAAAAAAGCGTAATCGCTTTTATCTAAATACCCTAAGACCGCAGCAACCGCTGCGGTTTTGTTATGATCAGGATGAAAATTATGAGCACCAATCCAAAACCAGCGTTTAGACGCATTCTGCTTAAATTAAGCGGTGAAGCATTAATGGGTGAAGAAGGCTTCGGCATTGACCCTAAAGTACTTGATCGTATGGCTCAAGAAGTGAAAGAGCTTGTTGAACTTGGTATCCAAGTTGGCGTGGTTATTGGTGGTGGTAATCTGTTTCGTGGTGAAGGCTTAGCAAAAGCTGGTATGAACCGCGTGGTGGGCGATCACATGGGTATGTTAGCAACCGTAATGAATGGCTTAGCCATGCGTGATGCCTTGCACCGTGCATATGTTAATGCTCGTCTTATGTCTGCTATCCCGCTTAAAGGTGTGTGTGATGATTACACCTGGACAGAAGCAATTAGTTTATTAAAGTCTGGCCGAGTAGTGATTTTTGCTGCGGGTACGGGTAATCCTTTTTGTACAACTGATTCTGCAGCCTGTTTACGTGGTATTGAGATTGAAGCTGAAGTGGTATTAAAAGGCACTAAAGTCGATGGTGTATACTCTGCTGACCCAATGAAAGATCCTGAAGCGGTTAAATATGACGCACTTAGTTATGCTGAAGTTCTTGAATCAGAATTTAAAGTAATGGATCTTGCTGCATTTACTATGGCTCGTGATCATAATATGCCTATTCTGGTATTCAATATGAATAAGCCAGGAGCACTTCGCCGCGTGATTATGGGTGAGAGAGAAGGTACGATTATTAGCAGTAAACAATCTGCTTAATCACAGACACAGAAAATATTTACATTATATCATTTAACTGTTTGAGCGGTTTTATTGCATGTGTCATTCTTAGGCTAATGCTCAAACACACGTGAATTTGTGACAAAAAGGAAACTATTGTGATTGATACTATTATGTTAGATGCGCAAGAGCGCATGGGTAAATGTGTAGATGCGACTAAAAATCAAATGGCGAAAGTTCGCACCGGTCGCGCACACCCAAGTTTATTAGATTCTATCCAAGTGTCTTGTTACGGCTCTATGTCACCGCTTAAGCAAGTGGCAAACGTAGGCGTAGAAGATTCTCGTACCTTAACGGTTAGTGTGTTCGATAGAACTATGGTTCAAGCGGTAGAGAAAGCTATTATGAGCTCTGACTTGGGCTTAAACCCAATGACAGCGGGTGCTACTTTGCGTATTCCATTACCTTCGTTAACTGAAGAACGTCGTAAAGACTTCATCAAAGTGGTACGTAACGAAGCTGAAAACGGCCGAATTGCGATTCGCAACGTTCGTCGTGATGCTATTAGTGAAGTTAAGAAGCTTGAAAAAGCCAAAGAATGCACAGAAGATGATGTACGTCGTAGTGAAGATGAGGTGCAAAAGCATACTGATGCATCAATCAAAAATATTGATCAGATCTTAGCAGCGAAAGAAAAAGAGTTGATGGAAGTATAATCTGTCAATTTAGACGCTAGAGTTAACACGCCGTGTAAGGGTATACTACACGGCGTTTGTTTTTATAAAGGATTGTCGTAGATGTCGTCTACAGTTGAGTTTGGATCAGACCCTAAAGCCGATTCGGAGCATATGACTTCGCAAGTTTTGCCGGGACAATTATCTGATGTAGTAAAACAATCTCTGCCCAAGCATGTTGCGATTATTATGGATGGTAATGGCCGCTGGGCGCAACTGCAGGGTAAAGCTCGGGTTTTTGGTCACAAAGCAGGTGTTAAAGCGGTGCGCCGTGCAGTTAGCACAGCAAGTCAACTGGGTATTGAATCATTAACCTTGTTTGCTTTCTCCAGTGAAAATTGGCGCCGACCAGATAAAGAAGTCAGTTTGTTGATGGAACTGTTTTTTACCGTGTTACATCGTGAATTAAAATTGCTCGACAAAAACCAAGTTAGGCTCAATATTATTGGTGACACGAGTCGTTTCTCGACTCGTTTGCAGAAACAAATTGCCGCAGCCCAAGAGAAAACCACCAACAATACTGGATTGATATTAAATGTGGCGGCGAACTATGGTGGCCGTTGGGATATCTTACAAGCTGCACAGAAATTAGCCGAAAAAGTGGAAAGTGGTGAAATCAGCAGCAGTCAGATGACCGAAGAGGCCTTAAATGAACATTTGTGCATGCAAAATCAGAGCGAAGTTGATTTAATGATCCGTACTGGCGGTGATTACCGCATTAGTAATTTTGTTTTATGGCAGGCCGCTTATGCCGAATTGGTGTTTACTGACACCTTATGGCCTGATTTTGATGAGCGAGCATTTCGCGATGCTATTGCCATTTTTGCCAGTCGGCAGCGCCGTTTTGGTTTGACCGGGAGTCAAATTGAAGAGATACGCGCAATATAAATATTAAGAGGATTAGTTTTTGCTAAAACAACGAATAATAACAGCATTGTGGTTAATCCCAATTGTACTCGGAGCAATATTTTTACTCCCAGCAAATATTTTTGCTTGGGTGTTAGTTCCAGTGTTTTTAATTGCAGCAAAAGAGTGGGGCAGTTTTATTGACCCAAGCTGTAACGTTACGCAGTGGTCTTTTACTGCAACACTGGGCTTGTTACTTATCGCGCTTAATTTGGCGGTACCAATTGATGTGTTGTGGTTTAAAGGGCAATTACACCCTATGTACCTCGCCATCATCACCATTGGAGTATTTTGGTGGATAGTGAGCAGTGCATTGGTGTTCAGTTTCCCCAAAAGCGCCAAAATATGGAAAGACAGCCCAATGCTGAAATCCATGTTTGGTCAGTTAACGCTTATTCCGTGCTTTGCTTCATTGATTGCCCTCAAATCGTTAAGCAGCAATGTGCATCCGTATTATGGCGGTGCTTTAGTGTTTATCGTCATGTTAGTGGTTTGGGCTACCGATACTGGAGCTTATTTCGCTGGCCGTAAGTTAGGTAAGCGTAAATTAATGCCAAGCGTCAGTCCTGCTAAAACCCTTGAGGGTTTAGTTGGTGGCTTGGTGACCACTATGGTTGTGGTCGCGGGTATTATGTATGTTGCCCCAGAGCAAGAACTGGGTTTACTTGTTGTAGTTACCTTAATTACAGCACTTGCATCTGCATTTGGCGACTTGTCTGAGAGTATGTTTAAACGTGCAGCCAATATCAAAGACTCTGGCACCATTTTACCCGGACACGGTGGGATTTTAGATCGCATCGACAGTCTAACGGCTGCATTACCTGTATTTACGTTTATCTACATAGCTATGTGGATGTGATGCCAATGCAAAATATGGTGATTTTAGGGGCGACAGGCTCGATTGGTGCAAGCACCTTAAGTGTGGTGGCAAACAATCCTGCTGATTTTCATGTGTATGGATTAGTGGCTAATACCAGCGTGCATAACATGCTGGCTCTGTGTATCAGTCATCAACCTGAATATGCTCACATGGTCGATGAGCGCGCCGCTATGGAGCTTAAGTCGTTATTGCCGAGCAACTGTATTACTCAAGTGACAACCGGTGCTGAGGCGTTAAACGCCTTAGTGACCGACAGTCGAACCGATACCGTGATGGCGGCCATTGTTGGTGCGGCGGGTTTAGTGCCAACATTTGATGCTGTTAAAGCTGGCAAAAGGGTGTTGTTAGCCAACAAAGAAGCCTTAGTGATGTCGGGTGAGTTATTTATGCACACGGCAAAAACATCGGGCGCAATTGTGTTACCTGTCGACAGCGAACACAATGCAATTTTCCAGTGTTTACCCACACAAGTTCAAGCCCAATTAGGTTACTGTGATTTAGCCGCTTCAGGTATTGCTCATATTTTATTAACAGGTTCCGGTGGGCCATTTCTAAACACCGATTTAACCACGTTAAGTGCGATGACGCCGACTCAGGCGTGTAATCACCCCAACTGGTCTATGGGCCCTAAAATCTCTGTTGATTCCGCCACTATGATGAACAAAGGCTTAGAGTTTATTGAAGCTCGCTGGTTGTTTAATACTCAAGCTGAGCAACTGAAAGTGGTGATTCATCCTCAAAGTCTCATTCATTCTATGGTGCAATACCGAGATGGCTCTGTTATTGCGCAAATGGGCAACCCCGATATGCGTACGCCGATTGCTCATTGTATGAGCTATCCGCAAAGAATTGACGCTGGCGTTGAACCTTTGGATTTTTTCAAAGTCGGACAATTAAGCTTTTGTGAACCTGACTTTGACCGTTTTCCCTGTTTACGCTTAGCGATGCAGGCTTGCGAGCAAGGGCAAGAAGCCACTACTGTGCTGAACGCAGCGAATGAAGTCGCTGTTGATGCGTTTTTAAAAGGCCAGATCCGCTTCACTGATATTGCCAATGTAAATGCTCGCTGTTTAGAACTGGTACAACAGACGCGCTTAGCGAGTATTGACGATATATTACAGCTTGATGCTCAAACCCGTGCGACAGCAATGTCTGCCATTAAAGCACTTAATTAGTTCAGGGAAATAATGATAGATTTTTTGTGGAGCCTAGGCTCTTTTATTGTTGCATTAGGTATTTTGATTACCGCACATGAGTACGGACACTTTTGGGTTGCCCGTCGCTGTGGTGTCAAAGTAGAGCGCTTCTCTATTGGCTTTGGTAAAGCAATTTGGCGAAAAGTCGGTAAAGACGGAACTGAATATGTGGTTGCGATGATACCACTGGGTGGCTATGTCAAAATGCTCGATGAGCGTGTTGAAGAGGTCCCCGCCGAGTTAGTTGATCAAGCGTTTAACCGTAAAACTGTATGGCAACGGATTGCGATTGTGTCAGCTGGCCCTATCGCTAACTTTATTTTTGCTTTTGCAGCCTTGTATCTCATGTACCTTATTGGCACTCCGTCGATTAAGCCTGTGATTGATACTACTAAATTAGACAGTCCTGCCAGTGTTATTCAATTGGTTGAGCCGCAACAGATTATCGCGGTGTCAGGACAAAAAGTGCGCACTTGGGAAGAGGTTAACTTGGCCCTAGTGGGGCATATTGGTGATGACAGTATTGAATTAACCTTGGCGTCACTACCTGAGTTATCAGGGATGGACATGCCAGTTCGCACGTTCAAGCTCGATACGCGTAACTGGGTATTTGATCCTGAAAAAGAATCACCGATTACGGCTCTTGGATTAGGCATTTTTCGCCCGGGTATAGATCCAACTATAGCAGCAGTGAGCAAAGACAGCGCAGCTGAGCAAGCAGGCATTATTGCTGGCGATAAACTGGTCAACATTAACGGTTCACAATACAGCGATTGGAATGCGTTTGTTGATGTGATACAAAGCTCTGCTAACAAAAATATTAATATGACATTGCTGCGCCAAGGCGAACTTATCAATGTTGATGTTGTGCCAAAAGCACAACAAGATCCTGAAGGTAAGACTATCGGGATTGTCGGAATTAGCCCAACTCAAGCTCCATGGCCTGATAATATGCGCTTTGAACTTGAGTATGGCATAGTAGATTCTGTTGTCGCTGCAGCTGATAAAACATCGCAACTTGTTGTGGTCAGCTTCAAGATGATTGGAAAATTATTTACCGGCGATGTGTCGGTGAAAAATCTTAGTGGTCCTATTTCTATTGCACAGGGCGCAGGCGCCAGTGCGAGTTACGGTTTAGTGTACTTTCTAGGATTTATCGCGCTCATCAGCGTTAACTTAGGCATTATCAACTTAATGCCTTTGCCAGTGCTCGATGGTGGACACTTGCTGTATTACTTTATTGAAGTGATTACTGGTAAGCCTGTACCCGAAAAGGTTCAGGAAATAGGTTTCAGGTTTGGCGCAGCTTTGCTGCTAATGTTGATGGGCGTAGCCTTATTCAATGATTTTGCCCGACTCTGAGCAAGGACAGACTAATAATTAGAAGTGCTCTATGAGATTTAATAAAATTTTTGCCTCGATGTTATTCGTCGGCGCGTCTTTTTCAGGGAATGGTTGGGCAGAGTCTTTCCAACCTTTTGAAGTGACCGACATCCAAGTAGAAGGTTTGCAACGAGTTGCTCTCGGTGCAGCACTATTGAGTTTACCTGTGAAAGTAGGTGACACGGTAGATGAAGTTAAATTACAGCAAGCGATTAAGAGCCTATACGGTTCAACCAATTTTGAAAACATCAGTGTCAGTCATGAAGACGGTATACTTTTTGTAACGGTTAAAGAGCGTCCAACTATCAGTATTATCTCGTTTGAAGGTAATAAAGATATTAAAGACGAACAGTTACAAGAAAGTCTTGACGGTTCTGGTGTTAAAGCGGGCGAGTCACTTGATAGAACCATGTTGACAGGCATTGAAAAAGGCCTGCAAGATTTCTATTACGGTGTGGGTAAGTATGGGGCTAAAGTTGAAGCGCAAATCATCAACTTACCGCGTAATCGTGTTGAGCTTAAGTTTAAATTTACCGAAGGGTTAGCGGCTGAAATCCGTCAAATCAACGTGGTAGGTAATACTGTGTTCTCAGATTCTGAGATCATCAGCATGCTGGAACTCAAAGATTATGTGGCTTGGTGGGATTTGTTTGGCGAGCGTCGCTATCAAAAGCAAAAGCTACAAGCCGACTTAGAAACCATCAAAACCTATTACCATAACCAAGGTTATATTCGTTTTGAAGTCACCTCAACACAAGTGGCGATGACACCGGACCGTAAAGGTTTGTACATCACTATCAATGTTAATGAAGGTGAAAAGTATAAAGTAAAAGAAGTTAACTTAATTGGTGACCTTATGGGCCGCGAAGAGTTAATGAAAGCTATTTTACCGATCAAAGCGGGTAATATGTACAACGGTGCCGATGTCACATTCACCGAAGAAATGTACAGTAAATACCTGGGCCGTTTTGGTTATGCTTATCCGGAAGTGAAAACTTACCCTGAAATTAATGATGACACCAAAGAAGTGGTGCTTAACATTAATGTTAAACCGGGTAAACGCGTTTATGTTCGCTCAATTAACTTCACCGGTAACACGGTTACCAAAGATGAAGTTATGCGTCGTGAACTTCGTCAAATGGAAGGGGCATGGTTAAACTCAGCCCAAATTGAGCAGTCTAAACTTCGCCTTAACCGTTTAGGTTATTTTGAAACGGTTGATGCAGAAACGATTCAAGTGCCGGGCAGTGACGATTTAGTTGATGTTGCAGTGACCGTAAAAGAACAGCCGTCGGGTTCGTTTAACGCGGGTGTCGGTTATGGTACTGAATCTGGCGTGAGTTTGCAGTTTGGCGTTGAGCAAAACAACTTCCTTGGCACAGGTAACCAAGCGGGTATTAGTATTAACACTAATAAATATTCCCGTAGCGCTAACTTGTCTTTCACTGACCCTTATTTCACCAAAGATGGTGTTAGTTTAGGTGGTAGCGTTTACTGGAACGAGTTTGATGCTAACCAGGCTAACCTTGAACGCTATAAGAATAAATCTTATGGTGTGGCGTTAAACTCAGGCTTCCCGATCAACGAATATAACCGTTTGAACGGTGGTATTGGTTATCGTCATAATACCATTTCAGAAATCTCTGCTTATGAACAAGCATTGCGTTTCTACAATGTGTATCGTGAAACGGACGATCCAAATTCAGACTTAAGTTTTGATAACTTTGAATTGAATGCTGGTTGGTACCGTAGCACACTTAACCGTGGTACGTTCCCTACAGATGGTTCATCGCAACGTTTAAGCGGTAAAATGACGGTTCCGGGTTCTGACTTGCAGTACTTTAAAACGGATTTTGATACCAATTTCTACTTCCCGCTGACACCTCAGCATGGGTTTGTATTATTGGCTCGCGCCCGTTTAGGTTACTCAAACGGTTATGGTCAATATAACGACAATGACCAAATCTTACCGTTCTGGGAAAACTACTATTCAGGTGGTAGCAGTTCGTTACGTGGCTTCAAGTCAAATTCTGTCGGTCCACGCTCGTTCTATTTATACCGTGGTAGTGAGCAATGTGCGCCTGATGTTTCTGGTGATGGTTGTAGCTTACCTGGTGACCCAAATACGATTCAGGTCAGTTCAGGTCGCTCAATTGGTGGTAATGCTATTGCAACCGCAAGCTTTGAAATGATCGTTCCAACGCCATTCCTTGATGAAGCTTACACCAACTCAGTGCGGACCAGTTTCTTCGTGGATGCCGGTAACGTGTGGGATACAGAGTTTGATTATGAATCTTATCGAAATCTGCCTGCGGATCAGTTCTCTAAGTTAGAAGATTATAGTGATCCAGCTCGTTTACGTGCCTCATGGGGTATGAGCGTTCAGTGGCTATCGCCAATGGGTCCTATGGTATTCAGTTTAGCTTGGCCGCTGAAAGAATACGCAGATGATGAGACAGAGATTTTCTCGTTCAATATTGGCAAAACGTTCTAAAACAAATACACTCGGCAAGTTTTGCTGACAACAACAAGTTCAACAAGGAGTCTACTTTGAAAAAGATGGTAAATCGCGCATTAATTACATTGGCATTGTTTGCTACCCCTATGCTAGTTCAAGCAGAAAAGCTTGCTGTAGTGGATATGGGTCAAGTGTTCGAGCAGTTGCCACAGCGCGAACAAATTTCTAAATCGTTAAAAGCTGAGTTTGGTGATCGTGTTGCTGAAGTCCAAAAAATGCAAGAAGACATGCGTTCTATGGTTGAAAAGCAACAACGTGATGGCGCGTTAATGAGCGACACACAAAAAACTGAATTAGTCCGTAAAATGGAATCATTGAAATCTGAATTCCAACTGAAAGGCAAAGCTTTAGACGAAGACATGCGTCGCCGTCAAGGTGAAGAGCAGAACAAGCTATTAGTTCAAGTTCAAAAAGCAATTAATACCATTGCTGGTAAAGAAAACTACGACATGGTTCTTCAACGTGGCGCGGTAATTTTTGTTAAGCCAGAAGCTGATATTAGCAGCAAAGTGGTAGAAGCCTTAAGCAAAGGCAAATAATAAGTATGCAAAAAGTGACTTTAAAAGAGCTTAGCCAATTATTGGGTGCAACAGTCAAAGGTGACGATACGCTGGAAATTACTAGTGTGGCCACTCTTGAACATGCAGTCCAAGGCCAACTCTCTTTTTTAGCCAATAGTAAATACCGTGCAATGCTTGAGGCAACTCAAGCTAGCGCGGTTTTACTTAGCGAAAAAGAAGCAAGCAATTATCAAGGTAATGCCCTAATTGTCAGTGACCCTTATGTTGGGTTCGCTCGCGTGGCGCAATTACTTGATACCACACCAAAAGAAAGCCTTGGTATCCATCCTTCAGCCCAAATAGAAGCCTCAGCCATTATTGGTGACGGTGTTGCGATTGGTGCAAATGCGGTGATTGGTGCCAATGTTATTTTAGGTGAAAATGTTCAGATTGGTCCAGGTTGTGTGATCGGTGAAACCAGTATTATTGGTTCAGATACACGTCTTTGGGCGAATGTAACGATTTATCATGATGTGCATATTGGTCACCACTGTATCGTTCATTCAGGCTCTGTTATTGGTTCTGATGGTTTTGGTTATGCCAATGAACGCGGTAATTGGATTAAAATCCCTCAAACAGGTGGTGTACGTATTGGCAATCATGTGGAAATTGGCGCATGTACCAGTATTGACCGTGGCGCGCTGTCGCATACCGAGATTCATGATGGTGTGATTATCGACAATCAAGTTCAAATTGCCCATAATGTTGTTATTGGACAAAATACCGCGATGGCGGGTGGTTCCATCATTGCAGGTAGTTCTACTATCGGTAAATACTGCATTATTGGTGGTGGTAGTGCTGTTGCAGGACACCTTAGTATTGTGGATGGTGTCCATGTCTCTGGCGGTACCAATATAACGAGTATTATTCGCGAGAAAGGCGTGTATTCATCTGCTACAGTTGCCATGGAAAACAAACTTTGGCGTCGAAATACTGTGCGTTTCCGCCAACTAGATGATTTATTTAGTCGAGTGAAAAATCTCGAGAAAAGTGCTAAGGGCACAGAATAATTGTAATTCTGCCTTATTAAAGGAATGTAGTGTGTCAAACCAATTAAACACCATGGATATTCAAGAGATACTTAAATATCTACCCCATAGATATCCATTTTTGTTAATCGATCGTGTATTAGACTTTACTGTAGGTGAGCAATTACATGCGATTAAAAATGTCACTATTAATGAACCATTTTTTCAGGGACATTTTCCAATACAACCTGTGATGCCAGGTGTACTAATTTTAGAAGCTATGGCACAAGCCACAGGTTTACTTGCATTTAAAACCATGAGTACAGAGCCGTCTCCTGACGTATTGTATTATTTTGCGGGTATTGATAAAGCGCGTTTTAGACGTGTAGTTGTACCGGGCGATCAAATACATTTTCACGTTAAAATGATTAAAGAGCGTCGTGGCATTGGTGTGTTTATTGGTGAAGCCCTGGTTGATGGCGAACTGGTTTGTTCTGCTGAAATCATGTGTGCACGTAGAGAGATTGAAAAGTGATAGATAAATTAGCATTTGTTCACCCAACAGCCAAAATTGGCCATAATGTCACTATTGGTCCTTGGACTTATATCGGTGAAAATGTTGAAATTGGCGACGACACATGGATAAGCTCGCATGTTGTGGTTAAAGGTCCAACGGTTATTGGTAAAGGTAACCGTATTTTTCAATTCTCTTCAGTCGGTGAAGAGTGCCAAGATAAAAAGTATGCCGGTGAGCAAACTCGGTTAATTATTGGTGACAATAATATTATCCGTGAGTCAGTCACGATTCACCGAGGCACTACCCAAGATCATGGTGAAACACGCATAGGTTCAAATAATCTATTTATGGCTTATGTTCACATCGCCCATGACTGTGTTGTAGGTAATAACGTCATTATGGCTAACAATGCATCTATCGCTGGCCATGTGCATGTTGGTGATTGGGTTATTTTAGGTGGCATGACAGGTGTACATCAGTTTGTTCATATTGGTGACCATGCGTTTACTGCCGGTGCTTCGCTGATTTTAAAAGATGTACCTCCATTTGTGATGGCTTCGGGATCTCCTGCTGCACCACGTGGATTAAATTTAGAAGGTTTAAAACGCCGTGGTTTTACTAAAGAAAGCCAGCGTGCAATCTTGAATGCGTATAAAGCGATATTTCGTAAAAGCTTAACCATTGAAGAAGCCAATGCTGAACTGGCTGAGTCTGCTAAAAATGACGCCAATGTAAAAATGTTAGTAGATTTTGTAAACCACTCTGCTCGTGGCATTATTCGATAGACGGAAACGATGACCAACTCTTCTTCAAAAGTATTTGCCATTGTCGCCGGAGAAATCTCCGGCGATATTTTAGGTGCCGGTTTAGTTCATTCACTCAAACAACGCTACCCTGATGCGCGATTTATCGGTATTGGTGGCCCGCGCATGCAAGCCCTAGGATTTGAAAGTTTATTCTCAATGGAAGAGCTTTCAGTGATGGGGTTAGTTGAGGTGCTTTCGTGTTTACCGCGGCTTATGCATATTCGTTCCAGTTTAGTGAAACAGATTACTGAATTAGCTCCAGATTGCTTTATCGGTATTGATGCACCTGACTTTAACATTGGCTTAGAGCTTAAGTTAAAAGCTAAAGGAATAAAAACGGTCCATTATGTTAGCCCGTCGGTCTGGGCTTGGCGTCCAAAGCGTATTTTCAAAATTGCCAAAGCCACTAATATGGTGTTGTCGTTACTGCCATTTGAGAAAGCCTTTTACGACCAGTATCAAGTACCCTGTACCTTTGTCGGTCATACACTTGCTGATGACATACCTATGTACAGCGACAAGCAGGCAGCGCGTCAATTATTAGGATTAGATGCCGATGCTGAATACTTGGCGGTATTACCAGGGTCTCGTGGCGGTGAGTTAAAGCAATTAGCTGAACCTTTTATCAAAGCAGCCCAGTTGGTTAAACAAGCTTATCCGGACATCAAATTTGTCACGCCAGTGGTTAATGATGCTCGTCGGCAACAATTTCTAACTGCGCTTGAGGAGTTTGCGCCCGATTTAGAGGTCACTCTTATCGAAGGTCAATCTCGTGAGGTGATGGCTGCTGCTGATTGTATTTTGTTAGCGTCAGGCACTGCAACTTTAGAGGCAATGCTGGTAAAACGCCCAATGGTGGTGTCTTATCGTGTTAGCCCTATTACTTACGCCATTGCGATTCGTATGATGAAAATTAAGAACTATTCGTTGCCTAATCTGTTAGCAAACGAGACCATAGTGCCTGAGCTCATGCAAGCAAATTGCCAGCCTCAGTTAATTGCAGACGCGGTAATTAACCAACTCAATCAAGATTTTGCACCGCTAAATGCCCGTTTTGAGCAATTACATGGTTTACTTAAATGTAACGCCAGCGAACGAGCTGCAGATGCTGTAGTGGCATTGTTACATGCGTCTTAGGTTTACAGGATAAAACAGATGACATCTCTTGATTCTCTTCCTGTGGTGATTAAAAATATTACCCCAGAACACGTCGCCATGATTTCACAAGGTGTGGTTGCCGGTGTTGATGAAGTCGGCCGTGGTCCATTGATTGGTGATGTGGTCACCGCCGCGGTGATCTTAGATCCGAGTAAACCAATTGTTGGCCTTAATGATTCTAAGAAACTCAGTGAGAAGCGCCGTAACGCTTTATATCAACAGATTATGGATAACGCGTTATGTGTCAGTATTGGTCGTGCCAGTCCACTTGAAATCGATGAGCTTAATATTTTGCATGCCACTATGCTGGCGATGCAACGCGCTGTGGCAGGTTTAGCAATTTTACCTGAGCGAGTATTAGTTGATGGTAATCGTGTGCCTCATTTTGGTATTACCAGCCATGCTATCATCAAAGGTGATGGGCTCGTTGCCGCTATCAGCGCAGCATCTATTATTGCTAAAGTGACTCGTGATGCCGAGATGGATGCCTTAGACAGCCAGTATCCCCAGTATGGCTTTGCTAAGCACAAAGGTTACCCAACCAAAGCACATTTTGAAGCCCTGGCATTATATGGCGTGTTACCTGAACATCGTAAAAGTTTTAAACCTGTTGCTGAGCGTATTTTACTTCAGGATCCATTGTGATAATCACCAAACTAAGTGAGTTTATCATTGGATAAAATCACTTAGTTTGGTAGTCTAAATTCCGCATTTTCGTGTTGTTTCATTCATCTTTTTCGAAGAAAAATAATCTATGTCCGATCCTCGTTTTGTTCATTTGCGCGTCCACAGTGATTATTCAATGTCAGATGGCGTTGCCAAAGTTAAACCTATTATTGCTGCTGCTGAAAGTCAGGGCATGGCAGCCATAGCGTTAACTGATCAAAACAACTTTTGTGGTTTGGTCAAGTTTTACGGTGCCTGTCATGGCGTCGGGATTAAACCTATTATTGGTGCCGATTTTTGGGTACAAACGCCTGGTTTTGAAAAAGAGTTTTGTGCGTTAACCATTATTGCGATGAACAATGACGGTTATCAAAATCTAACCCAATTAATCAGCGAAGCTTATCTTCGTGGGCATATCGATAACCGCGTAGTGATTGATCAAGACTGGCTGATCAAATATAACAGCGGCTTGATCATTCTTTCTGGCGCCAAAGACGGTGATGTGGGCAAAGCCTTATTAAAGGGCAATCAAAATCAAGTTGAGTCACTGATTGCTTTTTATCAACAACACTTTGAAGACCGCTATTACCTCGAACTTATCCGCACCGGCCGGGCACATGAAGAACGCTATTTACACATGGCGGTTGAGCTAGCGTCAATTAAAGGTTTACCCGTAGTGGCCACTAACCAAGTGGTGTTTTTAAAGCAAGACGACTTTGAAGCGCATGAGATCCGTGTTGCGATCCATGATGGCTATACTTTAGTTGACCCACGTCGCCCTAAAACCTACAGCGATCAACAATATCTGCGCACCGAAGACGAAATGCTTGCGCTGTTTAGTGATATTCCGTCGGCGATTCAAAACAGTGTTGAAATTGCTAAACGTTGTAATGTCACCATCCGCTTGCATGAATACTTTTTACCTAATTTCCCCACCGGTGATTTATCGATTGAAGACTTCTTAGTCGCGGCCTCCGAAAAAGGCCTCGAAGAGCGTCTGGCGTTTTTATTCCCCGACCCACAAGTTCGTATCGAAAAGCGTGGCGAGTATGACGAACGCCTTGCGATTGAGCTGAAAGTCATTAACCAGATGGGGTTTCCTGGCTACTTCCTTATCGTGATGGAGTTTATCCAATGGGGTAAAGATAACGGTATTCCGGTTGGCCCAGGTCGTGGTTCAGGTGCCGGTTCATTAGTGGCATACGCACTTAAAATTACCGACTTAGATCCACTCGAATACGACTTACTGTTCGAACGTTTCTTGAACCCTGAACGCGTATCCATGCCCGATTTCGACGTCGACTTTTGCATGGACCGACGTGATGAGGTCATTGATCACGTAGCAGAGCTGTACGGCCGAGAAGCGGTATCGCAAATTATTACCTTTGGCACCATGGCAGCTAAAGCGGTTGTGCGCGACGTTGGCCGTGTTTTAGGTCATCCATACGGCTTTGTTGAACGTCTCACTAAAATGATCCCAGCAGAGCCTGGAATGACGTTAGCTAAAGCGTTTGAAGTTGAGCCATCGCTACCAGAAGCCTATGACAGCGACGAAGATGTTAAAGAGCTCATCGACATGTGTCGGCGCCTAGAAGGTGTGACGCGTAACGCGGGTAAACATGCTGGTGGTGTGGTTATTGCGCCCACTCGGATTACCGATTTCGCGCCACTGTATTGCGATGCAGAAGGTCTAAACCCGGTTACGCAATTTGATAAAAACGATGTTGAAACCGCGGGTTTAGTTAAGTTCGACTTCTTGGGTTTACGTACCTTAACCATCATTGATTGGGCATTGCAGATGATTAATCCGCGCCTAGCCAAAGAAGGTAAAGAGCCGGTACTGATTGAAGCCATTCCACTTGCCGATCCAGCTTGCTTTAGATTACTGCAACGGTATGAGACCACTGCGGTATTCCAGCTCGAATCTCGCGGCATGAAAGATTTGATCAAACGTCTGCAACCAGACTGTTTTGAAGACATGATTGCGCTTGTAGCGTTATTCCGCCCAGGTCCTTTGCAATCAGGCATGGTGGATAACTTTATTGAACGTAAGCATGGGCGTGAAGAAGTCTCATACCCAGATGCCGAATATCAGCATGAATCGTTAAAAGAATTATTGTCACCAACTTACGGCATTATCTTGTATCAAGAGCAGGTGATGCAGATTGCGCAAGTATTGTCGGGTTATACCCTAGGTGGTGCGGATATGCTCCGTCGTGCCATGGGTAAGAAAAAACCCGAAGAAATGGCCAAGCAGCGCGGCACGTTTAAAGAAGGGGCGATTAACAACGGTATCGATGGCGATTTGTCGATGAAGATCTTTGACTTGGTGGAAAAGTTTGCCGGTTACGGGTTTAACAAATCTCACTCAGCCGCTTATGCACTCGTCTCGTACCAAACCCTGTGGTTAAAAACCCATTTTCCGGCGCAGTTTATGGCGGCGGTAATGTCTGCCGACATGGACAACACTGATAAAATTGTCACCTTAGTGGATGAATGTGAGCGCATGGGCTTACCGTTAATTCCGCCCGATGTGAACAAAGGCCAATTTAAATTTACCGTCGATGACGACTTAAATATTGTTTATGGTATCGGCGCGATTAAAGGCGTAGGTGAAGGTCCGGTTGAGTCCATTTTAGAGGCCCGAAAAGACGGCCCATTTATCGACTTATTTGATTTCTGTGCCCGTGTTGATTTGAAAAAACTCAACAAACGAGTGATTGAAAAACTGATCCTTGCGGGTGCACTAGATACCTTAGGCCCGCATCGCGCATCAATGATGGCCACTTTGCCAGAGGCTATTAGTGCTGCCGCGCAACATGCTAAAGCCGAAGCCATTGGCCAGCATGATATGTTTGGTTTACTCAACTCTGAGCCAGAAGACAGTAAGCAAAACTTTGTTCAGTGTACCCCTTGGCCAGACAAAATTTGGCTTGAAGGGGAGCGTGAAACATTAGGTTTGTATCTAACGGGCCACCCGATTAACCAGTATTTAAAAGAGTTGAAGCAATACACTAACGGTCGCTTAAAAGACATTCACCCAACAGAACGTGGTAAAACCGTTAAAGTTGCTGGTCTAGTGGTCGCTACGCGGGTAATGATCACCAAGCGTGGCTCTAAAATGGGCCTAGTCACCTTAGATGACAAAAGTGCCCGTTTAGAAGTCATGCTGTTTACCGAACCGTTTGAAAAGTTTGGCCACATGCTTGAAAAAGATCGTATTTTAATTTGCGAAGGTGATGTCAGTTTTGATGATTTCTCTGGTGGTAACCGGATGAACGCCCGTAATATTATCGAAATTGGTGAAGCTCGTAGTCATTTTGCTAAAGCGGTTGCAATAAATGTTCATGGCAACGATGTTACCCAAGCATGGCTGGAAACCTTTGAACAAACCTTAACCCCTTGGCGAAATGGTGTGGTTCCGGTGACCATTAATTATGCACAAGACCATGCTAGCGGTAAAATTACTTTAGGTGATGAATGGCGAGTTAATCCCAGTGATGAGTTGATGTTAGCACTCGAAAGTATGCTCGGGTCAACCAATGTTAAAATTGTTTTCTAGGTACATACCATGACAGTGAAACACTCGACTTTAGCTCAACTCAGCGGCCAACAATTGCTTAGTTTGCTTGAACAAGCGGTAATGCCACTTTATCAACAGACGAGTTTGCAACATGAGCACACACCTAAGTTAGTGCTGGCTTACAGTGGTGGGGTTGATTCTGAAGTATTAGCTTATGGTTTGAGTGCGTTCGCCCAAAAGTATCCACATATTGCGTGTTTACTTATCCATGTTCATCATGGGCTCAGTCCTAATGCCGACACTTGGGTGCAACACTGTATAACGCGTGCGGGTTATTACCAATTACCCGTGCAAATTGAGCGCGTTAATGTTGACAAAGGTCCAAGGCAAAGCCTTGAGGCACAAGCGCGTGACGCCCGTTATCAAGCGTTTGATCGCTACCTTAATCCGGGTGATATCCTACTCACTGCCCATCACCAGGATGATCAACTTGAAACATTATTGCTAGCATTAAAGCGTGGTCAAGGTCCTAAAGGGCTTGGTGCGATGGGCGCCATACAAGCTTATCATCACGCTTGGTTAGTTAGGCCATTATTAGATGTCAGCCGAGAGCAAATAGAGCAATTTGCACTGCAACAGCGTTTAACTCATATTGAAGATGAAAGTAATCAAGACGACAGTTATGATCGTAACTTTCTGCGTTTAGATATTATTCCCCGCTTAAAACAACGCTGGCCAAGTATCGCAGTAACAGCCGCCAGAAGTGCGGCATTGTGTGCTCAGCAACAAGACGTTATTGATGATGAAGTCAGTCATCGCTTACCTCAATGGCTAATGTTAGCCAGTGATGACAATGCATCAATAACCGAATCAAGCGGATTTAAGCTTAGCGGTTTTGGCCAATTAAGTGCCGCTTGGCAAGCATTACTATTTCGCGGATATTTAAGCCATTGTGGCGTTAGTTTACCTTCGCAAGCGCAATTACAGCAGATACTGTCACAACTGCTGGCTGCTAAAGATGATGCTAATATGGCGATCCAATGGGGTGGCTACCAAGTAAAACGCTATGCAGGTGTGGCCTATGTACTGAGCAATAGTGATCTTAAAACGCCCGATCCACTCTCATTAACCGCTGATTTTATTCGTCTATTAAAGGGTGATGTTACTGAGTTGCAGATAGATATCGGCCAGCATCAATGCCTTTTAAGCCAACAACTATCTGCTGATAAGCCTTTATTAGCGTTAGCGCCAACTAACAGTAAAGTGACGATTCGCTATGGCGCAGCAGGCTCTATTAAGTGCCAACCACAATTTGCTACCTCACAACGGCCAAAACCGCGTGAGTTAAAAAAACTATGGCAAGAGTGCAATATCCCACCTTGGCGTCGGCAACATATTCCGTTAGTTTTCTATGATGAAGTATTAGTTGCTGCTATCGGCCTATGGGTAGACAAACGCTATTTAGCGCAAACAGGGCACCAAGGCATTAGTTTACTTTGATGTTAATGCGTTATCGGGTTGCAAATATTGCCCTTCGCCAACATATTTTTGGCGATTGTTTCAATATCTTCGTCTGATTGGGTATGACCATAATTAAATTCGATAGCAAACCATGAGGCGTCAAATTCGGCTTTATTTTTTAATGCAATAGGCAGTATCGAACACAGCTTGTTGACTACCATATCGCTTTGATTTGATTCAAGCAGCTGTAAGGTACTCGCCGACATTTGAATTTCTGCAGCGGCTACGCTTTGACCTCCATAGGCAAAAAATTTAAGTGCAATCATACCCGCGCCAGTTATGATGATAAATTTCATATATTTCCCTTTATATTTCGGTATTGTCACTATTCACCTCGGGTGTTTTATTAACACAAGCTCATACACGTTAAATCATCAAAATGGCAAACACACCCTCGATGACATTTTATGTCTCACTATAGAACGCTGTGACATATTATGTCAATAGGTGTTGTTGTATTACAAATGCATGCCGATCATTTTTAGTCAGATAGCTATGCATTTAGTTAGAGGTGGCCGTATGCAAAGCGTCTTAATTATCCCTACCATGTGTTTTTTGTGTAAAGCCAGCTAGGGTTATTTATTAAGCTGCGTTAACGACTTTCGCTTTAGCTGCTTGCTGTTACAATGGTTACTCTCAATACTCAACAGGGGACCTTGTCCGTGAATACCTTTCGTTTATTAGCTGTGTTTGGTGTGTTGCTTCTGCCAAGTGTCAATGCTACGCCATTTCAATTTGATCAAAAAACCTATCGTCAAGATGTCCAAACCTTAGCCAGTGATGAATTTGAGGGCCGTGGGCCGTTATCTCATGGCGAAAAGCTAACCGTTGAGTATTTAGAAAACGCATACAAAGCAATGGGACTCGCTCCAGGTTTCGGTGACAGTTATCGTCAAGCTGTGCCGATGGCTAAGATTACCGCGGATCAAACCATGCAACTCACTATTGGCGATTTAGTGTTTAATAATGGCACTGATTTCACTGCACGTACTGAGCAAGTTCTACCTCAAGTGAGTGTAGATAACAGCGATATAGTGTTTGTTGGCTATGGTATTAATGCGCCGGAATATCAGTGGAATGACTATGCCAACATTGATGTTAAAGGCAAAACCGTCATTGTGTTAGTTAATGATCCAGGCTTTGCCGCTCAAGACCCCGCTATCTTTAAAGGCAATGCTATGACCTATTATGGCCGTTGGACCTACAAGTACGAAGAAGCAGCCAGGCAGGGCGCCAAAGCGGTGTTTATTGTCCATGAAACTGCACCTGCAGCCTACGGCTGGAATGTGGTAGAAAACAGCAACACCAATACTAAATACACCTTAGTTGATGATCACAAAAACCAATCACATATTGGTGTCATGGGCTGGGTGCAACATCAAACCGCGCAAAAGGTGTTTCAAGCAGCAGGCCTAGACTTTGATAAAGTGAAACTCAGTGCAGCAAAAGCGGGTTTTAAATCTATACCACTTAAACTCAAAGCCAATTTAGCAGTAAAAAATACCATCGAATTAGCCACATCTTATAACGTAGCAGGACTCATACCAGGCACCAGCCAAGCCGATGAATGGGTAGTCATGCATGCCCACTGGGATCACTTAGGTAAAACCGTGCAAGACGGTAAAACGGTAATTTTAAACGGTGCCGTCGACAATGCCTCTGGGGTTGCAGGCGTATTGCAACTTGCGCGTCATTTTAAACAGCAAAACAAAGCACCTAAACGCTCTATTTTATTTACTGCATTTACCGCAGAAGAAACTGGCCTTATTGGCGCGCAATACTTTGCCGCGAATCCTCCTGTACCGACTAAACAACTGGTATCGTTTTTAAACATAGACGGCATGAACGTGGGTAAAGGGGTTAATTACATCTTGCGTTACGGCCAAGGTGTATCACAACTTGAAACCTATTTAGATGATGCCGCCAAAGCACAAGGCCGCACTGTAAAGGCTGATCCTCGCCCACAAAATGGTTTAATGTTCCGTTCAGACCATTTTGCCTTAGCCCAACAAGGCGTCCCCGGTTTAATGTTCATGAGCCTAGGCGACACCGATCCTGATTATATTGCCCATAAATACCATCAAGGCACAGACGATTACGATGCCAGCTGGAATTTAGGCGGGGTAGAGCAAGACTTAGCCTTGATCAGCGACATTATTGAAAAGCTCGCCAATAACAACGACTGGCCAAAATGGATAGAAGATTCAGACTTCAAAAAGCGTCGAGCACAAGACGGTAAGTAGTGTTAGATAGTTGGATAAAGAGAGGAGGCGAAAGCCTCCTTTTTATTAGATATTGCTTACGGCCACTAAGGTATTTTCAAACTTCGTTTGAAGTAATATCGCAAGGTTCCACCCTACATGGGCTGATACATATGGCCTGCGGCCACCAACGTCGTGGCGCTTCACCCACAGCAGACCAAGAGGAAACCAACGGCTGTTCCCTCTTTACTCTTTATAAATGAATTAGCCCAGCCGCCCCGCAACATTTTCGCTATTTACAAAACAACAGCTGCGAAAAGGTCGCCATGGGGTCAGATTTAACTTTGATCGGCATTTGTAGACAGCTTCGGACTTATTCGAAAATGCTCACGCTATTTTCTTCAACGTCCTCAAGTTCAGCGTGAATCACACTAATTGCAAGCAAGATAAAAATATGAACATCTAACACTATTGGTTATTAAAACATCCCAATTGGATTTATGTTCAGCGTTAAAGACTATATTGTGTTGGTGGAAGATACCGGGCGAATTATTCGAGAAGATAAACACGGTGCAATTAGCTCAACTAGCCAAGATATTCTCAATAGACTAAATATTCCTGCTGACAACTGGCTAAAAATCACCACTGAGTTTGGTTCATTATTCAAAGGTGCAGTAGGGTCTTTACCTGCATTAACGGAATATTTCGAACATTTAGAGCGAAAGCGACGACAAGGTGCATCAAACTGCCAACGCTGGTTGTGTGCTTAAGGCTTAATTTCAAAACTAGAACTAACACTAAAAAAATCACCTGATTGCCAGCTTGATATCAATCAACCCACTAGTGCTGTTGAATTTACCGCATTGCTCACCATTTTCCATCTAGCGCTCAGTTTGTTGATAATTCCCATTCAATTTATACATTTGAATAGTGCAGAAGGTTACCGCAATTAAACTTAAAAGCAGTTATGTTTATTATCATAAAAATGGGTGGCATGATTAATCATTCAGAGCCTGTAATATTTCGACCAAGCTGAGTGAGTGACGATTGATTTCTATCGAGTAGTGACTCAGTGGCAACCATCAGAGAATTAAGGCGTTTTTGATGAATTTGGGGCATTGTTTTTTAAGCAAATCGTGTAGTATATGGATATCTCGCATGGTGTTAGATTTAATAGGTTTTTGGCGAAATTGATTAGATCAGATAGCACCATGCGTGTCTACTATTTTCAAATTTAAAAGAATTATCTGAGGATTCCCTAGATTGGGGCGTTGAAGTTGTAGAATGCCGCTTTAGGAGTGAAATAAGTATGTGTCGTTATAGGGTTACTAAAATATAAGGCTGTTTTTTGAATGGGTAAGAAAAGTAGACATAAAAAGGAGTATAAAGAAGCAAGAGTTAAAAATATTGCTGAGTATGAAGAATGGAGATATATTTTAAAAAAAAAGTGTACTTATTATGCTATTGCATGGTTAGTATTATTTTACCTTTCCCCCTTCATTTTTATAGCGCTATTCGAAGACTCGACTGCTTTTATATTAATGGGATGTACTTGGCTTATAGCTTCGACAGGCTATTTCCTAATATTTAAATATTATGCGAAGTCAGTAAACGAGTTTTATTATAACTTGTTATCAAAGAGTCGGTATGGAAATGGGACAATGGTTTCGGCTGTATATCAGTTATCGAGAGGCGGAATCTTACTAATGATTATACTTGGAGGCGTTAGTGTCTATCATTGGATGACATAGTTACTAATCGTGTGAAAAGTACATTAAGAAATCGCTAATGACAAGTTGATTAGACACCTAACACATATGAGCCTCCCGCGAGTCAATAGGCGAGCCCTTTTGCTACGGGAAGGTATTTGACTGCTTTAGCAGTCAAATTAAAATCAATCAACAAATTCATCTACTTCGTATGTCGGTTAGCTGTCAAATCATCGT